>JAQBYC010000006.1 GCA_027623205.1 Pseudomonadota bacterium | reverse complement strand
CCCCGGCCCGCCCACCGCACCAGATCGGCGGTCCGCCTGGTTGTGCGGGTGGCGGTGTCATCCGCACATCCTCGAACGGATAGAACTTGCCCCCGTTACTTACGGCCTCGCCGGTCCAGAGTTTGCGCAGCACCGCAATACCTTCGGAAAGGCGGGCGCCGCGCTCGTGCCGCGGCACGCCGCACGCCTCGTATTCCTTGGGAAATTCGCCGCCCACGCCCACACCGAAAATGAAGCGGCCTTCGGTCAGAAGATCAATAGTCGCGATCTGTTTCGCCACAGGGGTCGGGTTCCGCCCGCGGCGGATTATCCGCCGCCTCCGTGGCCTAATTTGTCACCGCCGCATACAGGGTCGGGTGCCGCAGCGGCAGCAGGTAAACCGAGGTTCCAAACAGCAAACGCCGGCTCGCCACCGCGGCTTGAGCGATCTGCAGCAGCGGATCAAGAAAGGGGATTTCCATGGAGATATGGTCGCCGCACCAGAAGGAATCGTAGCCGTGCCGGTCAACCTGTTCGACCATCCGGACCAGATCGTCGATCTGCGGCAGCCATTGTCCGGCGCTGGGCTCGCTGCGCCGATGCATCGTGTTCACGCCGATTTTAAGCGTGTTATTCAGAGGCAGTTCCATCGGACCTCGCTTGCCATGTCGTGCTACAAAAACAGCATGGATTTTTGGCCCCCATCCCGGAGGCCGGCCGCATCAGCACCCACCACCTTTGACGGAAGACTACCGCCCCCATCGCTTCCCCGCTCTACCTGTGAAGCGAAACCGTCAGCGCCAGCGGCTGAAGTCCGGTGCACGCTTCTCTAGAAATGCCGCCGCGCCTTCCTGCTGCTCTCCGGATTGATGATAACCGGGCGCCACCCGGTCCACGATGTCCGCCATCCGGTCGCCCATGATCGGTTCCATGTGGATACGGAAGCTGGCCTTCAGTACCTTCAGGCAAGAGGGGCTTAAGGCCATAAGTTCTCCACACCACTTGGCAACCTCGTCGTCGAGTTGTTCCATGGGCACGACGGCGTTGACCAGGCCCCAATCCAGCATCTGCTGGGCGCTATACTGGCGGGTCAGCATCCACATCTCACGGGCCCGTTTATGACCCAGAATATTAGCCAAGTGGGAAACCGGATAGCCGCTCGCCGGCGAACCGACTCTGGGTCCGGTCTGGCCAAAGCGGGCATGCGCGGCGGCAATCGTAAAGTCACAGAGATAGGCCAGATGGTTGCCGCCGCCGATGGCATAGCCGGGCACCCGGGCGATTACCGGCTTTGGGCAATCAACGATATACCGCCCCAAACGCCATTCCGTGTCCTCCAGCCCGCCATCGGCTTCCCAGTTGACATCGCCACCCGCGCTAAAGGCCCGGTCACCGGCACCGGTCAGCACCACGACACCGACATTCCGATCGTCGTAGGTGCGTTTCACCGCGTCCTCCAACTCGAGGATCGTATCGCCCGTGAAGGAATTAAGGGCCTTGGGTCGATTGATGGTGATGGTGCAAACATAATCCTTGATATCGAACAATATGTCCCTGTAGTCGCTACCCATGATGCGCTTCCTTTGTTCTGATGCGTCTGTTTCGTCTTCTCGAATTTTATCGCATGGGGATCCATGGATGGACCTTCCGGATCCAATGCCGGGGATAAGCATACGGGTGGCCGAGGGACCGCGATCGACGCGGCTCATGCCTTGCGCGCTCGCCGCGGACATTCGCCAACAGCCAACCGGTTTCAGTCTCCGGTTCAATAATCCGTTGCTGGAAATTCTAATCGAATTGAGAAATTAGTCGAACTGATGCTTCGATAATAGGAGATTTCACAGGCGGCGGCCGGACGGTGACAAGGGGACGCCTGTCCGGTTCCGACAATGCCCAGACATCAAAAAGATAGTCGGCATCGTCAGCGGCTGTTGCCTGAGCCTCGACATTGCTTTGCGTGGATCCCCGCACCTACACTTCCGCGGTTTCGAACTTTCAGCTATCGGGATCACCCCAGGCACGGCGGATGAGTTCGTGTCCCACGACCCTAAACCGCGCTGGCGTCCAACACCTGAATTGACTGACACATATGACTACGTCCAAGATTTGGGTGCTGCAAAATAGCACTTTTGGTGGGCGACATGATTTTGGATGACGAAGAGAAGGCTATTCAGTCGCTCGCTCAACGTTTCGCGAGCGAAAAACTTGCCCCCGGCTATATGCACCGAGACACCCATGATGCCGTCGTCGATCGTGGCCTGATGCGTGAATTAGGGGCGCTGGGCTTGATCGCGCCGGAGGTTTCCAAGGAGCTGGGCGGCCTTGGATTGCGCTGCACGGTCGCCGGGATCATCACCGAAGCCCTGGCGTATGGCGATTTCAACATGGGATCACTGGCTGTAACCGGCTCTTTGATGGCGCAAATTATTGCCGCCAATGCCGACGAAGACGTCGCGGCGGACTGGGTTCCGCGCATTGTCGCCGGCGAAGCACTGGTGAGCCTGGCGCTAACCGAACCACGCGGTGGTTCGGATGCCGCCAATATCGGGCTGTCGGCGCGGCGCGGCGCCGGCGGCTATTTTCTCAATGGCGAAAAGACATCGATCACCTCGGCCGGCCAGGCCGACGGGATAATTGTTTTCGCCAGAACCGGATTGGCGGAGGACGGCGCCCGGGGCGTGAGCGCGTTTCTTGTTCCAGGCGGCAGCAAAGGCCTCAGCAGAACCCGTTTTCGCGACCTGGGAAATCGTGCGATCGGGCGCGGTTCGCTGTTCTTCGATGGTGTTTTCGTACCTGACAGCCATCGCCTGGGAGATGAGGGGACAGGCTTTGCCCAGGTTATGCAGGGCTTTGATTACAGCCGCGCTCTTTTGGGCTTATTGTGCCTGGGATCGGCACAGGCATCGCTGGATGAAAGCTGGCGTTACATCAATGAGCGTCAGGCCTTCAGGAAACCGCTGGCCGAATTTCAAGGCGTCAGCTTCCCCCTCGCCGAAGCGGAAACCTTGATCGCCGCCGCGCGGGTGCTGTGCCATCACACCCTTGGCTTGCGTGATGCCGGCCTGCCACATACCGCGGAAGCGGCCATGTGCAAATGGTTGGGCCCAAAGACCGCCGTGGATGCAATCCATCAATGCTTATTGACCTTTGGCCACTATGGCTATTCCATGGATCTGTCGCATCAACAACGGTTGCGCGACGTAATGTCGATGGAGATCGGCGACGGCACGGCCCAAATCATGAAATTGATTATTGCCCGCGACCGCGCCGCGCACGCACGGGCATAGGAAATCATCGGTTGATATGGGGAACGCTATAATGGTGGCATGCAGCGTCGGATGGCTGGCGCACAGGCAATGGTGAAAAACTGGTCCAACGCTCCGGCTGCCGTGGCACTTCGTGTGTCCCGGCAACTGTTGCGGGATCGTATTCTCCAACCCAAAGCCGTCACCTTGGAAGACGTACCGTCGTCGGTAGACGCCATCACCCCGGCCTGGTGGACAGCCATACTATGTGCGGAGACGCCGGGTGCTGAAGTGATCGGACAGCGGTTGATTTCCGCCTCCAAGGGCACGCACCAACGGCATCGTTTTCAATTGACATACAACGAAAAAGGCAAGGAAGCGGGACTTCCCGAAGCGGTATTTACAAAGTCCCTACCGACCTTGGTCACCAGGATGATGGGGGGATACAACGGCACGGCGCGAGCCGAAGGACAGTTCTACATGCGCATCAGACCGGGATTGAATATCGAAACGCCGATCGGTTATCACGCGGCATTTGACCGGCAAACGCTGGCCTGCGTGAATGTGATGGAAGATACAGCCGCAACGAAAAATGCTCATTTCTGCGATGCTCAAACCCGTGTGAGCCGGGAAATGGCCGAGGACATGATCGATCTATTGGCAAGACTTCACGCTCACTTGTACGAAAGCCCGCGCCTTGAGAGTGAATTTCGCTGGGTTGCGAATTTTGCCGACTGGTTTCGTATCGGCTCTCTCAAGATGAAGACCGAGCACTATACCCAACAGGCCGTTAAGCGGGCCAGCGCGGTAATTCCGCGGGATATCGTCGATCAGCGAAACCGCATTTGGCCGGCGACGATCGCCGCGGCGTCAATCCATGAAACAGGGCCGCGCTGCCTGCTCCATTCAGATGTTCACATCGGCAACTGGTATCGGACTGGCGATGGCGCCATGGGCTTGTGCGACTGGCAGTGCCTGACCAAGGGACACTGGTCGCGCGATGTATCGTATATGCTATCGGCGGCATTGACGCCCGAAGACCGGCGCGCCTGGGAGCGTGATTTACTGCAACGTTATCTCGTGCGGTTGAGTGTTGCCGTAGGAAGCGACATTCCCTTTGACCAGGCGTGGGATGACTACCGGCGGCAAATGCTGCATGCGTTCTGGATGTGGACAATTACGCTATGCCATTCACCGTACCTGCCAGCCATGCAGACCGAAGCAACCACTTTGAAAACGATTTCCCGCATCGCAACGGCAATGTCGGATTTGGACAGCCTGTCGGCGGTAGCGAACTGAGTTTCCTCCAAGGAGTGCGCCATGACGCATGATCTGCCAAGCATCGCCGATTGCTATACCACTGAAGAGATCAGGTCCTTTTACGAGGCTGGTTACTGGACCGGCCAAACTCTTATTGACGTGGTTGACCATTGGGCAAGCAAACGGCCCGACGATGTTTTCGTGACCGACGGGTCCGCTGCGCTTACCTTCGCCGAGTTGCGCGACTGCGCCTATCGCACGGCTGCGGGTCTTGCCCGCTCCGGCATACAGGCCGGTGATCGCGTTGTCATCCAACTGCCGAACTGGACCGACTTCATTACCGCCGTTGTGGCCGTGGCACGGTGCCGGGCCATCGTGGTGCCGATCATGCCGATCTACCGCCATGACGAAGTCAGCTACATCCTCCAGCATTCCGGCGCCCGTGCCGCGATCACCTGCAAAGCGTTCGGCGGTTTCGACTTCTCGGCCATGTACCACGAAATACTTGATGACTGCCCCGACGTCGGGTCTGTTTACCTGGCGCGCGCGTCCGAACCCGACAATGGCGCCCAGCCGATGTCGTCACTGCTGGTTGACGGCGAACTCGATGCACTCCTTGTCGAGCTTGGCGCCGCTCCTGGCGCCGACGACGGCCATCTCATTATTTACACGTCCGGAACGACCGCGCGGCCCAAGGGTTGCTTTCATACCTGGAACACCATTGCCTATTCGGTGCGAGTGATCGCACACGGCCTTGGTTACGGGGCAAGCGACGTGGCATTCGGCCCCTCTCCCATCACCCATGGCACGGGCTATATGACCAGTGTGCTTATCCCTTTGTTCGCAGGTGGCAAGACCCATCTTATGGAGTCGTGGGATCCGATCGAAGCGCCGGGTCGAATTGAAAAACACGGTTGCACCACCGCGATGACGGCAACGCCCTTCCTGCAGATGCTGCTTGATGCCTATGACCCCGACATCCACGATATAAGCAGCCTTCGGCTTTGGGTGGCGGCAGGCGCGCCGATCCCGGCGTCCGTGTTCGAACGATCGCGAAATGTTTTCCCGACTTTGGAGGTGCTGAGCCTCTATGGGCGCACTGAAAACTTTCTCACCACCATGTGCAATACCGGCAGTGACCCGGAATTGTCGACGACTTCAGACGGTTGCGCGCCCGCCGGCGTGGAGATCGCAGCCGTCGACGTGAACGGGAACCCGGTCCGGCCAGGCGAGGAAGGCGACCTCTGCTACAAGGGCCCGGGACATATGATAGAATATTACCGGCAACCGGACCTGACCGCCGAGCTGTTCACCAAGGATGGTTTTTCCCGTTCAGGGGATCTGGGCACGATCAATGAAGCCGGCTACCTGCGAGTCACCGGTCGGCTCAAGGATATCATCATTCGCGGCGGCCTGAATATCAGTGCCGTTGAAGTTGAAAACCTGCTGCTTACCCATCCTTCGGTGCAGAATGTCGCCGTGGTGGCCATGCCTGACGCACGGCTTGGCGAGAAGGCCTGCGCCTATATTGTTCCGGTCATGGGCACGGAACCCAGTCTGCATGACCTTGTATCTTACCTGCGGAATGAGCACGGCTTCGCCATCCAAAAACTTCCCGAACGCATAGAACTGGTCGACGCCCTACCGATAACTGCCACCGGTAAAGTGCAAAAGCACCTGTTGCGCGCCAATGTGGCCGAAAAGCTCAAGAGCGAAGCAGCAGGGTCATGATCGACAAAGGCGTTTTTGCCTATAGCATGTTTCCTTGAAACATGCTCAAACTCTTTAAGATTGGAGTAATTGAACCAATACCTTAAGTCGCGTTCGCGGCGCCATTAGCTAAAAATTGCTCTGGAGGTTCGAACGCGCCGAGGAAAACGCAAGGCTTCAATTCCACTTCGGCGGCCGGTGTTCGCGCAACGCGGCCAGGCCCTCTGCCAGATCAGGACTGTTTATTGTCATAACTTGATTGCGGTCTTCCAGGGCGAGTGTCGCAGTCAAGGAGGGCGCGTCGATTGCTGCATTCAGCGCATCTTTGGTCAACCGCAGGCCAAGTGGCGCCGTGGCCAACATTTCCCGAATATAGCCCTGCGCAACTTCCAGCATGTCCTCATCCTCGACCGCATCGTTTACGAGACCGATACGCTCCGCCTTGACCGCACCAATGAAACGCCCGGTGTACATCAGCGCGGCCGCGTTACAAGTGCCGACCAGCCGGGGTAAATGAAAGCTCGTTCCCATATCGGCGCCGGTCAAGCCAATCTTGATAAATGCGCAATTCATGCGCGCGCTGAGACCTGCGATGCGAATGTCGGCGGCCAACGCGAGCGAAAACCCGCCACCGGTGGCAGCACCATGAACCAAGGCAATAATCGGCTGCGGACAACGGCGCATGGCATAGATAATACTGGAAACTTTCCGCTGGACCTGGAAGTCCGCCTCCCCGCCTTTGGCAATGGTCTTCATGAAATCCTTTACATCCGCGCCGGCGCAAAAAGCGCGCCCGGCCCCGCGAATTACGATAATGCGGGTTTCCGGCGCGCTTTTCGTGTCCTCGAAATAATCCAGAAGCTCGTCGACCATCAAAGGGTTGAAGGCATTCAATCGTTCCGGCCGATTAAAGGTTAGCCAGTCGGTGGCGCCGTCGCGAACAAGATCCAGGGTCTGATAATCACGCACATCGTCTCTCCTCGATTTGGACCTCGCCTGATGCAGACTCTGGCCTCGGCTCCAAAATCCTAGTCTCTTTGGCCGTTAGTTATCTCGTCTTGCCGGTCTAGGCAGCATTAGGGCAGGTTGGGATGCTTTGCGCAATCGGGTCGCGAAACAACGACGCGGGCAGGAGCAATAGTCGGCGCGGACTTTGAGGTGATCGTCGGCAATCGTACGGCTGCGGTCATGCGATAGCGGAAAAATGGGCTGAGGTGCTGGCAGGGACGGCCGACTATCGCCGCCGGACCCCCGTCCCATCGATCGTGAAGTCCTGTCCCTCGAGGGTTAGATCGTAGCCGCCGTCTTCCCGCGTTGCAATCCGCGTGACGGCGGTTGGAACACAGTCCACTGTCATCAAGGCCAGGAACTGCGCCGCCCGCACCGGCGCAGTGGCGGTGAAGACGCCGTGCCATTGGGCCGGATAATCCGCAATCTTTGCGTCCGGTTCAGCGCTGAAACGGTCGTTCTGGGAAAATTGCGTGGCCGGGCCGGCGATCATTTCAATGCACAGAGATGCCGGCCAGTTGCTGATGCCAATCGCGTTCGGGCGATAGTTCAGTATCTGGTTCTTGGCGTGAATATTCCACTCCCAACGCCGGGGCTGGTCGGCCTCCAACCGATCGTAGACCAGGATAACATTGGGCCGCAGATAGGCCAGAGTGCGAAGCGCTTGGCGCGTGCCCTTGCCATAGGCGCGGGTCGCGTCGCCGACCACGAAGTCGATATCCATATTGTGCGAGAACGCCACGGTCTGGCCCCTCGCCGACATTGCGTCGACTGGCTGTCCCATGCCGCCATCGTAGGTGATGGTATTCTTGGATTTGCTTTGGCGGCTCCATTGGTTGTGATGATCGGAACCGTAGAAATCATAATAGCCCGAGGAAATGGCCAGGCTGCGGCCCCGTGAATGAACCACAAAGCTGTTCTGGGCGGCGTGCGAATGATTGAAGGAACCATAGGGAGAGGATAAGAAATAGACGGAATTTCGCTCTGAATTGCCCAAATCGCTGTGCATCGCCGTCCAGCCGATCGACGGGAAGTGCGCGGCATTTGGCGATGGCAGCGGGAGACCGCCCGAGGCGGTGTCCGATGCTGCCGACAAGGGTGCGTATATCCAGGCCGGATCTGCGGTCGCCGCACCCCACTCCTTGGCATAGGACCGATAGTACGGCCGGGCTACGCGTTGGGCATAGATATTCGCCAAACGCCGCCAAAACTTGCCGCTGTCATGTTCATGGCCATCGCCGAATACATTGTCTGGTGTTCCGCTGGGCGCGAAATAGCGCAAATACTGGCCAACTTCCTGCAGCCAGGCCGTGCGCCGTAGTGCCAAACCCGTAGCCCCTTCCAGAATGTCACCAAACCGCAAGTGGGCCGACACGTTCCAGTTGGCATAGTTGAGGCTGTTCGCAAAGCCGCCATCATCGCCGCCCCAGGGGTTGTTCATGGCAAGATAGACGGGCAGGGTACGAAAAAACCAGTCACGCGCCTCCGCGACGTCGCCTGCCAAAAGCGACGCGATAGACGCAATGGCCCCCGAATGGCGAAAACCATGGGAATTGTAAGGCATCCGGGCGAGCGGCATTCGAACCGCCGCGATATAATGTTCGAACAAATCCCCTGTCCGGGTGGTGATCGAAGCCAGGATACGGGCACGATCCTCGTCCGCCCAAAATTCATGGGTCAGATCAAGCACCGTCGCCAGGGTCAGGGCAATTTCGCGGGAGATGCTATCCTGCGAGCGCCGACCGGTACTGCCCCGTGGATTCCAGGTCGCCAAATGTCGGGCGCGGCGCATGGCCTCGTCCAGGTAACGCCGGTCCTTGCTGCCAATCCAGACATAGGCGGCAAGCCGGGCCGCAGTCGCCTCGCGATAAACGACACGGCCAATGTCCACGCCGACACGGCGTTTCTCATAGAAATCTTCGACTTCGAATGTCGCCTTGGGCGGCTCTTGCTGCATTAGCTGCCCCAGAATATCGGCATCGACCCGGCGGCGCAATGTCTCGAACGCGTCGTGCCGTTCGCCGAACTGGATCGCAGTCAACAACCGACGCCAGGCTTCGCCATCAGGCATTATCCGCGGGTGGGCCTTTTGACTTGCCCTTTCGAACAAGTCTTCGAATTCAGGCACCACGAAGGTGCGGGCATGGCGCGGCACCATGAAGTGGCGCCAATCGCTCCAGTCAGTGGCGCCGCCGCTTTTCGGCCAGCCGCGCAAACGCCATGCCTGCCGTCCAGTTGGCAGCGCGCGCTCCAAAAATAGCCAGTTCTCAGACGCGATGCGGCTCAGTTCGCCACCGTCGCTGAGCTTGATATTGATTTCCCAGACCGACATATCGCCGTTATGAGGCCAGCGAATGACCGGCGGCGATTGCTTTACCACGGCGCCGTTGGCAGGATAAGGCTGCACCGTCGTGGGCTCGGCCGGGGTCAGCCAATCTAGGGTTGGCTGGATCGTATCGACGCCTCGCAACAGCAGATAGGGATCGGCAGCATCCGGTATCGCCTCATTGGCCCCTGTATCAAGAGGCAATACCACCAGAGTAGCCAGCCAAAGCAGTTGCCAGCCCCGCAATCGCGCCGACCTGTTCCCCCACCTTATGACCATATTAAACTCCTAACAGTGCGGCTTGATAGAATACACACACACACACACACACACACACACACACACACACACACAGAGAGAGAGATCGAAAAAATTGTCTCGAACTTCAATCCCGCCGCCTACAACAAGCCAAGAAAAAGTCTTGAATTTTGTTTCGAACTACGCTGCCCCTTCGTTCCCATTGTCACTTTGTCTGCGGGAGCCGCAACATGTTTCGGAATTGTTTGATCTAACTATGAGCGATTGTTAGGCTATTTTTTTTTAATCTGGCCAGTCAGCCAGTTGGATAAATCCTGCCGGCAATCCGCGAGGTTCCCATGACCGATGCCCCAGCAACCGCTGCCCATGTACAACTGCTGGTCGACCGGGCCGATATCAGCCAGGTTCTCCACACCTACGCTACCGCCATCGATACCCGCGATTGGGATCTGCTGGCAACCTGCTTCACCGAGGATCTGGAGGCCGACTTTCGCTCCTTCAGCGGGCGCGAGGTGGTCAGGGGCCGGGATACCTGGGTCGCCGCCATCAAAAGCACCATCGAAGGGCTGGATGCGACCCAGCACATGACCGCCAATCACGTCCACAAGATCGACGGCGACAGGGCCACGTTGATCGCTTACCTACAGGCGGTGCATCGTCTGGATGATGCGAAAAGTGATCCGGAATACACCGTCGGCGGCTATTACACCTGCGACATGGTGCGTGCCGGCGACGGCTGGCGTATGCGCCGTTATAGTCTCGCCGTCAGCTGGCACCGGGGTAATCGCGACATTCTGCGCCAGGCGCAACGCCGCCTTGCGAAGTAGAGAAGCCAAGACATGAAAGCCGTCATCATCCCGGTTACACCGTTTCAACAGAATTGCACCATCATCTGGTGTGAAGACACCATGGCCGGCGCCGTCGTTGATCCCGGCGGCGATCTGGATCAGGTGCAAAGGGCCATCGAAGAGCACGGCATCAAGGTGGAAAAAATTCTGGTCACCCATGGCCACATGGATCACGCAGGCGGCGTCGCCGAACTGGCTGAACGCCTGGGTGTACCCATTGAAGGCCCCCACGAGGACGACCAATTCCTGATCGACGCACTGGCCGCGCAGGGCGCCAAATACGGCCTGTCCGAAGCCCGCCCCTTTACCCCCACACGGTGGTTGCACAATGGCGATACGGTTGTGTTTGGCAATGAAACAATGACCGTGCGCCATTGTCCCGGCCACACGCCCGGCCATATCATTTTTCATGACGCCGGGGCCAAAGTTGCATTGGTCGGTGATGTTCTATTCCAAGGTTCCGTGGGCCGTTCCGACCTGCCCCGGGGCGACCATGACACCCTGATCCGCTCCATCCGGGAACAGCTTTGGCCCCTGGGGGATGATACGACATTCGTCTCCGGCCACGGTCCCCTGTCAACCTTTGGCCACGAACGGCAGTCCAATCCTTTCGTCGCCGATCATCTGTTTGTGGATTAGGGCCTGTTGAGATTCAGGATTCACACGGACTCTGAAATGTGATTCAAGCTTCCTTTTGCAGGAGGTTTGGATGCGTAAAGAGCGTTTTGTTATCACTGACCGTCAATGGGAACTGATGGAACCCCATTGTATGGGCAAGAAATCAGATCCTGGCCGGACCGGCGGTGATGGGCGATTATTTCTGGAGGCGGTGTTATGGAAGGCTCGCACGGGCAGCCCCTGGCGCGACCTTCCGCCAGGTTTCGGCAATTGGAACAGCATCTTCGTACGCTTTCGTTATTGGGTCGAAGCGGGTGTTTTCCAACGCATTTTCGATGCCCTGTCGGATGAGCCCGATATGGAATTCGCCATGATCGACGGCACCATCGTCAAGGTCCACCGCCACGGACAAGGCGCAAGGGGGGGACTCAAAGCCAAGCCATAGGCAAGTCAAAGGGCGGCATGACAACCAAGATCCTGGCCTTGACCGATGCGTTGGGCAATCTGGTTCGCTTTGTCTTGCTGCCCGGACAACGCTTCGATACCGTCGGCGTCGCTCCGCTCATCAAGGACATTGAATTCGGCGGCTTCATCGCGGACAAGGCCTTTGATTCGAACTGGATCATAGAGGAGATGAACGAGCGCGGCGCGCAAATTGTCATCTCACAGCACCCACGACGTCTCAAGCCTCTGAACATCGACAAGGAAATCTACAAATGGCGCCATCTGATCGAGAACTTCTTCGGCAAACTAAAGGAATTCAAAGGCATCGCCATGAGAGCCTGCAAAACAGATATCAGCTTCGAGGCCATGATTTATCTATGCTCGGCCATCATAAATGCCCGATGAATCTCAACAGACCCTAGAGCATGTTTTTTCTAAACATGCTCGAACGCTCAAGAAAAGAGCAATTGAACCAATCACTTGGATCGCCAAAGCGAATCCAATTGATTGAAAGTTGCTCTAGATCAGGACCAGCGCCCATATTGCGGCGGCGGTTATCAAGCTGACGAAGACGGCGGCCGAGGCGACATCCTTGGCCTGCTTGGATAAGGGGTGGATTTCCGGGCCAATGCGATCAATCGCTGCTTCCAATCCACTATTCAGAAGCTCGACGATTAGCACAAGCAATAGCGGGCCAACCAGCAGTGCGCGCTCGATCCCGCTTTCGCCGAGCCAGCAGCCCAGGGGCGCCAGGACCATGAATAGTACGACTTCTTGACGAAAGGCGGCTTCGGTCCGCCAAGCCGATGCCAGCCCCATCAGGGAGTAACGTGCTGCGTGGTAAAGACGTAACATCGCACCTATTTCCAATGATAGGCGCCAGCATAGAACATTCTATGGGCTTCCTGGGTCTGGGCGATAGCCTCACGCAGAATTGCGGGGTCGGGCGCCTCGGATTGCATGTCGGCTGTGCCCGGTTTGAAACGATAGCCTTTTACCGAGCCATTCGGTTCCAGGACCACAATGTGGCCCGGACGTCCGTAGGCGATGGAGAAATTATGCGCGATGGCGATGCGGCCTTTGCCTTTTTCCACGCGCCTTAAATCAACGCCAAAGAAGGGGCTGTTGTAACTGATTCCCAGCAGTCCCATCAATGTGGGAATTAAATCGATCTGCGCGCCCAAGGTCTCGTCGCGACCCGGTTTGATGTGGTTCGGTGCGTAGAATAGCAGGGGCACACGGAACGAATGCACGGGGACCGCTGCCGCGCCATTCACTTTCGTACCGTGATCGCCGACGAATATAAAAACCGTATCGGCGAACCAGGGTTTTTCGCGCGCCCGCTTGACGAAGTCGACAAATGCCCATTGCGCATAGCGGGCCGTATTTTGAATGCGCCCCAGGCGTTCATCCCATTTGATGACCGTTTGCGGAAACTTGTAGGGCCGATGGTTGGATACCGTCATCAGGGTTAAAAGTACCGGCTTGTTTTTCGCCGTTTCCTCGTCCATGCGGCGCAGGGCCTCGGTAAATAAATCTTCGTCCGAGACGCCCCATATGGTGGTGAAACTGTCATGCCGGACATCACTTTCACCCCAGACCTGGTCAAAGCCGATGCCCTTCCAGAAGGTTCCCATATTATCGAAACTGGGGTTGCCGCCATACAGCACGGCGCTGCCGTAGCCGAACTGTTGCAGCAGATGTGGCAGGGAATGCATGCCGTCGGCGCCAGGGCGGCGGGAGGTGGCAATGCCTGGAATAGGCGGGAACGCAGTCTCGGTTGCTTCCAGGCCACGGACGGTGCGGTCGCCGGAGGCATAGATATTGGTGAACATCAAGCCATCCCTGGCCAAGTTGTCCAGATCAGGCGAAATTGGATCGTCCAGGCGGTTATCCAGGCTGTCGACGAAGACCGAGCCATAGGTCTCCTCGGTGACCAGAACGATGTTCAGTCGTTTGGCTACTGCGCCGTTATCGATATGACGTAAAATGCCATAACGGTTTTCCACCGTATCCAGAAGGGACGTATTATCTTGCGCGACGATCCTGCGTAGGATCGGCAGCGTAACTTCCGGCGGCAGGGTTGGGTACACACCGGCATAGTCGGTATCATTGTTCAGGGCGGCCGCGGCCATGGTTATCAGGCCGTTCGTGGCCAGCAAGTCCACTTCCCGGTTGTCGCTAATGCGGACCGGCAGGGCGCTGACTATGGCCACGGCCAGCGCTAGGAAAGCCAACGTACGCCCCAGACGGACGATCCGCTCCAGCGTTCCAAGCGGAGCCGCGGCGGGCCGCAGGAAGGCACCAAGGGCTTTCCGGTTCGGCCACCAGATAGCCGTCGCCGCGATCAGCACAAGAGGCAAATAATAGGAGAGATCGAAGGATTCCTCGAGATTGCCGATTACCTCCCTGGGGAACAGAAGGTAATAGACCGCGATACCATTGAAGCGGTCCGAAAATTCATTCCAGAAATAGACCTCCGCGATGAAGGTGAATATCAGACTGAATAGGAAAGCAATCATGATGGCGTGCCCGATGGGCCGTGTCAGCCGCCAACTTCTGGTCCAGCCGGTAATAGATAGGCCGATGGCGGTCAGCAGGATCGCCACCAGACTATCTCTGATCGCGCCCGACAAAATCGCCATGACGTATTCAACCGGGGCCTCACGCCAGCCTGTACTAACGATCTGGGTAGCGATGACGGCGCGGCTGATGGTGAAGCCGACGACAATAAAAAGGCAGAGCCTGACCGCGATGGGAGAGAAAGTTAGCAGGCGCCTGTCGAGCATTGTTTACGGATCAATCCTGGGCGATGGAAAAGTTCCATGAAGGGCGGCCGCCTGCCAAGGCGAACAGGCGCGTTTCATGTGCCTTTTACTAGAGACAGCGTCGATGACGCCATTTCATGGTGATGTTGGATTTTGTACCATACCGCTTCAAACCGTCCAAACAGGATAAGTAGCCAAGACAGCTTGCATGGTTGGTATAACGGGCCGGGAATTGATCACGTCTTCGCTCCAGGCGCAGCGCATTGGCAGCGTGGTCTTCTTTGATCGGCGTCGATATGACTCTGCCCCATTCAATGCCCCAATCGATAGGCCGTTTCAATTGCACCGCGATTGGGTTAGAAGCAGGACATGTTGGTCAATGGGACAACATTAGTACCGCATCAATCCGGGGCCTTATTCTGGCCCGAACAATCCTTGTTGATGGTTGCCGATCTGCATCTCGAAAAAGGTTCATCCCGGGCGGCGCGGGGCCATTTCCTGCCACCCTATGATACCGCGGCCACGTTGCGCCGGCTGGCGGCGGTCGTCATGGCGCTTGATCCGGCCACGGTGGCCTGTCTGGGCGATAGCTTTCACGATCCCCATGCCGAGGCGCGTTTGAGTGCGGGCGATCGGCTCTCGATTCAGCGCTTGACCCAGTCACGGGAGTGGTTGTGGATTGGCGGCAATCACGATCCCCAGCCGCCGACGCGTCTGGGCGGCAACGGGGTGGTGGAGCTGAAACTGGGCCCGCTGACCTTGCGGCATCGGGCCGCCGGGGGCGAGGCGGGAGAGATTGCAGGCCACCTGCACCCAAAGGCCAGCGTGCGCCTGCGAGGTCGGCGTTTGACCCGGCGCTGTTTTATTTCCGATAATCTGCGAGCCGTCCTGCCGGCGTTTGGCGCCTATGCCGGTGGCTTGGATGTAGGGGATCCCGCGTTCGGACCACTATTCCCAGGCGCATTCAAGGTCTATTTATTGGGGCAGGAGGGCGTACACGTTTTCCCCTCCCGGCGTTTGGTTCCGCTAGCGCCCGAACACCCGCGATAACAGTCCACGCCGTGGTGGTTCCGGGGCCGTGGCGGCCCTTTGCTTTTCCAGCTCCTGCGCCATGCGCATGACCTTGCGCTCCAATGGCGCCAGGGCCAGACTGGCCCGGTCCGCCTTCTCCTCTGCCTCCCGCATCCGACCCTGCATGGGGCCGACGTGGTCGCCCAGCTCCAGAGCATTGATTTTGGCCTCGACGTCCTTTTCCAACTTGCGGACGCTTTCGATCACGGGCGCTATGGTTTTTTCCACCAGGTCACTGTCCACGCCGTTTTCTTTCTTCGAGTGCCGAGTTTGCAGACGAATGCCCTCGGACAGGGTTTCGATGGCCTGGGTCAATTCGCTTAACGGCAGGGCGGGCAGTTGATGGCTCGCAGACTCCTTGCTTTCGCCCTGAACCGATCGTTTTGCCGCGTTCATGATGGCGACGTTCAGCCATTCACCAATCGTTAGATTGGATCTCCGGGCCGCTACTTTCGCAGCCTCGCGACATTCAGGGCGGACGCCCTTTACGCTCCATGGGGGTTGCCGTGCCATCGGATCTCAGCCTGCTATATAAAAACATTTCTACCGGTAGTACTTATTGAACATAAGCATAAAGAGCCGGCAGCGCAATATTCATTAAAGGCCACTTTTTCACTTATTATTAATGGCTTAGAGGTATGCCTTCCTTGATAGGGCCAAAGGTAGTACGCCGCTTTTTAAGGTACTACAGAGGCATACTTTGCCTAATGCCCGATTTGTCGCGAGGCGGTGGCAACGATTTGCTCCGGCGTGATACGCAATTGATTTTCCAACGGTTTCGCGTAAGAGATCGGCGCGCGGGGCGCGCCCATGCGGCAGATCGGTGCGGTTAGCACATGGGCCATGTGCTCGGCCACGGTGGCGGCAATTTCCGCTCCGAAACCGCCAACCTGTACCGCCTCATGCACCACCATCAGACGTTTGGTTTTCGCCACCGAGGCGAAAACCAATTCCTGATCCCATGGCCATATGGTGCGCAGGTCGATCACCTCGATCTCCATGCCCTGCAATGATGCCAAAGCGGCGGCCTTTTCCGCCACACCAACCATTTTGGACCATGTCACCAGGGTCAGATCATTGCCGGTCCGGGCCAGGCGCGCCGGGCCCAGAGGCACCAGATAATCGGCTTCGTCCGGCACCTCGCCTTCAAGGGCCCAGTTGTCTTTATGCTCGATATAAATCACCGGATCATCACAACGGATCGCTGACTTTAAAAGGCCCTTGTTGTCAGCCGGGGTATAGGGCGCGACGACGACCAGACCCGGTATATGGGCATACCAGGCCTCAAGCGACTGGGAATGTTGCGCCGCGGACGAGCGCCACATACCACTGGGTTGGCGGATCACCATGGGGACCCGAGCCTGACCGCCAAACATGAAGCGCGCCTTGGCCGCCTGATTGACCATTTCATCGACCGCGCACAAGGCAAAATCGGCAAAGCGCATTTCCACAACAGGCCGTGTGCCGACCAGGGCCGCGCCGACCGAGGCGCCCATGATGGTCGCCTCCGAGATAGGCGTATCGGCGATACGCTGGGGGCCGAATTCTTCGAGCAAGCCGCGGTATTGACCAAATACGCCGCCCCGGCCTAGATCCTCACCCAGAGCCCAGACCCGATGATCCCGCCGCATTTCCTCGGCCACGGCCTGCAGGGCGGCTTCCTGATAGCTGATGACACTCATGATTGGTCTCTCCATACAGGCGCGCCGATATCCTGGATATCGGTGAATGCCTGTTCCAGCGCCGGGTAGTCGGCGGCCTCGGCCGCGTCCGTCACAACTTTCATTTCTGCGTCAGCCCCTTTGTCGATCAACGCCAGCTGTGCTTCGGACACGCCTAGGCGGCGCAAATCTGCGGCCGTGCGCAGCAGCGGGTCCTTTTCCCACTGCGCCGCCGCATAATCCTGATCCCGGTAGTGCCCGGGGTCGACAGAGGTATGACCCTTTAAACGGTAGGTCTGGGCGCTCAGGAACTTCGGCCCGGCACCGCCACGGATCCTTGGGATCAGATCGCCGACCAGACCGTCCACGGCGGCGACGTCATTGCCATCAACTTCGAACGCCTCGAGGCCGAGGCTCTCAGCCCGGGCATTGGCGCCAGGGCCTGCGGTGACCGCATCCGAATGGGTGGTTGAGGCAAATCCGTTCTGTTCGCAAACAAACAGCACCGGCAGGTGGAAGACCGAGGCCCAGTTCAAGCCTTCCATGAAGGGACCGCGGTTTATCGCGCCATCGCCAAAAAAACAGACCACGACCCGGTCTTCGCCCAGCAGCTTGGCGCCGTGGGCCGCGCCTACCGCGATGGGAATACCGGCCGCGACAACGCCATTGGCGCCCAGCATGCCGGCTTGGAAATCCGCGATATGCATGGAGCCGCCCTTGCCGCCGCAGGTGCCGCCCTGCTTGCCGAACAATTCCAGCATCATGGCGCCCGGGTCCGTGCCTTTGGCGATGCAATGGCCATGGCCGCGATGCGTCGTGGTGATCTGATCCGACCGGCGCAGATTGGCACAGACGCCGGCGGCAATCGCCTCCTGGCCGATCGAAAGATGTACCGCGCCGCCGACCCGACCGCTTAGGGATGCTTTTTCAGCCGCTTCCTCGAACGCGCGGATGCGGCGCATGGTGCGATATAGTTCGACTAGGCGGTCCCGGTCGATATTATGTTTGGGATGAGCGTCGTTGTTTGGCACGATAATCCTCCAGCAAATAGTTTCGGCGCACTTGTATCGGGTTTTTTGCTTCTGTAGAAGGACAGCCTATGGACATTCAAATCGTTACCGCGGCGTCGGTCACCAAGTTGGGGCCGGAACATGCGGGACAGGTGCTGATCGGTGGCAGCCACGGTGGCGTATACGCGGGCTATCTTGCGGCCAAGGCGGGGGTCCGCGCGGTCATCCTGAACGATGCTGGCGGGGGCCTGGATGGCGCCGGCTACTCATCACTGATCTATCTGGACAAGCTGGGCCGGCCCGGGGCGACGGTGTCCCATGAGAGCGCCCGCATTGGCGATGGCGATGACATGGCGGCGCGTGGCGTGATCAGCCGTGTCAATCAGGCTGCGGCCGCTCTGGGCTGTGCCGTGGGGCAAAGCGCGGCGGCCTGTGCCGAAGCCATGCGCGCGGCGCCCGCGCCGACGGGCGAGGCGCCGGTCTATGAAGAGGCGCGCTTTCGGTTCTCGAGGGAAGGCGAGACGCCGGCCATCTGGGGCATTGATTCGGCTTCGCTGTTGCGCCCCGAGGATGCGGGCCAGGTGGTCCTGACCGGTTCCCACGGCGCTTTGTTGGGCGGCGAGGCGGCATCCGCCATCAAATACGACGTCCTTGCCTGCGCTTTCAACGATGCCGGTGTGGGCTGCGATGATATCGGGATCAGCCGGCTGCCGGCCCTGGACCAGCGCCACATTGCCGCCGTTACCGTTGATTGCTGGACGGCGCGCATCGGTGATGCCCGCTCCATGTGGCAGGGCGGCCTAATTTCACATCTGAACAAGACCGCCGCGGCCCTGGGTGTGGGCGTTGGCGATCGCCTGAAAGTTTTCGCCAGTAAAGCCCGTTGGGGAGAAGGTTAGAGCATGTCCGAACAAAAGTTGAGTAACCAGCCACCCCGCACCATGTCCGGTGGCCGTGCCCTGGCTGAGATGTTGAAGCTGCACGACGCGGCTCCCATGTTTGGCATGGGCGGGTTCCAGCTGCTGCCCTTTTATGATGCGGTTGGCGAGGTCGGCTTAAGCCATACCCTCATTAATGACGAACGCTGCGGCGCCTTCGCGGCAGATGCCTTTGCCCGCGTGTCGGGCCGGCCGGGTGTCTGTGACGCGACCCTGGGGCCCGGCGCGACCAATTTGACCACGGGGCTGGTGGAAAGCCTGAACGCCGGCGTGCCCTTGATCGCCATCACCGGTGACACCAACCGCGACTATTCCTGGAAGAACATGACCCAGGAAGCCAGGCAATTGGCGATCCTGGCCCCGGCCGTAAAGGAAGTCATTCGCGTCGAAGCCATCCAGCGTCTGCCCGAACTGGTGCGCCGGGCCTATGGCGTGGCGACCTCTGGACGGCCCGGTCCGGTGTTGCTGGACGTGCCCGAGGATATCGCCCACGGTGAATACGATTTCCCGGAAGATGAACTGCACGCCGATCTTTCCGCCATCAACATGCCGGCCTACCGCAGCCGCCCGGCCCGGGATGACCTGGCCCGCGCCGCCGCCCTGTTGGCCGGCGCGAAACGGCCCATCATTCTGGTTGGTGGCGGCGCCCATCTTTCGGGTGCGCAGGCCGTCCTGACGGCATTCGCTGAACGCTTCAATGTTCCTGTCGCCCATACCTTGAGCGGCAAGGGCGCCATTCCCTGCACCCATGCACTGGCCCTGGGCCTGTTCGGCCGCTATAGCCGTATCGCCAACGATGTCATGGAGAGTTCCGATTGCATCCTGGTGGTGGGTTGCAAGATGGGCGAGATCGCGACCAAGCGCTATACCTTGCCGCCCCGCCACATCCCCCTCATCCACCTGGAAATTCAGGCCGAGGAGATTGGCCGCTGCGTGCCTGCCGATATCCCTCTTTGGGGCGATGCCAGGGCCGGGATCGAGGATCTGGCCGCGGAGATGTCCGATAGCGCGGCCCGACAGCACACGGCGCGGGGTGAATACGCGGCCGAGATCATCCAGCGCATGACGACCTGGCGCATGGAGGTCCAGAATCGCCTCACCTCGGGCGAGAGGCCCGTCAACATGGCGCGCATGTGCCACGAGTTGAACAATACCCTACCCGAGGACGGCATCCTGGTCGCCGACGGCGGCTTCGCCGCCCATTGGACGGGACTGCTGTGCGAAACCAAGGCGGCGGGCCGTCACTATATCGCCAATCGCGGCTTTGCCTCGATTGGTTATGGCCTGCCGGGCAGCATGGGCGCGCAACTGGCTGCCGGCGATCGCCCCGTCGTCGGCGTGACCGGGGATGGCGGTTTCAATATGGTGATCGGCGAACTGGAAACGGCGGGGCGGCTAAAAAGCGGCCTTACCATCCTGATCGTCAACAACGCCGCTTCCGGTTATGTCAAGGCCCTGCAGCAGGCGCAGTTCGGCGGCCGCTTTCAATCCTCGGATCTGAACGAGATGAATTATGCCAACCTGGCCGAAAATTTCGGCTGTCAGGGCATCCGCGTCGAAGACCCCGACGATCTGGCTGGCGCCATCCGGACAGGCATGGGCGAACGCGACCGCCCGACGGTCATTGATGTTGTTGTCACCCGCGACCCGACAAAGATGCTGCCGGGCGTGGATAACCGCACGGCGCCGATCAAGAAAGGCGATCGCATCGCCTAGCATGCATTTGATCCGAATGTACACAGGATCTTCAGAATAGAGCAATTGAACCAACTGCTTCATTCGGGTTATCGATTCCAATAAATCGAGAATTTCTCTCGACTATTTTCGAGGCAGGCATATGGCGTCCGGCCCCCGGACAGCGCCGGTCACGTACGGTCCTGTCTTAAGCAAAATCCGGCGCCCACAAGGGGCGCCGGAATTGTCGTGCATTCACGCCCTTACTGGCTGGTAGCGGTAGAAGTGCTGGATGATGCATTCGTCGTGCCGACGGCGGAGTCGTTGTCGGACGAGGCCGCCGAGATGGCTACGGCCAGGACCGCGGCCAAGGCCGCCGCGCCCACCAGCGCCCCTGTAGACAGGCCGCCAAGTCCGGTGGCGGCTTGCCCGCCGGTCGCGATGCCGGGGTCTGGGCCCAGAGCGGTTTGCATGGCCTGGACTTGTGGCGGCGTTGGCGGGGTGCCGGTCGGGGGCGCGGGCGGCGCGCCCGGTGTCACGGAGGTCGAGAACCCGGCGTTCACCGTTGTTGTGGTGCCCAACGCGGTAACCGTCGCCGCGCCTTCGATAACCGAAACGCTGGTCACGCCATTCAGGGCAACCGTGATCACCAGGATGGTGCCTCTGATGCCGATCAAGGCCGCCGGCGTGCGAATGGAATATAGGTTCTTCGGCAAATTGCCCGAGACGAACCGCATTACGCCCTTGCTCATGGATAGGGCAACCTGGGATTTGCTGGCGTCGTTGTCGAAGACGAACTTGTCCAGGGTCACCGATGAACTGGCGCCGATGGACAGCAAAGTATCATCGCGGAAAATAAAGCGCGCGGCGCTGTCGGCGTCAGTGTTCACCTGCTCGTTGCTGAAAACCTCATCCTTGAGGTTCAGGGTTCGGGTATTGGATTGCCATACCCCGCGCACGCCGGAGACGATCTTGTTGGCGTTACCAACGGCAACCTGGGCCTGCGCCAGGACCGGCTGCAAAGTCAATGCGACGATTGCGGCGAACACCAGGGTTTTGCGAACATAGAGCTTCATTTCCACGTCTCCCGGAAATACGTTTCTTCAAGCGGTTCACTGTATATCTACCATAACCGTTGAAAACAATGATCTACTCATGGAATAAATATTTGGTTTGCGCCGAGCAGGGTCCGTTGGCACCACCATGGCGAAGGTTCGCGTCTTGGCAAATTCTTGATACCGCAGATTGATGAATTTCGCGGATCCGGAAGTTTAGCGATCCAGCGCTTCGTCATCCAGACCGGCCTTTCCCTTCATGCTCGGCCCGAATCTCCGCCAGGCCCCGCCGTTGTCGCCCCCCGGCATCGAAATTCCCGTCCGCCAGCCAAGTCTCGAAAGCAGCTTTCACCGAACGCCAGTCCTGGTCAGTCATGGCGAACCATGCAGTGTCGCGATTGCGGCCTTTGTAAATCATATGCTGGCGAAATTCGCCCTCGTAGCGGAACCCGAGGCGCAGGGCGGCGCGGCGCGAGGCGGCGTTGAGGGTATCGCATTTCCATTCATAGCGACGATAGCCCACATCGTCAAAAACATGGTGGGCCATCAAATACATCGCTTCGGTCGCCGCGCGACTGCGCACCAGTGACGGCGCATACCAGATCGAACCGACCTCGCAACTGGCCCACTGGGGGACAATTCGCAGATAACTGGCCATGCCGCGCGCCGTGCCGCTGGCCCTGTCTATAATTGCAAAGACCAAAGGGTCCTCGCTTTCCGTCTGTGGCGCGAGCCAGTTGCGAAAAGCCGCCAAACCATCGAACGGGCCGAAGCTCATGTA
Source organism: Pseudomonadota bacterium (assembly GCA_027623205.1). Classification (GTDB taxonomy): domain Bacteria; phylum Pseudomonadota; class Alphaproteobacteria. Next base: position 58,014 of record JAQBYC010000006.1, on the reverse strand, counting down.
GGTCCACATGTTGCCCGAGGGGTCACCGTCAGGGCCACAGGCGGCTGCGTATAAATCGCTACCATGGCGCGCCGGGTCAATTGGTTCGATCACGACGGATGTACCGCTAAAGGTCTCGCTCCCCGGCCGCCGCCCATCCGGCATGGCGGTCACGGTGTTCCCGACCGGCAAATGAGGTGCTTTTGAAATCGTAGGCATTCTCAGTCGTTTCCGCCACGCCGTCGGCGAAGCAGTTCGACGACGTCGGAACTGGCGTCGTCGGTCGCATGGGTGATATCCACCAATAGCTGCGCCGTCGCCTCTAACGCAGCCATATCCAGCCCGCACCGTAGGTTGGGAAAAGCGTCCGCGCGCCGTTGTAACAACCGGGCGATCGCCTGCAGGCTGGTGTTGCTGCCGCTTTCACCAATTCCGCTGACCGTGCATTCCACCTGCCGGGCGCCATTCCCGATGGCGGCGGCGCAGTTTGCCACCGCGAGGCCCAGGCCGTCATGGCAATGGACGCTAAAGATCGGCGCCCGCCCATCCGGCGCCACGTTGCGCAAGCGACGGCACAATCCGCCGAATTCGCTGGGCAGGGCCTGGCTTTTGGTATCAGCCACCGAAATAGTGGTCGCGCCCGCCTCGATCACCGCGCCCAGCAATTCGTCCAAATAGTCTAGATCGGCCCCGGGCGCGTCCTGGGCCGAGAACACCACATGATTCACCCGGCGTTTCGCATGGGTGACGGCGCTGACCGATGCCTCCAGCGCTTGTGCCGGTGTCTTGTCCGCGTAACCGAGAAATTCCTTGGAGGTCGGGGAGAATATATTGATGCCCGGATGGCGGGCCCCGTCAAGTGCGTCAAGAACTCGGTCGACATCCCGCCGGTTCACCCGGCTTAGACCATAGAGCACGGGTTCCGTCACAACCCCAGCCAGGCGCCTCATGGTTTCGACTTGACTGGGGCCGCCGTAGCCGACCTCGATATCACTGACGCCCAGGCGTTCGAGTTGCCGGATGAACCGTACCTTGTCGTCCAGCTCGATCATAATGCCGGAGTTGCGCAACCCGTCGCGCAACGATGTATCGTAGATGCGGAGGGTCTCATTCGTCATGGTGGGGTGCCTGTTCTGGTGGGAACTGGTTGGTCGGTCAACGCCCTATCGAATATCCGGTGCCGCCTTGTCGGAGCGGCGCGATGAATATCAAAACCGTCCGGGGCAGCGTTTCGGCAGGCTCAGCCGGCGGCGACGGATTCTTCCGAAAAGGTCAATTCAAGCTTCAGGCCATCGGGACTTTGCAGGAACAACTGGGTCAAATTAAATTTCGGCACGATCCGTTCTTCATAGTCCACGCCCGCATCCTCCAGGCGCCGTTTCATATCGCCATAGCCGGTACAGCGAAAGGACACGTGGTCGACCCGGCCCGTACCTTCGGGAACTTCCGCCCGCTCGATCAAATGCAGCACCGGCTTGTCGTTGCAATAGACCCAGGCGCCGGGAAACTTAAAGGGTGGCCGGTCGCCGATCCGAAGGCCTAATACGTCGACATAAAACTTGGCCGAGGCCGCTGCATCGAGGGTGACGACGTTATAGTGATCAATATATTCCAACGGCATGGCCTGCTCCCCTTTTTTCCTGCTGCTGCCTAGTACGATCGTTTGGATCACGAAATGACCACAGTATGACCATAGACGGGGTTCTGAGCAATGCATCCCCGGCATTTGCCGGCTATATTCGGTGCTATGAAAAATGGTGGCGCGGTCAGTTTGCAGGACATGGGCGGCTTTCACGTGGGCGGGCGCAAGGTCACCGTCTGTGGCCAGCCGGTGCAAAGCTTGTATGTCACGCCGGAAATTCCGGACCACCCTTATGATCCAAACGGCGACTACATAATCGAGCAGGCCTATCTGCAATATTTCATCCCCACCGATCCGGTCTGCGAACTGCCAATCTTGTTCCAACATGGCGGCGGCCTGACCGGGGCACAGTGGGAGCGGACCCCCGATGGGCGGCCCGGTTGGCTGTGGCGTTTCCTGCAAGCGGGCTTTACCTGTTATGTGATTGATAATGTAGAGCGCGGGCGGGCCGGCTGGTGCACCTTGCCTGATGTTTGGAGCGGCGCGGCATTAACCCGTCCGGCCCAGGAAGCTTGGTGGTTGTTTCGCATTGGTATGGCGGACGGATTTGCCGCCCGCGAGACGTTTCCCAACTGTCGCTTTGATCCCGCGTACCTGGATGCCCTGGTGGCCAGCTTCGTGCCGCGCTGGTTCTGCAACGGCGCAGCCCAGGTCGCGGCCCTGGGGGCGGCGATGGAAACCATTGGCCCTTGCATTCTGATTGCGCATAGCGAAGGGGGGCATCTGGTCCAATCGGCTTTGTTCGCGCGGCCCGATCTAGCCCCGCTGTCCATATTGATAGAGCCGTCGGGCTATCCCGAGCCGCCGGATTTGAGGGTGTTGTCCGACAACCGTCTACTGTTTCTGATGGCGGATAATCTGGACACTCCGTTTTGGCGTGCTCCGGCGGCCAAGGCCCGCCAACAGGTGGCCGCGCTGCGCGGCGCGGGCGTTGATGCAACCTATCTGGAATTGCCAGAGCGGGGCATACATGGCAATACCCATGCACCCATGTTGGATAATAACAGTGACCAGATTGCCGCCCTGGTGCGGCAATGGATCGCGGAAAAACTTTAAGCAGGAGCGAACCCATGAACAACGCCGCCGGGGAGGCGGGGCAGCAGGCGAAACCGCCATTGCTGTTTCAGCCCATTGCCATCAAATCAGTAACCGCGCGCAACCGTATCGTGGTGCCGCCGCTCTGCCAATATTCGGCTCGGGACGGCATTCCCAACGATTGGCATCTGGTGCATTGCGGCAGCTATGCCCGTGGCGGCGCGGGCATAATCTTTGTCGAGGCCTCCGGAGTGGAAAAGCGCGGCCGTATCACCCATGGCTGTCTGGGCATCTGGACCGATGAACAGGGGGAGGCCATGAAGCCCCTGGTCAAGATCATGAAACACCATGGCGCCGTGCCGGGTCTTCAGATTGCCCATGCCGGGCGCAAGGCATCGACCCAACGGCCCTGGAATGGCCTGAGCGCCTTGAATGATGAGGATAGTGCCCGGGGCGACCTGCCCTGGGAGGTAGTCGGGCCGTCTGCTATCCCGGCGGACGAAGGCTGGCTGGTGCCAAGGCAACTGGCCGAAGACGAGATCGGCGGCATTGTCACGGCCTTTGGTCTGGCGGCGGCCAGAGCGCATGCGTCGGGTTTCGAGGCATTGGAAATTCATGGTGCCCATGGCTATTTAATCCAATCCTTCCTCTCGCCGCTGTCGAACAAACGCAACGATGGCTACGGCGGCGATCTGGCGGGACGTATGCGCCTGGCCCTGGAAGTAACCCGTGAAGTGCGCGGCCGGTGGCCCGGGAACAAGCCCCTGTTTTTTCGGATCTCGTCGGTGGATGGCTCGGAAGATGGTTGGCAGTTGGCGGATTCCATTGCCCTGGCCAAGGAACTGAAAGCCCTGGGCGTTGACTGCATCGACTGTTCTTCGGGCGGCAATGCGGCTTCGGCCACGGTGAACCTGATCCCCCGGGGTTTGGGCTTTCAGGTGCCCTATGCCTCTGCTGTCAGGGCCGAGGCGGGGATCATGAGCATGGCGGTGGGCCTGATCCTCGACGGTGCCCAGGCCGAAGCCATCCTGCAGGCGGGTGAGGCGGATCTGATCGCCGTGGGCCGCGAATTCATGTACAATCCCTTCTGGGCCGTGCAAGCGGCGCGGGATCTGGGGATCGATCCAAACTTCGATATGTGGCCGGCGCAATATGGCTGGTGGCTTGAAAAACGGGAACGTACATTCAAACGCATGGGACACAAGAGGTAAGCATGAGCGAAGCGATCAGGGTTTTCTGGCAGCCTGGGTGAAGCAGCTGTCTCCGCCTGAAGGAGCATTTGTCGGCCCGTGCGGTTGACTTCAAATCGATCAATATCGCCGCCGACCCGGATGGTCTGGCGGCGCTATATCAACTTGGCGTGCGCACCGTGCCCGTGGTGGCCAAAGGCGAACGTTATGTCATCGGGCAATCCCTGCGCGAAGTGGGGGCTTTTCTTGGCCTGGATGAAGAGGGTGTCAGTATTCTGCCTCCGGGCGAATTGGTACAGCGGTTGGACTGGATCCTGGCCGCCGCGCAGCGCTATCTGCACCAATTGCCGGACAGCCAGATGTTGGCGGAACTGCCGGGCCGGCCGCGCAGCTATCGCATGTTGACCTACCATATCTTTCAGATCACGCGCGGCTTTCTGGTGGTCGCCGGGGGCGGTGAATTGACACACGAGTTTCTGGGCCTGCCGGCGCCAGATGACCTGGTCAGCTTCGCCGATATTGCCCATGACGGCGAAAATACCCGCCAGGACCTGCTGGCCTGGTGGGCGGCGGCAGGGCAAGGCGTGGATTTTGAGGCCCCCGTGAGCACCTATTACGGACCGCAATCCCTGCACGATATCCTGGAACGGACCGCCTGGCACACGGCCCAGCATGTGCGGCAGATGCTATTCATTCTGGACGGCATGGCGATTACCCCGGACGGCCCCGTCACCGAACGCGAACTGGCAGGCCTGCCCCTGCCCACGGAAGTCTGGGACGGCTAAAATCCAAGCGTTTCCTGGCGCAGTTTTCAATTGCTCTAGGCGGCGCGGACGGCGCGGGCGATTTCGCTCCATTTGCCCAGGTTGTCGGGGTTCCGGCGAATGGATTCCTCGGCCCAGTACATCACCACGCGGGCCGCGGTGCCCTGGTAGCGGGCGATCAATTTGTCCGCCAGATCGTCCCAGGCGCAAACCAGGCCGAAATGATCCATCATCTCGTCGCTGATCAGGGCAACCAGGGCGTCGGTGTCGCCGCTTTTCAGGTGGACGCGCAATTTATCGCGCATGCCCTCGTAGCCCAGATCGTCGAACTGGAAGGCATAATTCGGCGTCGCGCCGTAAAAGCCGATCTGGGTCTTGGCGCGCAGTACGCCGGCGGCCCTCTCCTCCGCGTTGTCACCGGGAATGGCGAAGACGGGGATGATCAGATCAATAGAGGCGGGGTCCCGTCCGGCCTTTGCCGCCCCTGTTGCCAGGTCCGGCAACAACCGGTTCTGGATATAGGGCATGGAATGCATGGGATGGACATGCACGCCGTCGGCCAGTTCGCCGGCCACCTTGGTCATGTAGGGGCCGACGGCGGAGATATCGAGCTTGATATCTTCATACTCGTGCCGCGCCGGCGTCCATTGCTCGGGTAGCAGACTCAACTGATAGTAGGGGCCGTCGTGTCGTAGCGGGCCGTCCTGGCGGAAGGCCCGCAGGCAGGCCCTGACCGCGCCCAGATAGTCCTTCATCTGCGGTGCCGGCCGGTCGAAGGTCGCGGCATAGCGGCGGGTGACGTGAGCCTTGACCTGGCTGCCCAGCCCGAGGCGAAAGCGCCCCTTGGTATTGCGCGCCAACTCCCAGGCGATCTGCGCCGACATCATCGGGCTGCGCGGAAAAGCCACCGCGATGCCAGTGCTGAATTTCAGTGCGGGCGCCGCCATTGCCGCCGCCGCGATCATCATCCACGGCACCTGGCTGGCCTCGGTCACCAGCATGCCGGAAAAACCCGCGCCTTCCAGGCGCCGCGCCAGATCGGCGGCATCGGCCCAGGTCGATGCCCTGGCCATCAGATCGAATTCCATAACCATATCCTCCAACTCGCTTTTAATTTCCCAGCAATAGCACGGATCATCGGGCTCCGTGGCCGGCTTTGGTATAACCTGAGAAATATCTGGAGCAGTGGGGAGGTTAGCATCATGGCGGACGAACTCATACAGTTGACGGCTTGCGAGGCGGTCCGGGGTTTGCGGGGCGGTGACATTTCCCCGCTGGAACTGATTGATGCCGCCGAAGCGCGGATTGCGGCGGTGGAACCGCATATCAACGCCCTGCCGACTTTGTGTCTGGATCGCGCCAGGGCGCACGCCAGGCGCCTGATGGCGGGGGAGGGTTGCGAGGCGAAGAACGAACCAGGCTGGCTGGCCGGCCTGCCAGTGGCGATCAAGGATCTGGCGGATGTTGCCGGCGTGCGGACAACCTATGGTTCGCCGATCTTTGCCGACCATGTGCCCGACACATCCCATGCCCTGGTGCATCGGATCGAACGAATGGGCGGTATCGTCGTGGCCAAATCGAATACCCCGGAATTTGGCGCCGGTGGTTCAACCTTCAACGAGGTGTTCGGAAAAACCCGGAATCCCTGGAACACCGCGCTCACGCCTGCGGGCTCCACGGGCGGTGGGGCGGCGGCCGTGGCGTCGGGGGAAGTATGGCTGGCCCATGGCAGCGACCACGGCGGCAGCCTGCGGCGGCCCGCCACTTATTGTTCCGTGGTCGGGCTGCGTCCATCGCCGGGACGGGTGACCAGGGGCACGGTCAATACGCTGTTTTCACCATTGTCGGTTCAGGGCCCAATGGCGCGCAATGTGCCCGACGTCGCCTTGTTTCTGGACGCCATGGCGGGGCTTTGTCCCCTGGATCCCATGACCTTCGACGCGCCTGTCGTTTCCTTTGGCGCGGCGGTGGCGGCCACCCCGCCACCGCGCCGGGTCGCCTTTGCGGCGACCATTGGCGGTTCGCCCGTTGACCGCGAAACCAGAGATATCTGCCGTCTGGCTATGAAGCATTTCGAAGGCATGGGCGCCGAGGTGGAAGAGATCAGCATTGATGTGGAGGACCTGGAAGACACATTCCTTGCCTTGCGGTCCCAGCAATTCGTCATCGACCGGGAATTGCAGCTGCAAAGACACCGGGACCTGATTAAGCCGGACATCATCTGGAATACGGAACTGGGGTTGGCGCAATCGGCCGCCGCGCTGGCCGGGGCCGAACGCCGCCGCGCGGCGCTGTATGCCTGCTTCGTAGACCTGTTCAGACAATTCGACCTTATCGTCACGCCGGGCGCCAATACGCCGGCCTTTGATGTCGACCTGCGCCATCCCGTGGCTATTGACGGTATCAAATTGACGCATTATTTGGCCGCTTCATTGTTGACGGCGGCAGTGACCCTTTCCGCCTCGCCCGCGCTGTCGCTGCCCTGTGGTTTCGATCAATACGGCCGCCCGGTCGGTCTGCAATTGGTCGGCAGGCCGCGCGGCGAAGCCGCTTTGCTGGCCGCCGGTGCATTTTATGAGGCAGAGAGCGGTTTGGCTCAACAACTGCCGATTGACCCGCGCCCAGGAACGGTTCCCCCCGTCGCGGGTCTATAGCGCAATTTTCAATGAATTGGCGTTGCGAACGCGAGTTAAGTAATTGGTTGAATTTCTCTATTCTGAGGAATTTGAGTGCTTTCGGATCGAATGTGCTCTGGTTTTTCGCGTTATCAGGTGAAGGGCGAAACAGTTTGGGGGCACATAATGCTGTGTGCCCCCGGATATGTTCCAGGTTGGAGGTTTATGCGCTGGGTTGCGCTCCCCCGCTCTTGGCGACCGGCGGCGTCTGCGGATGGCCCTTGCGGTCATCCATGAACTGGTCAAATTCAGCCTTGTCCTTGGCATGGCGCAGACGTTCCAGGAATGCCTGGAATTCGTGCTGTTCGTCTTCCAGCCGCTTCAGGGTTTCCTCGCGATATGCGTCAAAGGCATGATTGCCGCTTGATGCGCTTTCATAGCCTCCCGCTTCGTGATCTTGGTGCCCTGCGCGCTGGCGCCGGCGATTGTGCCAGCGGCCGGGTCCGCCATGTTTCCAACAGCTCATCCGTCCACTCCATATCAGATAGGCCAGGACTGCCAGTCCGGCCGGCCAGAAGATAATAAAGCTAAGGACCATGACAGTGATCCATGCCCCTTTGCCGTGCGCGTCCAATTTTCTTGTCAGTTCCATCGGATCCTCATGTAAACGTTATTTACATTAACAGAAATGGTGATATGCAGCTATCACGTCAAGGGTCCCGCGACGAAAAATTGGCGGACGCCACCTGCGGCTGGTCAGGTTTTCAGCTCACCAAGACCAAGACCATCGAGATAAATCAACATGTTGGCTTCCAGCAGATCCTCGGGAGTCATGGGAACATTGCGCCGAGCCCCGTCGCCCCGCCCGAAGAGGGCGGCGATGCCGTGTGCCATGGCCCAGACATGTAGGCTCATCATCAACACGGGTGGTCGTTTGCCGTTGGGTAATTCGGCAATGAGGGCCTCGCAGGCCTGGCGCAGGACATCAAAGGCCCGTTCGGTTGCCTGGACCAGCTCTCGGCTTGAACCAGTCGGCGTTCGCGCCTCGAACATTGCCGCGAAATAGGCGGGCTCGTCCCTGGCAAAAGCCAAATAAGCCTGTCCCACGGCCTTGAGTGCGGTCAGCGGATCGGGCTGACCGTTTTGCCAGGCTTGGGACAGAGCTATCGCGAAGCGGTCGAAGCCGCGCCGGGCGATGTCCGCCATCAGGGCATCACGGTCGCGGAAATGGCGATAGGGGGCCGCGGGCGAAACGCCGACGGCACGGGTAACCTCGGCGAACGAGAAGCCGGCGGGGCCGTATTTGGCAATGAGATCAAGCGCTGCCTGGACCAGGGCTTCGCTCAAGTTGCCATGGTGATAGCCACGTCCGCCGCCGCGCTGGTCTCCGTCGCGTTTCGTTTTTCTCATGTGAACAGTTATTACATCATGGCCATGCCAGATGCACCATTTTGGCAGCCCGCGGACCTGCACAACGAACCTAGAGCATGTTTCTTCGAAACATGCCCGGACTCTTAAGAATAGAGCAATTGAACCAATTACTTAAGTCGCGACAACGACTCTGATTAATCGAAATTTGCGCTACCCGATACGTACCGGTAGGCTCTTAATGCCGCGAATAAAGTTGGAATAAAGCCGTTCCGGCGGGCCCATGATCTCGAACCGCAGATCGCGCTTCAAGATCTCTTCCCAAAGGATTTGCAGCTGCTGTTCCGCCAGGCGGTCGCCGACGCAACGGTGTATGCCGGCACCAAACGCCAAATGGCGGCGTGGCTTCGCCCTTTGGATGTTGAATTCCTCCGGAGCGTCGATGGCCTCTTCATCCCAGTTACCCGAGACATACCACATCACCACCCGCGCGCCTTTGGCGATTGCCTTGCCGCCAATTTCAGTATCCTTGAGCGCGGTGCGGCGCATATGGATGATTGACGATTGATAGCGGATGATCTCCGGCACCAGGGATTTGATCAGGCCATGATCCGCCCGCAGGGCCGCAAACTGATCTGGATTGTCGCATAGCGCCATCAGTCCGCCGGTCATGGCGTTGCGCGTCGTGTCATTGCCGCCAACGATGAGCAGTACAAACGTGGCGATGAGATCGCCCGGGCTCATATTTTTTGTGGCTTCGTCATGGGCCATCATCGAAATCAGATCGAAGCCGGGTTCGCCCTTAATCCGTTCCTCCCACAATTTGGCAAAGTATCGTCCCATTTCCCGCTGCACTTCCAGGCGCTCTTCATCCGAGCGGACCAAGGCGTTCGGCGCCTTGACGTCCGTTACGGACACATCCGACCAATAGGTCAGCAGGCGCCGGTCTTCCCAGGGAAAATCGAACAAGGTCGCCAACATCATGGTGGTCAATTCGACGGAAACCCTATCCACCCAATCGAAGGTTTCGTTCCGGGGCAGGGAATCCAGGACCTGTTCCGTACGTGCACGGATGGTGGCCTCGAGGTTGCGTAGATTGTTCGGCGTCGCGATGGGTGCGACGGCCTTTCTGTGGCTCGTATGGGTAGGTGGATCCATGCTGATAAAGCTGGCCATTTCCTTGCCATTGGGGTTGTCCCGGATAGTAATGCCGCCAAGATGCGCGGCGGACGAATAGGCCGCGTGGTCCAGTTCTACCTTCATGATGTCGTCGTATCTGGTGATCGACCAATAGGGGCCATAGGGACTATCGGGGCAGTAGTGCACCGGGTCCTCCCGGCGAAGGCGTTGGAAATAGCCGCGCCAACTGTCGCTTTGATATATAGCCGGATCGCTGACATCAAGAGTCGCCAAACTCAGCTTGCCGATTTCGTCTTCGGATAGGATTTGAACCTGCGGCATCGAACCTGTCTCTCAGCAATTGTCGAATATGCGCCAACTGCATCTGAAAACCGATGCAATTGCAATTGAAATAGCCGTTACAGATAGAATCTAGAGACTTTTCCCGTGTCAGCGGGGTACCGCGCTCAATCCCGAAACGGCACCGGGTCGGTGAAGACGAACAGTTCCGGGTCCAATTTTTGGTTCATGCGAATATTGGTCAAAGACAGTGCCGTGACGCCGCCCTGGGCATCCTTGATTTTCCATTGCCGCAGCAACATTGGTGGTTCGGTGAACGTAATGCCAATCCAGCCTTCATCGGGCAATTCCCGATCGATCAACTTCAGGCGCAGGATGCCGGGACTTTCCTCTACATCCACCACTTTTACCTTTTCCCGCAGGTTGACCGGATCGTCGACCAGCACGCCCAGGGGTGTTTCATACAGGGGGTAGCGGTCGACCTGATTCAATTCCTTGTCATGCAAGATCAACCAAACGCCGTCGGCTACCAGCAACAGGGGTGAGGGTGCGTCATACTCAAAGCGCAACCGCCCAGGCCGACGCAGATAGAGCTGGCCGTGGGTCACGTTGCCGGCGGAATCTACCTGTAAAAACCGGGCTGAAAGGGTTTCAACGCTGTTCAAATAGATTTCAACCCGGTCGATAACGGCCACGGGAGGTTTGCTGTTCGCATCCCCTTTTATGGGGCCATTAGCACTTTGGGCTGTGCCAAGGGGCAGTGCCAGGGCAGTGGACATGGCGGCCAGGGACAGCGCGCCAATCAGAATATCACGGCGGTGGATAGAACGATGTGGCGTAGGCAAAAGAGCTTGCAGCGGAGACTTATCAGCCAAGTTAATTGTCCCCGTCAGGATCGCGCACCAATACTTCGCGCTTGCCCACATGGTTGGCGCGGCCGATAACCCCTTCTATTTCCATCCGGTCGATCAGGTCAGCCGCCCGGTTATAGCCGATTTTCAATTGCCGCTGCAAAAACGAAGTCGAGGCTTTGCGGTGCCGGGCGACGACATCGACGGCTTGATCGTACAGGGCATTGCCGGAACCAACATCCAACGGTTCCAGGCCAATTTCCGCGTTTGGTTCGGCTTCTTCGGTGACCGCATCCAGATATTCGGGGCGACCCTGTTTCTTCAAATGGCTGACCACCGCCTCGACCTCTTCGTCGCCGACGAAGGGGCCGTGGACGCGGCTGATCCGGCCGCCGCCGGCCATGTACAACATATCGCCCATGCCCAACAACTGTTCGGCTCCCTGTTCCCCCAGTATGGTCCGGCTGTCGACCTTGGCGGTAACTTGAAAGCTGACCCGGGTCGGGAAATTCGCCTTGATGGTGCCTGTGATGACATCCACCGATGGCCGTTGCGTCGCCATCATCACGTGAATACCCGCCGCCCTGGCCATTTGCGCCAGACGTTGCACCGCCGCATCGATTTCCTTGCCGGCAACCATCATCAGATCGGCCATCTCGTCAACAATAATGACCAGATAGGGCATGGCCTCGGTATCAAGTATCCGGTCTTCGAACACCGGCTGTCCGGTCTCCGCATCATAGCCCGTCTGTACGGTACGTTTCAGGGTCTCGCCCCGTTCGGCGGCCTCGGCAAGACGTTGGTTATAGCCATCGATGTTTCGCACACCCAGATTGGCCATGGCGCGATAACGATTCTCCATCTCGCGCACGGCCCATTTCAGGGCCATGATGGCTTTGCCGGGGTCGGTCACCACGGGTGTCAACAGATGGGGAATATCGTCGTAGACACTCAATTCGAGCATCTTCGGATCGATCATGATCATGCGGCAGCGTTCGGGAGGCAGGCAATATAGCAGCGACAGTATCATCGTGTTGATGGCCACGGATTTGCCCGATCCGGTGGTGCCGGCGATGAGCAGGTGCGGCATCTTGGCCAGGTCGACCAGCACGGGTGCACCGCTGATGTCCTTGCCCAGGGCCAGGGGCAGGGTCAGTTTTGATTTTTCATATTCCACGGTCGAGAGCAATTCCCGCAGATAAACCGTCTCCCGCTCCTGGTTCGGCAGTTCGATGCCGATGGCGTTGCGGCCCGGCACCACGGCAATGCGGACACTGCGGGCGGACATGGAACGGGCGATGTCGTCGGACAGACCAACCACGCGGGAGGTCTTTGTCCCCGGCGACGGCTCCAACTCGTACAACGTGACCACCGGGCCGGGACGCACCTGAACGATGCGGCCGTGCACACCATAATCATCCAAAACGGTTTCCAGCATGCGGGCGTTTTGTTCCAGGGCGCTTTCGTTGATGGCGTGGCCTCGTTCGCCGCGTTTCGGCTGGGCCAGAAGGTGCAGGGCCGGCAGTTGGTAGTCTTCGCCATCCGACAGGGCCAGGGCGGGTTGTTCTTCTTTACGGGCACGGCGGCTCTTTTTTACCTTTCCCATGGGTTGCCTGACCCGGCTTGGCGCCATGGCCTCACCGGCCTGCAGCGATACCGGCCCGTCCGGCGCCGCTGGATCCTCGGCCATTAATCTGGGTTCACGGCGAAACAGGGGATAGGTAACCGCCCGCCGGCCCAGGCGTTCGGCGGCGGCGGCGGCTAAACGGGCCACGCCCATGGTGCCGATCAAACCAGCCAAACCAGCCCGGGCCAGGGCCAGCCATTCCGCCAGGTGAATGCCCAACAGATACAAAAGCATTAGTGAGGCCGTCAGCGCCAGTGTCCCTATGAACAAAGGTGATTGTGGGGCCAGGTCCAGCAGGGTCAAGGGCCGGGCGCTGATTTGCAGCAGCCAGTCCCCGGCAAAGCCGCCCAGACCAGCCACCTGTGGCCATTCCGACGGCGCCGTCGCCGATGCCGCGACCGCGGCCAGCAAGAATAGACAGGGCAGCACCAGGCTAAGACGCAAGCCGTACCACGGCAATCCACGGTGCGAGGCTATCCGCCAAGCCCAACAGGCCATAATGCCAACCACGGCGATGCTGGCCAAGCCCAAGGTCTGCAATAAAAGGTCCGCCATATAGGCCCCGGGCACGCCCAGCCAATTGCCCGGCTTGGTGGCATCGGCGACGTTCAATGCGGCATCTCTGGGCTGATAGCTGGCCAATGCCAGGGCCAGGGCGGTTGCCAGGGCGAAAAAAACCAGACCGGCGCTTTCCACCATGCGCCGGCGCATGAAAATCATTGCCGTCGGCGGCAGCAAGGCTATTTTACGTGGCGTTCCACCATGCTGTGACATGACTGTCTTTCCTTAAAACATCATCACAATGTCTGTGCGATCCGCGCCAGGGCGTCTTCCATGACCGCTTTGTCGTGCACCATGGCAACCCGGATGTAGCGATTGCCTGGGCTGTCGTCACTGCCGTTGCCAGTATTGTCGGGCACCGTCAAATAGGCGCCCGGCAACACCGTGATCGCGGCGCGGGTCCAAAGTTCGACCGTCGCGGCCTCGCCATCGCCCACATCCAGCCATAGGAAAAAGCCGCCCTTGGGTTTGTAGAAGCCAAAACGATTGGACAAAACTCTTTCCGCCAGGTCGAATTTCTCCACATAGAGTGCCCGGTTGGCGACAACATGATCTTCATCGCGCCACAGGGCGGTGGCCGCGGCATAGACCGGCAGGGGCGATGGATTGCCGCCGTATTCGCTGAGCCGGCGAAATAGCTTCAGCAAATCCGGATCGCCCGCCACGAAACCAGAGCGTAGACCGGCCACATTGGATCGCTTTGACAGGGAATGGAAGACCAGAAGGCCGGAAAGGTCTTGATCGCCAATGGCGGCGCAGGCCTGCAAGGCGCCAGGAGGCGGTGCGCCGTTATAGATTTCGGCATAACATTCGTCCACTACCAGGGTAAAATTATACTGCCGTGATAGGGCGATCAGATTGTTGAGATAATCCAGGCTCGCGACTGCCCCTTGCGGATTGGCCGGGGTACAGAAATACACCAGGGCGGTGCGGGCCAGAATTGAGTCATCCAGGCCAGCGAAATCGGGTAAAAAACCGGTCTCGGCCAGGGCGGATACGAAAATCGGTTCGGCGCCGGCCGCAATCGCCGCCCCGGCATAGCATTGATAGAACGGATTGGGCATCAGCACCACCGGCTGTCGTCCGGCTTTTTCCGGTGGTACAGCCAGGAATGCAGTGCGAAACAGGGCCTCCCGCGTGCCCGCGCAGGGGACGATATGACGATCGGCCTCGATCATCCCTTGCGGCAGGTCATAGCGCCGTACCAGCCAGTCTGCTGCTGCCTGGCGGAACTCCGGGGTGCCGGCCACGGGGGGATATTTACCGTAAAGGTGACGATTGGCATGCAGGATCTCGCCGACAAAATCAGGATAAGGGTGTTGCGGTTCCCCCAGGCTCAAGGCAATAGGATCCAGCGCGGCCGGCGGCGCCAAAGGATCGAGCAGGCGGCGCAAACGCTCGAACGGGTAATCGGGTAGGCCGGCCATCCGCGGATTTACAATCTGCGGAGTGGCGAATTGAGTCTTGGAAATCACGATCAGTGCGTCCGCTTTCTGTCATCTGCCAATTTGAATTACAAGTGATTCGCGAATCAGGAACAAAGAATAAACACGCAATAGATACTGTAGCCATCTTTTAGTGTATATACAAGGGCTTGCGTAGCTAACTTCTCATGCGATGGCAACAGATGGGTCCGCTTCGAATCGTTCTTCACCTTTTGTTCTGTTCGGCGCCGATCGATACGGCAAAAGAATGGCCCCGGGATTTGCGTCCCAGGGCCCATCGTTCCGTAGACTATTCCAATAACCGAAGCTCAAGACGGATTGGATCAGGCGACACTTTCGCCGTGTAGGCTGATATCCAGACCCTCGCGCTCCTCGTCTTCTTCGACCCGCAGGCCCATGACCGCGCCGACCAGTTTAGCCAGGATGAAGGTAACGACAGCGCTATAGGCTATGGTTACACCGACGCCATAAAGTTGCAGGCCAACCTGTGCGCCATTGCCTTCCAGCAGGCCCGGCGTGCCGCCCACCGCCTTGACGGCGAAAACGCCGGTGAGAACGGCGCCGATGATGCCGCCGATGCCATGGACGCCAAAGACGTCGAGAGAGTCGTCATAGCGCAATTTGTGCTTCAACCAGGTCACGGCGACGAAACAGCCCAGGCCGGCGACCAGACCCAGGACCAGCGCCCCGCCCGGCAACACGAAACCCGCGGCCGGGGTGATGGCAACCAGCCCCGACACGGCGCCCGAGGCGATGCCCAGCACACTGGGCTTGCCGCGGGTCATCCATTCCGCGCACATCCAGGCCAGGGCGGCGGCGGCGGCGGCGATCTGGGTCACGGCCATGGCCATGCCGGCTTTACCATTGGCCGCCAGTTCCGATCCCGCGTTGAAACCAAACCAGCCCACCCAAAGCAAAGTCGCGCCGATCATTGTCAGCGTCAGATTGTGAGGCGATAAGTTCTCACGGCCATATCCGACCCGCTTGCCCAGCACCAGACACAGTACCAGGGCGGCGACGCCGCTGTTGATATGGACCACTGTGCCGCCGGCAAAATCCAACACGCCGGCGCCGCCCAAAAAGCCGCCACTGCCCCAGACCCAATGGCAGATGGGGGCATAGACAAGTATTAGCCACAGGGCCAGGAATACCATTAACGAGGAAAATTTGATCCGTTCGGCCACGGCCCCGGTAATCAGGGCCGGGGTAATAATGGCAAAAGTCATTTGAAACATCATGAAAACGGATTCCGGGATGGTGCCGCGCATGGAATCAACGCCAATGCCGGCCAGGAATAACTGGCCAAGATCACCGACAAAGGGAGCTTCACCGGAAAAGGCCAGGCTATAGCCGATTACCATCCAAATTATGGTGGCCATGCAGCAGACGGCAAAACTTTGCATGATGGTGGCCAGCACATTTTTCTTGCGCACCATGCCGCCATAGAACAACGCGACGCCGGGTACGGTCATCAGCAAGACCAGCAGCGATGAGGTCAGCATCCAGGCGGTATCGCCTGAATTCAATGCGTCCGCTGCCAGGGCCGGGTCGGCCATGCCAAAGACAACGGTAGTAATGGCGGCGGTGGCGCCCAGGCGCCGCGATAAATAGGACATTGAATTTCTCCTGGTTGGATTGACGTTAAATGGCATCGGAACCGCTTTCGCCAGTGCGGATGCGGACTACGGCGGTCAGATCCCAGGCAAATAATTTGCCGTCACCGATTTGGCCGGTCTTGGCTGTGTTGGCGATGGTTTCGAGCACCCGTTCGGCCAATTCGTCCGGTACCGCGAGTTCCAGTTTCAGTTTGGGCAAATAATTCACCTCATATTCTGCGCCGCGGTAGATTTCCGTATGACCCTTTTGCCGCCCGAAACCCCGAACTTCCGTCACCGTCACGCCCTGAACCCCGATCCCGGTCAAGGCATCGCGCACTTCGTCCAATTTGAATGGCTTTATCACTGCCATCACCATCTTCATTCCATCCGACTCCTTGTTTAGAATTTTCCGGCCGTTCGAGATGCAACGCTAACCCGGTCACTGACTGTTATCCAAGAAACGTGCCGATTTTGGGTGCCTTTGTCTAAGCCTTTGAATTAAAAGGAAAAGATAATTATTGAAGGAGATTTGGCTGTTTATGCCGTCCTGTATTTGCGCAAAAAACAGGCAAAATAGGAAATATGCCTAAAAACTATGCGAAACAGCCTGGCGAACATGAACCCGGTCAACATCAAGGACGATTGGTAAAGTTGCTGTCACCAAATGACTTGACCGCAGTGGTTGCGGAGCGCAGGCTTAACGGATGATGGACCGCATGACGAATGGCATGACGAAGGACGGGAAATTGACTGCCACCGCGCAGCTGGACTGGCTGCGATTGATCAGGAGCGAGAATGTTGGCCCGATCATCTTTCAACAATTGATGTCGCGCTTTGGCACGGCGGGCGCGGCGCTGGCTGCGTTGCCGGAATTGGCCCGGCGCGGCGGACGCAGCAGGGCCATCAAACTGTGTTCAGTCGCGGCGGCTGAGGCTGAACTGGCGGCGGCGGCGGCAGTTGGGGCGCGGCCGTTGGCCAGCTGCGAGGCCGCCTATCCGCCGTGCTTGGCCGCCTTGCCGGATCCGCCACCATTGATTTATGTCCTGGGCGATGTGGCGCGGCTGGCCCGCCCGGCAGTGGCCATCGTGGGCGCGCGCAACGCCTCTGCCTCCGCCATTCGTTATACACGGCGGTTGGCTGGGGATCTGAGCGGCAAAGGCCTGCTGGTAGTGTCCGGTCTGGCCCGGGGCATCGATACGGCCGCCCACAAGGGGGCGCTGGAATTTGGCGCTAACGGGGGCACCGTTGCGGTGCTGGCGGGAGGGGTCGATGTGGTCTATCCAACGGAAAACCTTGGCCTGTATGATGCCGTCAGCGCCCAGGGCGCGGTCGTTTCAGAGATGCCGCCGGGCATTCGGCCCCAGGCCCGTCATTTCCCCCGCCGCAACCGCCTGATCTCCGGTCTCGCTCTGGGCGTAATCGTAATCGAAGCAGCCGAGCGTTCGGGCTCGCTAATCACCGCCCGCTTTGCTTTGGAACAGGGCCGCGAAGTTTTTGCCGTGCCTGGTTCGCCCATGGATCCTCGTTGCCGGGGCTCCAACCGGCTGATCCGACAGGGCGCCACGCTTATCCAGGATGCGGACGAGGTGGTTGAAATTATTGACCCAATGATCCAGAAGCCCGCCTTGTGGGAGGATGCGGTTGGCTGTCGGCAAACCGACGTTGGCGCAGCACCTCAGGCGCTGGAATCCGACCGGGACCGGCAACGTCTGATCAGTTTCTTGGGACCGACGGCGGTGGGCGTTGACGATTTAATCCGCCTGTCCGAGTTGACACCGGCCGTTGTCATCACCATTTTGCTTGAACTTGAGCTAGCTGGTCGTTTAGACCGTCATGCCGGTAATCGAGTATCAATATCTTAACGATCATCGGTCTGTTATTGGGCGCATGTCGTTTCGCACCGTTTTTGTGCATTATTAAGAGCGAGTCTCCGAACCATGGATGTTGTGGTGGTCGAATCTCCGGCCAAGGCCAAAACGATCAATAAATATCTGGGCGACAATTATATTGTGCTGGCCAGCTACGGCCATGTGCGCGATCTGCCGTCCAAGGATGGCTCGGTCATTCCCGACGACGATTTTGCCATGACCTACGTTACGGATGACAAGTCCGCCAAACATGTGAAAGCCATCGCCAATGCCATGAAGGGCGGCGACAGGTTGTTTCTGGCCACCGATCCGGATCGGGAGGGCGAGGCCATCTCGTGGCATGTCTTAAAGGCGCTGGAGGACGACTACGGCATTCGGGATATTGTCGCCAAGCGGGTGGTTTTCAACGAGATCACCAAGCGGGCGGTGTTGGAGGGGATCAATAACCCGCGCGATCTGGACATGGATCTGATCAACGCCCAGCAGGCCCGCCGCGCGTTGGACTATCTGGTTGGCTTTACCCTGTCGCCCGTACTATGGCGTAAATTGCCGGGTGCGAAATCCGCCGGGCGGGTGCAATCGGTCGCGCTGCGTTTGATTTGCGAGCGCGAGATCGAGATCGAGGCCTTCAGGCCAAGAGAATATTGGACCGTCGAGGTTGATTTCAAGACCGCTGGCAATGCCGTATTGGTGGGTCGTCTGACCCATTTGAACGGTGTCAAACTGGATCGCTTCTCGCTTGCCGACCAGGTATCGGCGGAAGCGGCTCAACGCACATTGGAGGGTGGCGAGTTCATCGTCGCCGGGGTCGAGACCAAGCCGACCCAGCGTAATCCCGCCCCACCTTTCACCACCTCCACCCTGCAACAGGAAGCCTCGCGCAAACTAGGTTTTGGCGCCAAGCGTACCATGCAGATCGCCCAGCGCCTGTACGAAGGTTTTGATATCGGCGGCGAAACAGTTGGCCTCATCACCTATATGCGGACCGATGGCGTGCAGATGGCGAACGAGGCAGTCGCTGCCAGCCGGGATATGATAGGTCAGCAATTCGGCGCCGACTATGTGCCAGGCGAAGCCCGGGTCTATCGCAGTAAGGCGAAGAATGCCCAGGAAGCCCATGAAGCTATCCGGCCGACAGATTTTGCCCGCCTGCCGGCTTCCATGGCCTCCTATCTGAACGATGAACAACAGCGGCTATACGACTTGGTCTGGAAGCGGGCCATGGCCTCGCAGATGGCATCGGCGCGCCTCTCCCGCACCACCATCGAAATAGCCGCCAAGGATGGCGCTGCCAGTTTGCGCACCACGGGCACGGTGGTGGATTTCCCTGGGTTTTTAAAGCTTTACGAGGAAGGCCGGGACGAAAAGCAGGAAAATGACGAGGACCGGCGCCTGCCCAAGGTCGCCGCAGGCGAAGGCTTGGACAACGAAAAGGTCCGCCCGGAACAGCATTTCACCGAGCCGCCGCCGCGCTATTCCGAAGCCACCCTGGTCAAGAAGCTGGAGGAGCTAGGTATTGGCCGCCCCTCCACCTATGCCTCCATCCTGACTGTTCTGCAGGACCGCAACTATGTTGTTCTGGATCGCAAACGCTTCATGCCCGAGGACAAGGGCCGTCTGGTAACGGCATTTCTGGAAAGTTATTTCCATCGCTATGTGGAGTATGGCTTCACCGCCGATCTGGAAGACCAATTGGATGCGGTTTCCGCCGGTGAGGTGGATTGGAAAGTGGTCTTGCGCAATTTTTGGCGGGATTTTTCCAACGCCGTGGATGGCACTTCGGAGTTGCGGGTGCGCGAGGTCTTTGACAAGGTCAATGATCTGTTGGCGCCGCATTTATACCCTGACGGCGGCCTGGATCGCGCCTGCCCGGTCTGTAAGAAGGGCACCCTGAACCTACGCGGCGGCCGCAACGGCTTTTTCATCGGCTGCAACGCGTATCCCGAATGCCACTACACCCGCGCCATGAAACAGGCCGAAGACGGTGATGCTGACGAGATATTCGCCGCCGGACCCATTGCCTTGGGTGAGGATGTTGAAAGCGGTATGCCCCTGACCCTGCGTAAGGGCCCGTACGGACTGTATATCCAGTTGGGCGAGGCCGTTGAAGGGGACAAGAAAAAGAAAAAGCCAAAGCGGGTTGGCCTGCCGGCGGACGTCTCGGTCGAACAGTTGGATCGGGAATTGGCTCAAAAGCTTATCAGTCTGCCGCGGGTTGTTGGCCATCATCCGGAAACCGCGAAGGCAATTTTCGCCGGCATCGGCCGTTTTGGCCCTTACGTGCAAACGGAAAGCCGCTATTTCAAACTGGAGAGCACGGCGGATGCCTTGACGATCGGGCTGAACCATGCGGTGGCTGTCATTGCCGACGGCATGACCAAAGATGGCGGCCGGCGCGGGGCCAACACTATTCGCACCCTGGGCGATCACCCCGAAGGTGGCGATGTCAAGGTCTTGGATGGCCGATTTGGCCCCTACGTCAAGTATAAGAAGTTGAACGCTACCCTGCCCAAGACCTTCGACCCTATGCATATGTCTTTGGAAGATGGCTTGGCCTTGTTGCGGGCCAAGGCGGAGGCGGCGGGTCAGAAACGGGCCAAGGCGAAGCCAAAAGCCAAAACGAAACCGAAGGCCAAGGCAAAACCGGCGACCAAGGTGAAACAAAAAGCGAAAACCGGGACGTTGGCAGCCGCGGTAACGGAAGCAGTGTCCGGATCCTCCGATTGAGCGCCCCACGCGGCCTGCCGGACAAGGCGGCTATCAAAAAATTCATAACGGAGGCGACCGGCACCGTTGGCCGGCGGGAAATTGCGCGTGCCTTTGGTATTAAGGGCGCGGCGCGGGTAGAGTTGCGGGCGATCCTGAAGGAATTGGCGGACGAAGGCGTGATCGGCCGCGGCCGGGGCAAACGTTATGACACCGCGGGCGCATTGCCTCCGGTGGCGGTGCTGCGCATTTCCAAAGTCGACGACGATGCCGTGCTTTATGCCGTGCCTATGGCTGGCGGCGATGCAAAAGATGATGCCGGTGACGATGCGGCCCCGCCCCCACTTATCATTGTTCAGACCGAGACGCGCGACGCCGCCGCGTTGGGCATTGGCGATCGAATTCTGGCGCGTTTGCAGCCGAAGGGCGCGGGCTATGTAGCCAGTATCATCCGGGTTCTGCCCAAGGGGCCGGATCGTGTGATCGGCGTTTATACGGAGTTGCCGGGTCGAGGCGCGCGGATTAAACCCACTGATCGGCGGCAAAAATCCGATTATTTCGTCGAGCCTGGCCGGAATGGCGGTGCCAGAAAGGGTGATCTGGTAGTTGCCGACGTTTTGATCGGGCGCCGTCAGGGGCTGGCGGAGGCCAGGGTGGTCGAAGTGCTGGGCGATATGGAGGATCGCCGGGCAATCTCGCTGATCGCCATTTACAGCAATGATATCCCGGATGTCTTCCCCGCGGAGGCCCTGGCCGAGGCGGAGGCTGCCCAGCCGGTCGCCATGACCTCTGGCGGTATCCGGGAGGACCTGCGCCATTTGCCTCTGATCACCGTCGATGGCGCCGATGCCCGCGACTTCGACGATGCCATCTGGGCCGCCCCCGACGATGATCCCGGCAATAAAGGGGGCTGGCAGATTATTGTTGCGATCGCCGATGTCGCCCATTACGTAACTTTTGGCGGTACGTTGGACCGGGAGGCGCGGCGGCGGGGCAATTCGGTTTATTTCCCCGACCGCGTGGTGCCCATGCTGCCCGAGGCGTTATCGAACAATCTCTGCTCCCTGCGGCCGGACGAGGACCGCCCGGTATTGGCGGTGACCATGCGCCTGGATGCCAATGGCCTGCGGCTGGAGCATAAATTCCACCGCGCTATGATCCGCTCCGCCGCGAGGGTCATTTACGAAGACCTGCAAGCCGCCCATGACGGTGCGCCGAACGCGCAGACCGGGCCCCTTTTGGATACGGTAATCGAGCCATTGTATGGCGCGTGGGGTGCGCTGATGCGGGCCAGGAAGAAACGCCAGCCTCTGGATCTGGACTTGCCCGAAATGAAAGTTACCTTGGGTGAAGACGGCCGTATTGCCGATATCCGTCCGCGCGAGCGCCTGGATGCCCACCAGGTGATTGAGGAATTCATGATAGAGGCCAATGTGGCGGCGGCGGAAACCCTGGAGGCGCAAAAAATGCCCTGCGTTTATCGGGTGCACGACCAGCCCGATCGCGAAAAACTGTTGGGCCTGCGAGATTTCTTAAGCAGTCTGGGGCTGTCCTATAGCCTGGGGGAGCGCCCACGCCCGGAGTTATTCAACCGCATTCTGGCCAAAGCCAAGGGCACCGATCATTGGGAAGCGGTCAATCAATCAATCCTGCGGTCCCAATCTCAGGCCCGTTATGATCCAGTGAATATTGGGCATTTTGGCCTCTCTCGTGCCCGCTATGCCCATTTCACATCGCCGATCCGGCGTTATGCCGATTTGTTGGTGCATCGTGCCCTGATCCGCGGGGGCGGTTTTGGCGCCGGAGGCCTAAACGATCGCGAGACGGAAAACCTGGCTGCGACGGCAGAGCATATTTCCACCACCGAGCGGCGCGCCATGGTGGCGGAACGAGATGCGAATGACCGCTATATGGCGGCTTTCATGGCCGAACAGACCGGGGCGGAATTCATTGCACGGATCAATGGGGTACACCGCGCCGGGCTGTTTCTTACCCTGGCCGATACGGGCGCCGATGGTCTGTTGCCCATGCGCTATCTGCACGATGATTATTATCAGGTTGATGAGGCGCAAAACGCTCTGATCGGCGAGCGTTCCGGGACCCGCTATCGCCTGGGTGATAGCATTCCCGTGCGGTTGGTCGAGGTAAATACCCTAACCGGTGGTTTGATTTTCGAACTGACGACGACCAGCGTTGAAACATCAGAGGGCGCACGGGGTGGGCCGCGCCTTGGCAAACCGCGCGCGGACGCCGTTCGACGCGGTAAAGCCGGCAAGCACGGCAAACGGCGGGGGCGCCGGCGCTCTTAGCGCCCATTCGCCGTGCTTCCAAGCGCGTCGTATGCCGGCGCCCGGACCTCGGATTTGGCAGCCTTGAATTCGTCTGGCGCGCCGATGATGGGTGACAAAAGCTGGCAATTCCCATAGGAGGAACGTTATAAAGCCATGGTAGATGATGCATTTACGCTGCGGTTTTTGACACCGGTCGGGATCAGGCAAATTGGAAATTGTTATGAGTACGATGCAACCAGCTGAGAGCCAGTTGAGGTCCTGGCGCCAGGCTTTGTTGCGCGGGGTTCGCATGCGCTGCCCTGCCTGTGGGCGAGGCTCGATATATGGGCGGTTTTTAAAGGTGCGGAATGACTGTGCGACCTGCGGTCTGGGTTTGCATAACCACCGGGCCGATGATGCGCCGCCTTATTTCACCATGTTGATTCTGGGCCATATTCTGGTGCCTCTGGTCTTGATACTGGAACGCGCTGCCATGCCGCCTCTGTGGCTGCATTTTTCCCTATGGCTTCCGCTGACAATGATGTTAACGCTGATCTTGTTGCCGCGGATCAAGGGCGCACTGATCGGATTTCAATGGGCCCACCGCATGCACGGCTTTGGTGGTGAGGCCGTTTGAGCGATTTTCAATGAATCGGAGTCGCTTTCGCGACTTAAGTAATTGGTTCAATTTCTCTATTCTTAAAGAGCCTGGGCATGTTTTAAGGAAACATGTACTCGCGGGCCCGTTATACTTGAAATCTGAACATCAAGATGGCTGCTATGCTGACGCCGGCACAACGACAATTTCTCAATCACTGCCGGGTGGCTCATCTGGCAACCGCGGATGGCGCCGGCATGCCCCATGTCGTCCCCGTGTGTTTTATCGTGGCCGAGGATAGAATATTCATCGCAATTGACGAGAAGCCGAAACAGGCGCGCGGCAAAAAACTGAAGCGGCTGGCCAACATTGCCGCAAATCCCAATGTGGCGCTGGTGGCGGACCATTACCATGATACGGACTGGTCGCGCCTGGGTTGGGTTATGATCCGGGGGGCCGCGACGGTGCTGAATGACGGTTCCGATGGCAATGATCATGCCCTGGCACAGCGCCTCTTGCAGGCGCGATATCCGCAATTGGCGGCCATGACCCTGACCGGTCTGCCGGTCATCGCTATTCAGATAACGCGGGTTGCAAGCTGGGGTAATCTGGCGACCAGCCGACCCATCTAGTCCGCATCGATCTGGAATTGCAGCTTGCCGTGGGCCTGCCGCAGAGCCACTTCTACCGCCATCGGTGTGGCGCCAACCGCGAAAATGAAGCCGAGATACCGGTTGCCCTCGGGCACCGGCACCAGGACATCGCCAAGGGGGATGCTGATGGTCACATCCT
Organism: Pseudomonadota bacterium; assembly: GCA_027623205.1. Taxonomy (GTDB): domain Bacteria; phylum Pseudomonadota; class Alphaproteobacteria. The sequence continues at coordinate 33,686 of JAQBYC010000006.1, read as the reverse complement.
GAATGCCGGGCACGGTACGGGCGGCTTCCAGGCCGCTGACCAGACGCAACGCGCCAGCCGCCGGGATCGGGATCATCATCACACCGGATGCCGGATGCTCTGCGCTGTCGGTGCCTGCGGACAATCCCAGCGCATGGCGGATAATCAGATCTTCCAACCGTTCGCCGGCGCCGAATTCCAGAGCGCGGGAACACAGCCCGCCGATCGAGCGGGCCGCGACCTCGATCAGCCAGATACCTTTGTCGTTGATCCGCAACTCAGCATGAATCGGCCCTTCGCGCAGGCCGAGAGTTGCGACGGCCTGGCCCACCGTCATGGCGATATCCGCCTGCAAAGGCGCGGTCAGCCGCGAGGGCGTGATATAAAGGCTTTCCTCGAAATAGGGGCCGTCTAACGGATCAGGCTTGTCAAATAGTGCCAGGACCCGCAGATCGCCATTTTCGAGTAATCCTTCAAGCGCCACTTCGCGCCCTGGAATATAGTCTTCGGCGAGAATATGGTCGGCCGCTTCCCCCCGGCTATCCGTCATCTCCAGGATGGCCCGGATACGCGCGAAGGCGGCAACGAACTGTTGGGGATTGTCCGCCCGAATGACGCCCCGGCTGGCGGACAGCGCCAGGGGCTTCATAACCACGGGGTAAGGCATGCGCCCGGCCTGGGATGCCGGATCATCGGCAAGGGATAACAATGTGAACCAGGGGGCGGGCAAACCTGAATTGGCCATGCGGATGCGAAAGCGATACTTGTTCCCGGTCGCCTCGACCGACGCAGGAGCGTTGTGGCGTAGACCCAGCAAGGCGGATGCCCTGGCGGCCAGCAGGGTGGTTTCCTGGTCAATGCCGATAATCGCGGCCAAGGGATAACGATCGTTGTAGCTCGCGATTTGCTCGACGCCGCGCGCAACGGTCTTGAAGTCCACGGTTACCGTGCGGCCGTGAGAAAACTTCTCCAACACCCCAGGTTGATCGGATCCGACGGCGACATCAACGTCGAGCCGTTCCGCCGCCTTGAGGAAATCGCCAATGCGGTACGAGGTGGCGGGAACCAGCAGCAGCAGACGCCCCCTGGCAGCGGCATCCGTCAATCAGCGCTTCCTCTTAACCGCCTTTGCCTTGCTGATAGTAGGGATTGGCGCCGCCCGCATGATCGGTAACGTCCAGGACGTGCGCAATACTGGGGACCAGGTCTCGGATTTCGTTGGCGACGCCCTGCTTTAGGGTAACATCCGCCATGCCGCAGCCCTGGCAGCCCCCTTCCAGACGCACGTACACCGTATCGCCCACCACATCGACAAGCGCGATGTGGCCGCCGTGACCGGCGACCTGGGGGTTGATGTGCTCGTCTAGAAGCCGGCGGATTGCCTTGCCTTCCTCGGTTTCCAGGCCCGGTTTGGGCATCATGTCGGCAAAGTCCACGACGCCCTCTATCTCGGGCAAATAATGGCGCAGCATCTGTTCAATATTCAGCCGTAAATTTCCCGCGGAACCCAGTAGTTCCAAAATCGCCATGCCATTCTTAAAGCCGCGATAAATTGCCTCGCCATCACCGTCAGCCAGGGCCGGTGCGACGTGGCTCACCAGCAAATCCTTAATATTGGCGATGGTTTCGGGATCGGCATCGGGATCGGTCAAATCCTCCTCCGACAGGGCAGCCGCCTTGTCATCAAGGATCACCGCTTCGCCGGCGGTGAAATGGTTCATGATGGCCGCCAGGGTAAAGGTTTTCAGAGTAAGCCAGTCCGAGTCGTCAGATTTCGAAACAACAATTGAATCCCGGTCCAGAAAAACGCCGGTCACGCCTTCGACCGCGAACAACCGCTGTGCCAGGGGCGAGCGTTCAGACGCACCCGCATGCGGAAAATGTGCCGTGCCCGAGGGCAGCACCGTCTGGCCCGGTAGAAACTTCATCTGCGCCGGGTTCGGCGTGAGTTCAGTCTGTATGAACATAAAAATGATCCTTTGTCGTGGTGCCAATTAAGCAAGTATTCATTGCGTCGCCGCCCTGGCGGCGGCCGAAGGTTCAGCCCGTTGGAAATTTACGCACAGCTGTTCCAGATCCTCAGTATCCAACAAATTTTTCGTGATGCGGCAGGCGTAAGTTTTGTGAGCCTTGGGGTCAAAATCGCCGCATTCCAGGTACGCACACGAGGTGCAGGTGCCAAATGGCCGGGCGCCTTTTTCCCGTGCCACGCAGTTCAGTACTTGCGTCAAGGAGTTACCAAACTGGCGTCGGGCCGCGGGCGGCAAATCGCCTGCCGCCCGGACCACCGCCTCGAACGGATCGCACAGGCGCATTGCCTTCGCCTTTTCGGTCAGATCCAGTTGCCTGCCGCGCCCATCGCCCGCAGCGCGGGATTGAGTCAGAAAACCCTGTTTGACCAGACTGCGAATAGTTTGGGACGCCGTACCCCGCGTGGTGCCGTGGAATTTAGCAAAGGCGGATGGCGTACGTGAAAATCCATTGGCCTTGTGCAGGTAGCGTAACGCCGTCCATTGCGCCGTGGAGAGTGTGCTCGAAGGCGATGTGGTCTTGCCCTCCCCATAGGCTAGGCGGCCCAGATGGAGCAGCATTTCGACGAGCATTTCGGGGCCAATTTCAGTTTGCGAAACCATGGTATATATAATAGCGTTTCGCTACTAAATGTACAAGATAGGGGATTGGAGGTATTTATGGTGCGGAGCGCCACACAGGATTGGGGACCGGATATCGACGTTCATGACTTGGCCGGTCTTCGCGCCGGAGGGCAGGTCCACACATTGCTTGATGTGCGGGAACCCGATGAAGTCGCGGTCTGTGCCATTGCCAATAGCCGGTTTATTCCCATGCAACAGATACCGCGGCATGTTGCCGACCTGCCGCGGGAACACCCGTTGGTTATTCTTTGCCACCATGGCACCCGTAGTGGCATGGTCGCGGATTTTCTCCGCGGCAATGGCTTCCCAAACGTCTTCAATCTGGCTGGCGGTATCGATGCCTGGGCCCATGAGATCGAACCGGAGATGCCTCGTTACTAGGTGGGCTTTCAGCATTCAACCGGGCGCCGCGCGGTCAATTGCGCGCCGGGGGGTGGACAGCGGGGGCATCGTCATGCGATTTTGCCTATTCCAAATGTCTGCTGCGTAATCTTTCTATTTGAGTGATATGTCCAAAAAAGAAACTCCCGCCAAACGCGCTGTTCGGCCGCGCGATGCTGCCACGCTGGTTCTTTTGCGCCAAGTCCGGGGTAAAACCACAGTCCTCATGGGGCTGCGCCATGGAAAGCATAAATTCATGCCCGACCAATGGGTTTTTCCCGGCGGACGGGTCGACCGTGCGGACGGCTACGCCATGGCGGCGTCAGAGCTGCGCCCCCACGTCAACCGGCGTCTGGTCAATACGACTTCTGCTCATCGCGCCCGGGCACTCGCGATGGCGGCGGTGCGCGAGACGTTCGAGGAGACAGGCCTGATCTTGGGCCGGCCCTTGGAAAAGCTGCCTGAAAGGATAGCGCCGTCCTGGGCGCCCTTTTATCAGGCGGGCTTCGCCCCGGCTCTGGATACCTTGGAATATGTCTACCGCGCTGTGACGCCGCCGTTTCGGTCCATTCGTTTCAACGCCCGTTTTTTCTTGGCGGATGGGACGAATTTGGATGGCAAGCTGCAGGGTGACGGTGAATTGCTGAATCTGGCTTGGGTCCCGCTCCCCGAGGCGATTGAGCTGCCGACCCCGCCGATCCAGCAAATCGTGCTTGAAGCGTTGCCCGGTTTGGTCGATCAAGAGGGCCGGGTGCGGCAGTTGCGCCGGGTGCCCGTACGCATTATGCGTCATGGTCGGCGCCGGTTGGAATACGAATGAGCGGGCGTCAGCTGCCCGACGATCGCCAGCCCTATGTCCGCCCGGAAAATCCCGTGCGGCCCCGCGATGCCGCCAGCCTGGTGATCTTGCGGCAGCGCAGGGACATGACGGAAGTGCTTTTGGGCCGGCGCGCCTCGCGCCACCGCTTTATGCCGAACGTTTTTGTCTTTCCTGGCGGCCGGGTGGATGCGGCGGACCGGCGGGTATCGGTGGCGGCGGAGTTGTCAAGGCCAGTGGCGCGCAAGTTGCACAATAAATGGTCGCCCGAAATGTCGCGTGCCCTGGCTGTGGCGGCGGTACGGGAAACTTTTGAAGAAACCGGTCTGGTGATAGGCGAGCGGCGGCGCAATGGCGTCGCGCCCAATCTCGCGGGCCTGGATTATGTGGCGCGCGCGATTACGCCGCCCGACAACCCCATGCGATTTCATGCCCGGTTCTTTGCCATCGATGCCGAACATACCAGCGGCCGGGTCCGCGACAGCGATGAACTGCAGGCGTTGCAATGGTTTTCCCTGTCTGATGCCCTGGCCATGCCCCTGGTCGACGTGACCGAGTTCGTGCTGCAGGAAATCCAGCGCCGTCAGACTGGATGGCGGCCGCCTGGGGTGCCTTTGTTCAGTTATCGCAGCGGTCGGGCGGTGATCCGCTACGAAGCCTGATGGGAAGGCGCTCCGGGCTTGACAGTTCCGCCCGGAGCATTATGTTCCGCTTTCAGGAGTTGGCGCGGTGGCGCCTGGGAAATTGGAGTTCTGGTGATGGCTAAACCGTCGACCGTTAAGATCAAGCTGGTGAGCAGCGCCGACACGGGTTACTACTACGTGACCAAGAAAAATCCGCGTACTCAGACGGAAAAGATGGTGGTCAAGAAGTACGATCCCGTGGTTCGCAAGCATGTGGAATTCAAGGAAGGCAAGATCAAATAGATAATTGATTTTGCGTCTGCCTTTGCGTCTCCCAGGGATGTTGCAAGGTTTCAGCGAACGTTCGCTTCTGGGTGTTGCACTACTCCGCCGCCGTTGGTATTCGTGCGCGTGGAGTCCTGACCGTATCTTGACTGGGGCCTAATTCAGGAAACCTGCGCCGTCGCTTTCGGTCCATCCTGTTCATCGCTAACGACCATATTGCGGCCGGCGTTCTTGGCCACATAAAGCGCTTCATCGCCACGCTGCAGAACAGCAGCCGGACTATCCGAGGCGCCCTGGGACATGGAGACGCCGATGCTGACAGTAATTGGAATTTCCAGATCAAGGCTAGGTATGGCAAAAAGGGCTTCCGCGACGGAATGGCGCAGGCGTTCCGCCACGGTCATGCCGGTCTCGCGCGGGGTATCGGGCATGATCACCACGAATTCTTCGCCGCCAATGCGGGCCGCCAAATCTATGGCGCGGACACAGCGTTTTATCCGGGCCACGAACTCCTTTAATACTTCGTCACCGGCGGCATGACCGTGGGTATCGTTGACCAATTTGAAATGATCAATATCCAAGGCCAAAAGGCTAATTGGTTTGTTGTCCTGTGCCGCCCGTAACATTAGGTTCTCGAGATGGGATTCCAGATAGCGGCGATTATACAAGCCGGTCAACGGGTCGGTGACGGCCAGGGTCATGCTCATGTGATAATTATCGCGCAGATGATCTTCGTATTTCTTGCGCCGCAACTGGGTCTGACTTCGGGCCATCAATTCGTTCTGATCCACGGGACGAATCAAATAGTCATTGACCCCGAGGTCGAGGCCCCTAACCAACCGCTCCATCTGATCGGGCGTATCGTCGACGAGGATCAGAATAGGGATTTGCCGGCTTTCCTCCATGGACCGAAGATGCGAACACAACCGCAAACCGTCGGTACCCTGCAGGGATAACGAGACAATGATCAAATCCACATTACCGGCCTGTGCCGCCGCCATGGCAGCATCCGCCGTGCCGGCCATCGATACCACATACTGGCTAGCCAGGGCCTGATTGATGTTGCGGGCATAGATTTCCCGATCCTCGACAACCAGTACGCGGCTGCCGCTAATATCAAGCTCCAAGGGTTCGGTGTTGGCCACACCAAAATTGTTCGATGTGGCTTCCCGCAGGCGCAATTCGTCCATCATGATCTTTAGGCGGATCAGCGACCGGACCCGCGCGAACAGGGCGATATCATTCACGGGTTTGGTCAGGAAGTCGTCGGCACCGGCTTCCAGCCCTCGCACCCGATCCGAGGTATCGGAGAGCGCCGTGACCATGACAACCGGAATGTGCATAAGATTGGGGTTGGCCTTGATCTTTGCACATACCTCAAAGCCGTCCATGCCGGGCATCATCACGTCCAGCAAGACTATATCGGGTACTTCGCGCTCAATAATCTCCAGAGCGTCAGGGCCATTCATGGCCGTTAGAACATCGTAATATTCTCTGGAAAGTTTTGCTTCCAGAAGTTTGACGTTCGGCAGAACGTCATCGACGACTAGGATACGTGCGGTCATTTCTCAACCTTACTCCTTACTCGAGGAATTTTTTGACGGTGTCTAGAAACAACTGCACCGAAATCGGCTTGGCGATATAGGCCTCGCAGCCGCCGACGCGGATTTTTTCCTCATCCCCCTTCATGGCGAAAGCGGTAACGGCAATCACAGGAATTGATTTCAAATCATCGTCTTCCTTGATCCATTTTGTCACCTCAAGACCGGAAACTTCCGGCAACTGGATGTCCATCAGGATCAGATCTGGGCGCTTTTCACGCGCAATCGCCAACGCTTCCATGCCATCCTTCGTCTGCAGGGTGTTGTAACCATGAGCATCCAGAAGGTCATGAAAAAGCTTCATGTTAAGCTCATTGTCTTCGACAATCAGTACTGTTTTAGACATTGCAACCAAATCCCCGGGTCACCATAACGGCGCGTTAAGCCGAATTATCAAGGGCTATTGTTAATATCTGGTATAGCGATCTCAAATCAATATTAACAAAACAATAATGTTCGTGCTCTGTCGATGCCTATAAGGGGAGCCTATCATGAATGAAGAGCAGGCAAAAATAATAGCTTTGCAAGCTTTGACTTATCTGGTTGGGAACCCGTCGGCATTGCAGCGATTCTTCGATCTAAGCGGGGTCGACGCCTCGGATTTGCGTCTACGCGCGGATGATCCGGCTATGCTGGCCGGGGTGTTGGATTTTTTCCTTGGTAACGAGGCGCAGCTTCTGGAAATGTGCCAAGCGATGGATATGTCGGGTGAAATGCCCGCCCGGGCACGGCGCCGTCTGTCCGGCGGCGATGGCGAGGAATGGAGTTGAAGTTGGAAGACGATAGATTACACGAAGACGTCCTAAGCCAATTGGAGGCGTTACACTTAACACCCGAACGCCCGCTGATTGTCAGCGATGCTGACGAGGTGATCTTTGCCTTTGTGCGCAGTTTGGAGGGGTTCCTGGCTGATAACGGCCATTTTCTTGATCTGCAGTCCTTTGCCCTTACCGGTAACGTCCGCGATAGCGAAACCGGGGAACCGGTCTCCGGCGAAATGGTGAAGGCGTTGATCGGCGCGTTTTTTGACCAACGTACGGAACAGATCGAACCGGTCGACGGCGCGGCCGATGCCCTGGCTGTTTTGTCCAAGCGGGCGCAAATCCTTGTGCTGTCGAATGTGCCCCTGGATCGACGGGCGGCTCGGCGCCGGGCTCTGGTGAAACACGGCATGGACTATCCCCTGGTGGCGAATATTGGCAGGAAGGGTGGTGCCATGGCCTATTTGTTTGCCAGGCAGAAGGCGCCGGTGTTTTTTCTCGACGATATTCCTCATAATATTGCCTCGGTGGCGCGGGCGGCGGCGGCGGTTACACGGTTGCATTTTATCGCCGATCACCGGCTGCGCAATTTACTGGGGGCTGCCGAGGATGCGGATGCCCGCATAGATGACTGGCCCGGTGTCCGTCGCTTCATCGAAGCGCGGTTGAGCGCGCAGGGCTACTAGAACGAACTTCAAATCATTGGAGTTGCGAATGCGACTTAAGTAATTGGTTCAATTTCGCTATTCTAAAGATTCTGAGCACGTTCGGCTCAAATGTGCTCTGGCGCCGCAAAAATATTGACAGGAGATACGAGCCCATGCGGATCGGCGTTGATCTGGGTGGAACCAAGATCGAGGCTTTGGCCCTGGCCGACGACGGAGTCGAATTGCGTCGGCTTCGCGTGCCGACCCCCCAGGATGACTATCAGGCCATCGTTTTGGCCCTCCGGGATTTGGTTGCGGCGGTCGCGGATGGACTGGGCGCTGCCGGGACGCCGGTTGGTGTCGCTATTCCGGGGGCGGTATCGCCGGCGACCGGCCTGATTAAGAACGCCAATTCCACCTGTCTGATTGGCAAGCCATTCGATGTTGATCTGGCCGCCGCCTTGGGATGTCCGGTGCGCATGGCCAACGATGCAAATTGTTTTTCCCTCTCGGAAGCCAGTGACGGCGCCGCCAGGGGAGCTGACAGTGTGTTCGGCGTCATTGTCGGCACTGGGACCGGCGCCGGCATTGTTCTGGGCGGGCGTCTACATGAAGGCCCCAATCTGATTGCCGGAGAGTGGGGCCATGTGCCGCTTCCTTGGCCCGAAGATGATGAACGGCCGGGCCCACCCTGCTATTGTGGCAAGCGAGGCTGTATTGAGACGTTTCTGTCAGGCCCGGGATTGAGCCTCGGCTATGAGATGGCGACGGGTGGGGCGCTGAACGCCCATGAAATCGCCGCCCTGGCGGCGCAAGGCGATGCGGCGGCGGAGGCATGCATGGCGCGTTACGAGCGGCGAATGGCTAAGTCCCTGGGCATGGTGATCTCGATCCTGGACCCAGCGGTGATTGTGCTGGGGGGTGGTCTGTCGAACATCTCCAGGCTGTATGATCGCGTACCTGCATTGTGGGGGGAATTCGCCTTCTCTGACCGGCTTTCAACCAGATTGTTGCCAGCCGAACATGGTGATTCCTCTGGCGTGCGCGGTGCGGCCTGGCTTTGGCCCTTAGGTTGTGATGGATCGTCATGACGGCGATGTGCCGCGACTGTCTTGTCGTAGCGCCGGGTGAACAGATGCCTACGCGCTGCCGCGAGTGCGGCTCGCCGCGGGTGGTGCGCCACCCAGAATTATTGCTATTGGGTATCGCCCATCTGGATTGCGATGCCTTTTATGCAAGCGTTGAAAAGCGCGACGATCCATCACTCGCCGACAAGCCGGTCGTCGTCGGTGGTGGCCATCGTGGCGTCGTCAGTGCTGCCTGTTACACCGCCCGCACCTACGGTGTCCGCTCCGCCATGCCCATGTTCGAGGCGCTCAAGGCTTGTCCGCAGGCGGTGGTGATCCGCCCTGATATGCAAAAATATGCTGCCGTGGGGCGTCAGATCAGGGCCATCATGAAAGACTACACGCCATTGGTGGAGCCGTTGTCTCTGGATGAGGCGTTTATGGACCTGACGGGAACCGAACGGCTACATGGCCGGTCCCCGGCCGCCACGGCCGCCACGATCGTCAAAAGAATCGAGGCGGAAGTAGGCGTCACCGCCTCCATCGGACTGTCCTATAACAAATCCCTTGCCAAGGTCGCCTCCGATCTGGACAAGCCCAAGGGATTTGCCGTGATCGGTCGGGCCGCGGCGGTGGATTTTCTGGCCGGGCAACCGGTGGCGGTGATCTGGGGTGCCGGGAAGGCGCTACAGAAACGTCTGGCCAAGGACGGCATTACCACCGTGGCGCAATTGCAGGCCATGGAGGAAACCAGGTTGATCGCCCGTTATGGCGCCATGGGACTACGTATGGCCCAGTTCGTGCGTGGTGAAGACCCGCGCCGGATCAGCGCCAATCGGCCGACCAAAAGTATTTCCTCGGAAACCACGTTCCACCATGATATCTCCGATGGCGAAGAACTGAAGAAAATACTCTGGCGTCAGGCGGAACGGGTTGCCCGCCGGATCAAAAGCGCTGAGCTCGCAGGCACAACTGTGACACTGAAATTGCGGCGTACCGATTTCCGGATTTTAACCCGCAGTCGCCGTTTGCCTGATCCCACCCAATTGGCCGACACCATCTACCGCCATGGGGTGGAATTACTGGCCAAGGAAATCAGCAAAAATACTAGGGTCATCGCCTATCGCCTATTGGGCGTTGGTTTGACTGGCCTAGTCGACGGCGCCGACGCGGATCCCTTTGATCTGGCCGAACCCAGCGCCGTACGCCGAGCCGATGCGGAACGGGCCCTGGATAGGGTGCGTGATCGTTTCGGCGCTGACGCCATTGGCAAGGGCCGGGGGCTGCCGTGAAGGATCCGCCAAAAACAAGGTGTTCAATCGCATTCCGGACGGTCGAAATATTCCAATTCCACCAGACGGCCGGTGAGGCCGAACTCAGGGTAATCCAGTATTAGATCATCGACCACGCCGTCGCTGTACAAGGTATAGCCGACTTCGAACATTGGCACGCCTAGGGGGCTGTCGTGATGGTAATAGGCCAGGCGCACAGGCCAACTGATCAGGTCCCTGGCCAACAGTTTGGTACCTTCGCCTTCCTTTCGGTTGGTTTTATTGCCGATGAAGACCGCGGCAAGATAATAGCCAGCGTCATAGCTGCCATCGAATAAGGCAATTTCAAACCCGCGGCTGTCACGCAGGGCGTGTTCCAGCACGATACGATTGTGACCGATCGGGAACAGCGTCCCGGTGGGCAACGCCAGTTCGCGGGTTTTGGGCAGACGCCAGACTGCATGGCCCGCGCCCTCGGAATCCAAATCGGCCCGGCCCTGCTCCTGTTCAACAATTTTACCGTTGATCCGGTTCAACAAATTAAAACGGATGGCCCGTCCGTCCCGGCTTTCCCACACCGAGGCCTGCATATCGCCAACAATGTCGTTTCCTTCGCTACTTGTAATATTGGTAATAAAGCCCTGATTGAAAATGAAGCCGCCGCAGTCTTCCAGTAATTCAACCAGCATGCGGCCTTTCGCGGCATCAATGCCGGGACTCTTGCGGTTCTGGTCCAGTTTCAGATCATAGACACCGCGGGCAGGCCGCAGGACTTGAGCCGCCGTGTCACCGGCGAATATGATGAGCGCCAGGAAAACGATGGCCTGGAGATTTCTTATTGCTTTAAGCATTCGTTTTGCAGATCCCCTACATTGGTCAGTTGGCAACCCATACTATATTAATCGTTGTGGGACCAATGCCATTCCTATGGTCCGCACCAAGACATCACGGCAACCGTTGGGCATTTGGACATTCGACAAGGCACGGATCACTTGTTAAACAAAAGCATAGATTTGGGAGAAAAATTTCATCATGAACAAGCTGCCGAAATCCGTGGTGATAACCGATGACACGATGCGCGAAGGTCTGCAAATCGAAAGCGCCGACATTACGGTGGACGAGAAGCTCCGGCTCTTGGATGCGCTGGGCGAGACCGGGGCCAAGATCATCTCGATCGGCTCGTTTGCCCATCCCAAATGGACGCCGTCGATGGCCTGTATTGACGAGATCGCTGAACGTTTCGTGCCGAAGCCGAATGTGAAATACACGGCCGCTGTATTCAACCGCAAAGGTTTCGAACGAGCCGACAAATATTATCCCAAAATCGACGTGCGCGGAAAACAGTTCCGCACCAATGTAGAGCTTTGCGACACCTTTGCGCGCCGTAACTACAACCGCACACAAGCCGAGCAGATTGCCGGATTGGATGCCGCTGTCGCCGCCGCGCGGGACGGGAACGCGGAATACGGCGCGGTTGGCCTGGGTAATCCCTTTGGCTCCAACTTCGAAGGCCCATTTTCCCTGACGCAAAGGATGGCGCTTTTGGAGTTGTTGATGGAAAAATGGCATGACGCCGGGTTCAAGGTCAGAAAATGCTCTTTCTTTGACGCCATGGGCTGGAATATGCCGCACGAGGTCCGCGAGACGCTGCTTGCCATTCGCGAGCGTTGGCCGGAGATCACAGACTTCCATATGCACTTGCACGACAGCCGCGGCGTGACACTGGCGAGCTACTATGAAGCATTGCAGTTGGGCGTTACGGAATTCGACACATCGCTGGGTGGCATGGGCGGTTGCCCTTATTGCGGCAACGGCCGCGCCGCGGGTCATGTTCCAACGGAGGATTTCGTAAATCTCTGCCACGAACTGGGGATCGAGACGGGCTATAACCTGGACAAATTGATCGACGCCGCGGCGGTTGCCGAGGAGGTCGTCGGTCATTCGCTGTGGGGGCATGTTTCGAAAGCCGGCGCGCGGCCACGCGGCAAACGGCTCTACCCCGCGAATATGCCATTCGTCGAGACACTTGAAGAGGCCGCCCATTTCCGCAAGGGTCCAGAGGTCTATGCAGGGCAGCTGTCACCTTGGCGCGAAGGCGACGCTCTTAGCCGCTGAGCGTTCTTCGCACGGACAGGTTTGTCAGGATCGGCCGGCCCGATGTCAATACTGGAGAGCAGGGGCAAATACGGCGTTGAGAATTCCGCCGGTTCGTCTTAAACAACCGCCATGATGAATGAATTGAAAATTGCAGTGGCGCAAGTCAACCCGATGGTTGGCGATATTGCGGGCAATGCAGACCTGGTGCGCGCGGCGCGTAGCGAGGCCGCCGCCCAAGGCGCGGATCTGGTCGTCTTTGGCGAATTGGTGCTCTGTGGCTACCCGCCTGAAGATCTGGTTTTGAAGGGCGCGTTTCAGGCTATGATCGCGGCCACGATACAGGATTTGGCGGCGGAAACGGCTGATGGCGGGCCAGGTCTTTTGGTCACCGCACCGTGGCGTGACCAAGGCTTGCTGTACAACGCGGTGTTGTTGTTGGATGGCGGTAAAATCGACGCGATGCGTTACAAGCATGATCTGCCTAATTACGGCGTGTTCGACGAAAAACGGGTGTTCGCCGCCGGACCGTTACCGGGGCCGGTCAATTTTCGCGGCATTCGTCTTGGATTACCGATCTGCGAGGATATCTGGACGCCCGACGTTTGCGAATGCCTGGTGGAAACCGGCGCTGAAATATTGATCGTGCCGAATGGCTCGCCCTTCGAGGACGGAAAGTTCGACGTGCGGTTGAACCATGTCGTTGCGCGAATTACGGAAACCGGTCTGCCGGTAATGTATGTCAATCAGGTCGGCGGCCAGGACGAACTGGTTTTTGACGGCGGCAGTTTCGTGGTCAACGGCGACTGCTCCCTCGCCCTGCAAATGCCCACCTTCAGTAGCGGCTTGGTCGTGACCGAGTGGCAGCGGGTGGATGACAATTGGATCTGCGCACAAGGTCCACGCATGGCGCCCCACGAGGGATTGGGCGCGATCTACCGGGCCATGACATTGGGGTTGCGTGATTACGTCAACAAGAACCGCTTCCCAGGCGTGGTCCTGGGCCTGTCCGGGGGCATTGATTCCGCACTCAGCGCCGCTGTGGCGGTGGATGCCCTGGGACCGGATCGGGTTTGGTGCGTGATGCTGCCATCGAAATATTCTTCTGAACACAGTCTTTCGGATGCCATGGCGTGCGCCGCACTGCTGCAATGCCGACTGGATGAGGTGCCAATTGAGCCCGCCGTGGCGGCCTACGAAACCATGCTGGCGGCGTTGTTCGAGGGGCGGGAGGCGGATACGACCGAGGAAAACATACAATCCCGCGCCCGTGGTGTAGCCTTGATGGCGATCTCCAACAAGTTTGGCCATATGGTGCTGACCACGGGCAATAAATCGGAATTGTCGGTGGGTTACGCCACCATCTATGGCGATATGGCCGGCGGCTTTTCCGTGTTGAAGGACGTCTACAAGATCACCGCCTTCGAGCTGGCCCATTGGCGAAATCAGCAGACGTTCGAAGGTGCTTTGGGCCCGGCAGGCCGGGTTATTCCTGAAAATACTATCGTCAAGCCGCCTTCGGCCGAGTTGCGCCCCGACCAGAAGGACGAGGATTCGCTGCCCCCCTACGCGGCCCTGGACGATATACTGCGATGTTTGGTGGAAGAGGAAATGGCCTTTGATGCAATTCTGGCCCGTGGCCATGAGGCGGAAACCGTGCGGCGGATAGAGCATTTGCTGTATCTGGCCGAGTACAAACGCCGGCAGGCGCCGCCAGGGGTGAAAATCACGGCGCGAAATTTTGGCCGCGACCGGCGCTACCCCATCACCAATGGTTTCCGTGATGCGCGGTAGCCGGTTGCATCCAAAACAGATGATTGTATCAGCCTGTGTTTTGTGAATATGTTGCATGCGTGTGGCCCGGTTGAAGGTAATCACCGGGCCGGGTATTACCGGTTACCTCGGAAAAAAATCGGAAAACAGGGAGATTTAAGAAGATGCAATGGAAAGCAACTGCTATTGCCGGCGCGCTGGCAGCGGCCACGTTGATGGCGGCGCCAACGGCGGGCGCGAAGGAGTTCAGCTGGGCATTTCAGGGCAACCTGCAATCGCTGGACCCACATGGCCTGTTCGAGACCTTTACCATAGGTTTTCACGGCAACCTGTACGAACCGCTGATTGGTTACGACGACAAGATGAACGTTGTCCCCATGCTGGCGGAATCCTTCACCCAAACCGATGCCAATACCTGGCGGGCGAAATTGCGGGCCGGAGTGAAATTCCACAGCGGCAACGATCTGACCACCGATGACTTTATCTTTAGCTGGAAGCGCGCCTTGACCGAAGGTTCGGATATGAAGGTGCCAGCACGGAAGATCAAGGAAATCAAGAAAATTGATGACCTGACCTTCGACATCATCACCTCCAATCCCAATCCCATCCTCCCGCGCAGCCTACTGATCCTGTATGTCATGGATAAGGAATGGTCGGTTGCCCACAAGACAGAGGCCGCCACCAACCTGAAAGGCGGCGAAGAAGGCAATTTTGCCAACTTGAATGCCAACGGCACGGGCCCGTTCATGGTTACTGAACATGCCGCAGGTGTGAAGACCGTGCTCAAGCGGTTCGATGGATATTGGCGGAATATTGCCTCCAACGTCACCAAGGCCACGTTTACGCCGATCTCGCAGGATGCAACCCGCGTCGCGGCCCTATTGTCCGGCGAATTGGACATGGTCTATCCGGTGCCGGTCCAGGATTGGCAGCGGTTGACGGATGCACCCGGCGTCCAACCCCTTGCCGGACCAGAGGCGAGGACCATCTTCCTGGGCTTTGACCAGGTCCGGGACGAACTGCTGTACTCGGATGTTAAAGGCAAGAACCCGTTCAAGGATGTTAGGGTTCGCGAGGCCTTTGCCCATGCCATCAACGTTGAAGCCATCAAGAAGAAGGTGATGCGGGATGCGTCATTCCCGACCGGCCTGATGGTGGCGCCCCAGATCGGCGGCTTCGTGCCTGAAATGAACACGCATTGGGCCTATGATACGGACAAGGCCAAAAAATTATTGGCCGCTGCCGGTTATCCGAATGGCTTCTCCTTGACCATGGATTGCCCCAACGACCGCTATGTCAACGACGAGAAGATTTGTCAGGCGGCTGCCGCGATGCTGGCCAGGGTTGGTGTCAAGGTAAAGGTGCTGGCCCAGACCAAGTCGAAATACTTCGGCAAGGTGCTGTCCCAGAACAACTATGACACTTCGTTTTACCTGTTGGGCTGGACGCCGGGCACCATGGATGCTCATCAGGCGATTGAGCCTCTGATGGCTTGCCGGACCAAGGAAAAGGGCCGGGGCCTGTTTAACCTGGGTGGCTATTGCAACGAACGTATTTATGCGCTGGCGCCGATGATTGAGTCGGAAACCGATCAGGCCAAGCGTGCGGCGATGATCAGGGAAGTGTTCAAGATCCATCAAGATGAAGTGGGTCACATTCCCCTGCATCAACAACCGCTGTCATGGGGCGTGTCAGATCGGGTAACCGTCAATCAGCGGCCCGACAACGTCCTTGATCTGCGCTACGTCGTCGTTAAGTAGGCGGACCGAATTGGCTTGGGAGCGGCTCGGTCTTGGGACCGGGCCGCTTCGCTTTTTTTGATGTTTCTGGAAATGAATTAGCCGCCTATGTTTGCCTTTATCATTCGGCGCTTGTTGCAATCGGTGCTGGTCATGTTGACCGTGGCGTTGATCGCATTCGCGCTGTTTCGTTTCGTGGGTGATCCCATCAACAACCTGGTGGGGCAGGATACCACCTTGCAGGACCGACAAAAGCTGCGCGAGACCCTGGGTTTGAACGATTCCGTAGTGGTGCAGTACTGGCGCTATGTGGTGAACACGGCAAAGGGCGATTTCGGCTATTCCTACATGCACCGCCGGCCCGTGAAGACAATGCTGCTGGAGCGGATGCCCGCGACCCTTGAGTTGTCGATAATTTCCATTCTATTGGCCCTGTTTATTGGCGTGCCCATGGGGGTCTATACGAGCTTACGCCGTGACGGCTTTTTAGCCAAGATATTTATGAGCATTTCCCTGATCGGCATATCGTTACCGACATTCCTGATCGGCATCATGCTAATCCTGCTGTTCGGCGTCATTTTGCGCTGGCTGCCGACCTTTGGCCGGGGCGAGGTGGTGGCTTTGGGCACCTGGACCACCGGCCTGTTGACGGTCTCTGGTCTGAAAGCCTTGATCATGCCCGCGATCACCCTGGCCCTATTTCAGATGACCCTGATTATGCGTCTGGTGCGTTCCGAAATGTTGGAGGTACTGCGCACGGATTATATTAAGTTTGCCCGGGCTCGCGGCCTGAGCAACCGAGCGGTGAATTTCGGTCACGCCCTGAAAAATACCCTGGTGCCGGTCATTACCATCACCGGCCTGCAACTCGGCTCTGTCATCGCCTTTGCCATCATAACCGAAAGCGTCTTTCAATGGCCCGGCATGGGTAGGATGTTCATCGAGGCGGTGGCCGATGTGGATATCCCGGTGATGGCCGCCTATCTGTGCCTGATCGCGCTGTTTTTCGTGGTTATCAACCTGATTGTTGATCTGTTGTACTACGCCGTCGATCCGCGCCTGCGCGTTGATGGCGGTGGAAGCGGCGGCCATGGCTGAACGAGGTGGCGAGGTTCCGGATCTGTCACTTTGGCGCCGAACGATTGATCTTCTGCAACGGGCCAGGGACAGCGATATCTGGTACAGCTTTAAACGCTCTCCCATTACGATTGTGGCCGCGGCGGTCACGGCGGTGATTATACTATCGGCGCTGTTCGCCTCTTGGGTCGCGCCGCATAATCCCTTCGACCTAGCCACGATCGATTTGATGAACGCTTCTATTCCTCCCGCTTGGATGGCCGATGGGGACACGCGCTTTTTGCTGGGTACCGACGATCAGGGGCGCGGCATACTTTCAACCATAATTTTTGGCGCCCGCATTTCCCTCGGGGTTGGCTTCGCCTCGGTGGTTTTTGCCCTGATCGTCGGCGTCGGCCTGGGCCTGATCTCTGGCTACGTGGGAGGCACGGTCGACGCGGTTATCATGCGGATTGCCGATATCCAGCTTAGCTTTCCTGCGATCCTGCTGGCCCTGTTGGTGGACGGTGTGGCCCGCGGCCTGTTGCCGCGCGAGACCCATGACGAGTTGGCGATTTATGTTCTGGTCTTTTCCATCGGCATTTCCGGCTGGGTGCAATATGCCCGCACCGTCCGCGGCTCCACCCTGGTGGAGAAGAACAAGGAATATGTCCAGGCTGCCCGGGTGATCGGCCGGCCGGCAATTTTAATCATACTGCGTCATGTGCTGCCCAATGTGATGGGCCCCGTCATGGTGATCGCCACCATCCATCTGGCCCTGGCCATAATCACAGAGGCGACCTTGAGCTTCCTGGGCGTTGGCGTGTCCCCGACCGAGCCATCCCTGGGCACCTTGATCAACGTAGGGCAGGATTACCTATTTTCCGGTGAATGGTGGATTGCGCTATTTCCCGGCGCCGTGTTGGCCATCTTGGTCCTGGCGGTCAACCTGTTGGGCGATTGGTTGCGCGACGCCTTGAACCCCAAGCTGCGTTGAACATGGCCATGTCCGCATCAAGCAGCGATCAGGCGCTTTTATCGGTACGCAATCTGCGGATTGAATTTCCGACCCGGCACGGCACCCTGGTGGCGGTGGATGATATCTCCTTTGACATTTTGCCGGGCGAAATACTGGGTGTGGTGGGCGAGTCCGGGGCCGGGAAATCTTTGACCGGCGCCGCCATTATCGGCTTGTTGGAGCCGCCCGGCCGCATCGCGCGGGGCGAAATTTTCTTGGAAGGCCGGCGCATCGATAAACTGCCCTATGAACAACTTCGCCGCATCCGCGGCCGCCAGATCGGCGCTATTTTTCAGGATCCTCTGACCTCGCTCAACCCGCTCTATTCCATCAACCGGCAATTGGTTGAAACCATTCAAACCCATCTGCCCTTGAACGACAGGGAGGCCCGTGCCCGCGCCCTGGCATTGTTGGATGAAGTCGGCATCCCCAGCGCGGCGGAACGGATCGATCATTATCCTCATCAATTTTCGGGCGGTATGCGCCAACGGGTGGTCATCGCCCTGGCATTGTGCGCCGAACCACGCCTGATCATCGCTGACGAACCGACCACGGCCCTGGACGTCTCCATTCAGGCCCAGATCATCTCGCTATTGAAGGGCCTGTGCCACGAACATGGCACGGCGGTGATGCTGGTGACCCACGACATGGGGGTGATTGCCGAGGCGGCGGACCGTGTCGCCGTGATGTATTCTGGCCGTATCGCCGAGATCGGGCCGGTGCAGGAAGTCATCCGCACGGCCAAACATCCTTATACCCATGGCCTGATGGGATCGATTCCTCTTATTGGCCACCATGTGGACAAGTTGACCCAGATTGATGGCGCCATGCCCCGACTGCAGGAGATCCCTGCCGGCTGTCCCTTTAATCCGCGCTGCGAGCAGGCGACCGATCGTTGCCGGGTAGAACGACCCAATTTGCAAACCGCACAGAAATCACAAGTCGCCTGTCATCTGTTCGACGAGACAGGCAGGACGGGTGTGGAGGCCAGGGCCGGTGAATGATCCAAGCGACAAGGGCGCCGCTCCTTTGCTGTCCGTTGCTGGCCTGGTGCGTCATTTTGATGTTTCCGCACCTTTCCTGAACCGCGTGCTTGAGCGCTTGGAGCGCTCCTATGTGAAGGCGGTCGATGGCATCAGCTTTGATATTGGCCGGGGTGAGACTTTCAGTCTGGTGGGTGAGTCCGGCTGCGGTAAATCCACCGTGGCCCGCCTGATCGTGGGCTTGTATCAGCCCACGGCTGGGTCGATCCAGTATGAAGGGGTCGAGATTGGGCCACGCGAAGCAGCGGCGGAGCGCAAGCGCATGCAGCCGCATATGCAGATGATTTTTCAGGATCCCTACGCCTCGCTTAACCCCCGTTGGCGGGTCGCTGAAATTGTCGCCGAACCGATCCATGCGCGCCGTTTGCTGCAGGGCAAGAGGGAAGTTTTGGCGCGGGTCGGGGAATTGCTAACCCAGGTGGGTCTTTCGCCCGCCGATGGCGAACGTTATCCGCACGAATTTTCCGGCGGCCAGCGGCAACGTATTTCCATTGCCCGCGCCCTGGCGGGGGAACCGGAATTCCTGGTCTGCGACGAGCCAACCTCGGCCCTGGATGTCTCGGTTCAGGCCCAGATTCTGAACTTGATGCAGGATTTGCAGCAACGTCTGGGCCTGACGTATTTATTCATCAGCCATGATCTGGCGGTGGTCTATCACGTCTCCACCAAGGTGGGGGTGATGTATCTGGGCCGGTTGGTGGAATGGGCAGAGACTAGGACCTTGTTTGAACATCCGCTTCACCCTTATACGCGGATGTTGCTGGACGCCATTCCGGATTTGGAAATGAGTGGCCGCCAGCGCATCCCCGTGGCGGGCGAGGTGCCCAGCCCCATTAACCCGCCGTCGGGCTGCGCCTTCCATCCCCGCTGCCCCCATGCCGAAAACCGCTGCCGCGTCGAGGCGCCGATGGCCCGCGTCTATAATGGCGTCCACGTCGCCTGCCACGCCGTTGCCGATGGCCGCATCAGCTAGACAGGTCAGGTCCCTCCGCAATCAAATTTCGATGACATCCAGGTCATTGCCGACAATGACGTCGCCGGAAAATCTGGAGGCATCATAGTCCGGCTCTACCCCCGGCAGATGGTGGGTCAGCACAACCTTTGAAACTCTGGCCTTTGCGGCAATATCGATGCAGTCCTGCGGGCTGGCATGAAATTCGTGCAGGCGTTCGATAATCCGCCGCCGTGCGGGAGGCAAATCATCCGATGGCTTGGCAGCGCAAGCATCGATGAGCAGTACGTCGGCGCCTTGGCAAAACTCGATGAGTTCGTCACACATGGCGGTATCTCCCGTAACGACCAGGGACCGGCCGTTAAACGAAAAACGAAAGGCGAGTGCGTGCATTGGCGGATGGTAGACGGGCCCGGCTTCGACCCGGCAGCCGTCGATGTCTTCGGACCATCCGACCGGCACATCACGAACCTTGATGTCGTCGAAACCGGACCGTGGAAATCCCAGGTCGATGGCCCATTCGGCTTGCTCCCGGTAGTAGCTCTCAACCAGCCGATGGTGCATGTCCGCGGTGCCGGCGGGCCCCGTTACCGTCAGTTTTAGTCTTCCGGCATTCCAACTGCCCCATACGAAAGCGGGGTAGCCAAGGATATGGTCCCAGTGCATGTGGGTAAGCGCAATATTGTCAATCTGCTCCAGCGGCGCCCCGGCTGCCAGCAACTGGCTGACCACGCCATCCCCGGCGTCCACGAGCATGTGCCCGGTGCTGCCCCATTCCACTAGGGCGGCGGGATGATGCCGATCCAGATTGGGGCGGGGTGAGCCGGTGCCAAGTAGCGTAATTCGGAAGATATCTGGATCCTCGCCGTTGTTCGTCATGGCCATGGCAATTCCCCCGGTCGGCGGGCGCGGACTGCCGCCCGACACGTTAAGTTTAAAATTATCGCTGAATATGGCCGTGGGTGCGATAGCGGTGCCTGGGATTTTGGTCCTTTACGCTAAAATACGCCCAGCATGTCGATCAGGGGTTAATACCAACCCGATCTGATTGGATCAATTTCCAAAAACGGCGTCTAATGAACCAGGAAGTCCAAGTATAAACGGCTGGAACCTGGGCAGCGCGTCAATTGAAACTGACGCATTACCCCCTATTCCGCTGCCTTCCAGGATGGCGGAATGCTTGCTAAGCTTGCGGGTAGTCGAAACGAGGCTTTGGAAGGGGCCGCCTGCGCGGTCGATGAAACATGGCGACGGCAACCAAAGATAATACGGCCAAGACCAAGACCGCTACCTCAAATGTTCAGCTATCCGCGGAGACGGCGGAAACCATCTATACGACCATGCGCCGCATCCGCGCCTTCGAGGAGCGCACCATGGAGCTGTTCGCACAAGGCGAGGTAAAGGGCACGGCGCACAGCTATATCGGCGAAGAAGCCGTGGCCGCCGCGGTCAGCGCCAACCTGCGCGACGACGACTTCATGGCCTCGAACCATAGAGGCCACGGCCATTGCATCGCCAAGGGCGCCGATCTGGGTTTGATGATGGCGGAATTGATGGGCCGGGAGAACGGCTACTGCGGCGGCTTGGGCGGCTCCATGCATATCGCTGATCTAAGTCTTGGTATATTGGGTGCCAACGGTATTGTCGGCGCCACCATGCCGCTGGCCACGGGCGCAGCCCTGGCGATCAAGCTGCGCGGCGGTGATCAGGTCGTGGTCGCCTTTTTTGGCGATGGCGCCTCGAACCAGGGCACCTTTCACGAATGTTGCAATCTGGCCAGCATTTGGAAGCTGCCGATCCTCTTTATCTGCGAGAATAATCAATACGCCTTGACCACCTCGTACCGGGACACCACCTCGGCCCGACAGATATCTGATCGGGCGGCTGGTTATGCCATGCCGGGCGTCACCATCGACGGCAATGACGCGGGGGAAGTTTTTACGGTGGTGGGTGATGCGGTGGAGCGGGCCCGGGCCGGCCACGGACCCAGCCTGATCGAATGCATGACCTATCGCTGGGGCCAGCATTCCATGCGCGCCAACCTGCGCGACCCGCGGCCAAAGGAAGAATACGACGCCTGGATGGCCCGCGATCCCATCAAGTTGCTGGAAGATCGGATGCGGACCGAAAAGACCGTGCCGCGCAAGCGGATCGAGGAGATCGGCGCACAGGTTGCGCAGGACCTGGAGAGCGCCGTTGCTTTCGGCGCGGAGGGTGGGGAGCCCACTGTCGAACGGATGCTAAATTCGGTTTATGCCGCGCACGCGGTCTACGATGAACCGGGACCCGTTGGCGGTCGGGAAATTACCTATGTGGAAGCGTTGAATGAGGCCATGGCGTCGGAAATGGCCCGCGACGAACGGGTGTTCGTGATGGGCGAGGACGTGGGCCGGACAGGGGGTATTTTCGGCGTCACCAAAGGCCTGTGGGAGCGATTTGGAAATGACCGGGTGCGTGATACGCCGATCACCGAAGTCGGCTTTACCGGCGCCGGCGTCGGCGCCGCCATTGTCGGCATGCGCCCGGTGGTGGAACTGCAAATCTTTGATTTCGTTGCTTTGACCATGGACATGCTGGTTAATCAGGCCGCCAAATTCCGTTATATGCTGGGCGGCCGGCCGACTGTTCCCATGGTGGTGCGCGGCCCTCAGGGCGGTGGCATTCGCATGGCGGCGCAACATAGCCAAAGCCTGGAAGCCTGGTTTACCCATGTGCCGGGCCTGGTGGTGATGGCCCCGTCCACGCCCTATGATGCAAAGGGGATGCTGATCGCGGCGATCCGGGACGACAATCCGGTGATTTTTCTGGAGCACAAGATGCTCTACATGGAAAGCAAGGGCGAGGTGCCCGAACAGGATTACGCCATCCCCATCGGCAAGGGCGACATCAAACGACAAGGCACCGACGTTACCGTAGTGGCGACCATGACCATGGTTGGCCGCACGCTCGCCGCGGCCCGGGTTCTGGAACGGGAAGGGATTTCCGTCGAGGTGGTGGATCCCCGTACTCTGCGCCCCCTTGACGAGGCGATCATCTTGAATTCCGTGGCCAAGACCAACCGTTTGCTCATTGCCCACGAGGCCTGGAAAAATGGCGGCTTTGGCGCCGAGGTGGCGGCGATGGTGGTGGAAAAGGGTTTTGACAGTCTGGATGCCCCCATCGTACGGGTTGGCGGCCTGGATGTGCCCATGCCCTATAACGACGCCTTGGAACGCGCGGTAATTCCGTCTCAGGATCGCCTGACGCAGGCGATCCGGGATCTGGTGCGGAATGCCATCTGAGCCTCGACCGGCCATCGATTTGGTTCATCTGGGCACCTATACCCAGGGTAATCTGGCCCTGGAACGGGAGTTGTTGAGCATGTTTCTGCCCAGCGCCCGGGACTATATCGATGCCATGGCGGCGGGGCAGGATCAGGCCGGTGGCAAGACCCGGGGCGGGGTATGGTGGACGGCGGCGCATAGCCTGAAAGGCGTTGCCCAGGGGGTTGGCGCCTGGGAGATTGCCGCGTTGGCGGAGGCCGCGGAAAGCCACGGCGACAGCCCGCTGTCGGTTCGCCGCAAGGATGTCGAGACGTTGCATGCGGCCCTGGAACGTGCGCGTTGGTTTGTCGCGAATTTGGCCTGATATAGGTCAAATTGAAAACTGGATTTGTAAGCCATAATCCTTATGTATTTTAATGTAAGTTGCCTGTTGGATTGGGCGGCGAAACCCGAGGGAATAAGCGAATGGCGTTCAAGGATATTGTTGTACATCAGGGTGAAGACGTTCACGCGGATCGGCGTCTGACACTGGGTTTGATGCTGGCGAGGCAATTTGAAGCGCACCTGACGGGGATCTATGTCTTGAGCTACCCAACGGTCCCGGGCTTCGTGCAGACTGAATTGCCCAGTGAAATTATCGAACAACGTTACAGCGAAATTCGGGCCGCGGGCGAGGCCAAGCGGGCCGCATTCGATGCCGCTGCGGCGCGGGAAAATGTTGCCGCTGAATTTCGCGTAATGGAAGGGGATTTGGTCGATGCCGTGGCGCTTTGCGGCCGTTATAGCGATCTGCTGGTGGTCGGACAGCCTGATCCAGACCATCCCTCCCAGACGGACAGCTTGGCGGAAGATTTGTTGCTGGCCGCCGGCCGGCCCATATTGGTGGTGCCCTATACCGGTGATCTAGGCCATGTGGGCCGTCGGGTGATGGTGGCATGGAGTGGCACGCGCGAGGCAACCCGGGCGGTGCATGACGCCATGCCCCTATTGGTCCAGGCGGAAGAGGTCGTGGTTTTCTCGGTCAATCCGGAAGATAGCGGTCATATTGCCGGCGCCGATATCTGCACCCATTTGGCCCGCCATGGGGTCAACGCCACCCCGCGTCATATTGTGGCGCCTGATATGCGGGTCGGTGACAGCGTGCTTTCGGCTGTCGCCGACAACAGCATCGATCTGCTGGTCATGGGTGGCTATGGTCATTCCAGGCTGCGTGAACTGGCGTTTGGCGGCGCTACCAGGGCCATCATGCGGTCGATGACATGTCCGGTATTGATGTCGCATTAGAGCAAATTTCAATTGATCGGAGTCGCTATCACGACTGAAGTGATTGGTTCGATTGCGCTACTTCTAAGAGTCTGAGCATGTTTTGAAGAAACCTGCTCAGGGCGTCCATCCTATCAAGGACTATTGGTATTTAGCCCGACTTCGGGGTACATGATTGGGGCGGGTGGTCTCAGGGGCCGCCCGCTCTATATTATTTATCACCGTGAATGCCGCACAGAACCGAAACCAGGAGTACGCCATGGCGATCATTAACCGAATTGCCGATCTTCACGATGACATGGTTGCATGGCGCCACGATATTCATGCGCATCCCGAGACCGCATTTGAAGAGGTGCGCACGGCGGCCGTGGTCGAAGAAAAACTGCGTTCGTTCGGCCTGGAGGTGCATACTGGATTGGCCAGGACCGGCGTTGTCGGGGTGCTCAAATGTGGCAATTCAGACCGCAAGATCGGACTGCGGGCTGATATGGATGCCCTGGATTTGCAGGAGCTGGCCGACGTAGCCCACAAATCCAAACATGATGGCAAGATGCACGCCTGTGGTCACGACGGCCACACCACCATGTTGTTGGGCGCCGCCCGTTATTTGGCCGAAACGCAGAATTTCGACGGCACCATTTATTTCATCTTCCAGCCGGCGGAAGAGAACGAAGCCGGCGGTCGGCTCATGGTCGATGAAGGCCTGTTCGATCAGTTCCCCTGCAACGATGTGTATGGCATGCACAATATGCCGGGTATCCCGGTGGGCCAGATTGCCCTGATGCCGGGGCCGATGATGGCCTCGGCCGATTTTTTCGAGATTGTGGTGAACGGCACGGGCGCCCATGGGGCGATGCCCCATCAAGGCGTTGACCCCGTCTTGATCGGTTCGGAAATCGTTATGGCGCTGCAACGGATCGTGTCGCGTACGGTGGACCCGTTAAAACAGGCGGTGATCTCGGCGACAAAATTTCAGGCGGGTCACACGACCAACGTGATCCCCGAGACGGCCTTGATCGCCGGTACCACGCGGGCATTTTCGACCAGCGTACAGGACCTCATGGAGCGGGAGATCAAGCGCGTCGCGGAGGGAATTGCCATGGCCCATGGCGCGACCATCGATTATACCTATGACCGCCGTTACGCGCCGACCATCAATACGCCAAAAGAAACCGAAATTGCCCATCGGGCCGCCGCCGAGGTCGTCGGCGAGGAGAATGTTCGCCGCGATCTGCCGCCGACCATGGGGGCGGAGGATTTTTCCTGGATGCTGCAGGCTAAGCCAGGTTGCTACGTCTGGGTAGGCAATGGTATTAGCGGCGAACCTGGGGGCTGCATGGTGCACAATCCAAACTATGATTTTAATGATGAAGTGCTGCCAATCGGCGCGTCCTATTGGGTCAGGTTGGTGGAGCAGGAACTGGCTGCCGCTTGATGAGCTGCCGCATAGCATTAAGTTAACCTTTACTAACTATTAATTACGTATGGCAATTGCGACAATGCCGACGAGGGGATGGCGATGGGATTTAAGGTCAAATTTTGGGGAGTTCGGGGTTCGATAGCCTGCCCATCCTCGAAATACGTCATGTTCGGCGGCAATACGTCCTGCGTTGAGGTTTCTTGTGGCGGCCAGCGGGTCGTGTTCGACTGTGGCACGGGTCTGCGAAATTTCGGCCATTGGATGATGAGAAAAGGCGTGCGCCGGGCGGATATCCTGATGTCCCACAGCCATTGGGATCATATCAACGGCTTTCCGTTCTTTTCGCCGGCCTTCCAGCCTGATTGTGAATTCCGTATCATGGCGGGCCATCTTTTCGAAATTCCGGAGACGCTGCATGACGTTATGGCCGGGCAGATGAACCAGCCGACGTTCCCTGTCCCCATCGAGGCGATGCAGTCGAAGATGGTGTTCGAGGATTTCGTTGCCGGCGACAGCTTCACCTTGGGCAAAGATATCAAGGTTACCACCACCCTATTGCGGCACCCGGATAATGCCACTGGCTATCGCATCGATTACGGCGGCAAGAGTTTTTGTTATATCACCGATACGGAACATGTTCCGGGCAAGCCTGATGAAAACATTCTACAGCTGATCGATCACGCCGATGTCGTGGCCTATGATTGCACCTACACGGACCGGGAGTTCCCCGCCAAGGTCGGTTGGGGCCATTCGACCTGGCAGGAAGGGGTGCGCCTGTGCAAGCTGGCCAATGCCAAGCGGCTGGTGATATTCCATCATGATCCTGATCATGAAGATCCATTCATGGAGCTGTTGGAGGCAGAGGCCCGCCTGGCCTGGGACGGCGCCCTGATAGGCCGGGAGAATATGCGTCTGACTTTGGCTTGACTTTACGCCGGTCGCGCGCCCGGGCTGGACAGCACAATGCCGGTGGATAATACGGCGGGCGAGCGGAGAACTTTTCGATTAATTGGAGTCGCGAGAGCGACTCCGGTTCATTGAAAATTGCCCTAATCTCGAAGAGTCTGAGCATGTTTTAAGGAAACATCCTCTAGGTTTCGCGAAATTCAATGATACTGCGATCCAACCGATCCAGGCGTTGTTGAGTGTACCCGACATAGTCAAAATCCAGATTGGCAAACATTTCACCGACACCGCCCCATAGGCTGGTCCAAATCAGGGCGGCGCATTTCCAGGCCCTAAATCTGCGCCGGCTGGCCTGATCCGGTTCCTCATCGCTTAGACGCCGGTAACGACGCAACATTTCGTCCGCTGCCTCTGGCCCCAGGTCCAGGTTGGCGGCCAGGGAGGCCAGATCGTACAGTCCATCGTTCCAGCCGCCGAATTCCCAGTCAATGAGCCATAATCGCCGGTTATCGTCGAGGATATTTTCCGCAGCCAGATCGTTGTGGCAGAACACCGGCCGGATCGGGCCGACGGCGTTTTCCAATTCGTCGTTCAGGGTCATCAACCTGGTGATCGTAGGGGCCATCCGGCCGCCGTGCTGCATGATGATCCGGGCATAGCGGCGGCTCAGATGAAAAACCCAGAACATCGGGCCGGGCACTTCCAGATGCCCGGGTAGATCCAGATGGCATTGGCCCAGTAGACCGGTCAAGCGGTCTATGTTGGCATCCGCGCCCAATTTCGCCGCGTCCATGACACTGGCATCCGCCAGGTAGTCAAAAATCAGCGCGCCGGGTTCGTGGTGCAACAGGGCCGGGGAGAGGCCGGCGTCGTGGGCCGCCTGGCTAACGGCAATCTCGTTATATCTGAAGACCGCATGTTCCGGCCTGTCATCACCGATACGCACGACATATTGCCGTGCCCCATCGTCAACCAGAAAGTTGTGGCTGGTGAGGCCGCCCGGCAACGGTTGCGCCGTGACCGGCCCGGTCCAAAAGTCCAATTCGATTGCTTGCCGGCGGGCCTGTTCGACCATCACCCCATTCTCCTGATTTCAAATGGCCCCGAATTGTCCGGACGTACAATTGTCATCCTAGAGGGTTTTCCTTTGCCTTGCTATGATACCCCCCGCAGACGTCATTGGGGTCAATCAGGGGGCAGCCATGCCATTGAGCGGAATACGGGTTATCGATCTGGGGCGGGTCATCGCCGGACCTCTGGGACCGATGTTGTTGGGCGACATGGGCGCGGATGTGATCAAGGTGGAGACGGGGCAAGGCGACACGCTGCGCCTCCAAGCCCCCAGTTTTAGCCCCGGCATGGGTGGTTATTTCACCACCGCCAACCGCAACAAACGCAGCCTGCATGTTGATCTGCGGAAACCGGGGGGCAACAAGCTGTTACAGGCCTTGATGCGGTCCGCCGATGTGGTGGTGGAGAATTTTCGCCCCGGCGTATTCGACGCCATGGGCTATACGGACGATGTGCTGGAGCGCGATTTTCCACATCTGGTGGTGGCCCGGCTATCGGCCTTTGGCGATGTGGGGCCCATGGGCGCGCGCTCTGGTGTGGATCAACTGGTGCAGGGCTATTCCGGGCTCATGGCCGTTACGGGCAGCACCGAGACGGGGCCAATCCGCTCGGGCGTTGCCATCTCGGATGTTCTGGGCGGATTGTGTAATACTATCGGTATTCTGGGCGCCTTGATGGAACGGCAACAAAGCGGCCGTGGCCAGGTGGTGCGTACCTCGTTGTTGGAGGCCACCATGTCGATGTTGACGGTGCAGGCGGGGAAGTTTTTTGCCTCGGGTCAGGATCCCAGGCCCGAAGGCAATCACCATCCGGCAATCGCGCCCTATGGCCTGTTCCATACGTCCGACGGTCATATTCAGATCATGGTGGCCCGCGAAGAGGATTTTCGCCGTTTCGCCGATTTCTGCGGTCGGCCGGAATGGAAGGATGACGCGCGGTTTGCCCATGGCGGCGCCCGCTCCATCAACAAGGATGCCATGCGAGCGGCGGTCGCCGAGGCGATGGTGGAGAAAAGTACCGAAGCATGGACGCAGTTCCTGGTTGAGAATGATATCCCCCATGGTCCGGTGCTTTCGATCCAGGAGGCCTTTGAAAGCGCCCAGGCCAAGGCGCTGGGCATGACGATGGAAATGACGGCGGCGGACGGCACGGACATCAAGGTGCCGCGGTTCCCCTGGCGCTTTGCCCGCACGCCCGCCCAGGTGCGCCGTCCACCGCCGCAAGTGGGCGAACATACCGATGAGATCCTGGCCGAAATGGGTCTGGCTGACGATCCAGAGGTACGTGCCGCGCTCCTGAAATGACTCCAGTTTGGCGCCGGAACTTGACAGGCGCGGATAAGGTGAATTCAGCTGTCCTCGAAGCAATCGGTCTTCATTGGGCTTGAGCGGGCGGCAGGGAGCGGGCACAATGATCCGCAAAATAAGGGGAGACGTTGGATGGGTTATCAAACTTTGGATGTGGAACCGAGTTCGGGCGCCATGGGTGCGGTAATTCATGGCGTGGATCTATCGGCGGACCTTGGCAATCAGGCCTTTGACGAAATTCACCAGGCATTTCTGGATCACAAGGCCATCTTTTTCCACGACCAGGAACTGGATCCGCATCAACAAATTGCCTTCGCCCGGCGTTTTGGCCCCTTGAGCATCTATCCCTTTATTGAAGGTTTGCCGGAGGCGCCCGAGGCTTTCGAAATCTTGAAGACCGAGACAGATGAGCGGAATTTCGGTGGTGCCTGGCATTCTGATATGTCCTTCACCGCCACGCCGCCATTGGGCACCATGCTCTATGCCCAGGAAGTCCCCAACGCGGGTGGCGACACCATGTTCGCAAATACAGCCCTGGCCTACGATGCGCTTTCCGATGGCATGAAGGATATGCTGGATGGTCTGGTTGGGGTTTATAGCGCCGCCCTGAAAGGCAACGGTGGGCGCGCGGCTGCGTTTAAAACCGCCACCGCCATGACCGCGAAAAATATGGACCAGGTAGAAATGGGCGCGGAGCATCCCATCGTACGCACTCATCCAGAGACCGGGAAAAAGGCGCTTTACGTGGGCAAGGGGCATACGGTCGGGCTCAAGGACATGACGGAGGCGGAAAGCCGTCCCCTGATTGATTTTTTGGCCGACCATTGTGTCCGCCCCGAATTCACCTGCCGTTTTCGTTGGCGCGCCGGCTCTCTTGCTCTTTGGGACAATCGTTGTACTTTGCATTTCGCCGTCGATGACTACCCCGGCCAGCGTCGCCGTATGCGCCGCCTGACCATCGCGGGCGACGAACCGTTTTAAGGCCCCTCATGACAAGGTTAGTGAAATGAATGAACGGATCCTGATTATTGGCACGGGTGCCGTCGGCGCCTATGTAGGGGGGCATTTTGCCCGCGCGGGGTTGGATGTCATCCTGGCTGACCCCTGGCCTGCCCATGTGGAACACATGCAGGCCCATGGTTTGCGGGTGGAAGGCATGACGGCGCCCGAATGCTTTTCCACGCCCGTGCGCGCGATGCATTTCACCGAGCTGCAAAGCCTGCACAAGGAGCAGCCGGCGGATATCGCCTTTATCTGTGTCAAATCCTACGACACCATCTGGGCAGCGGCCCTGGCACGGAACTATCTGGCACCCGATGGCTTCATGGTGTCGTTGCAGAATGGCATCAACGAGGATGCCATCGCGGGCGTCATCGGCTGGAACAAGGTTGTCGGTTGCATCGCTTCCAAGATCGTCGTGGAACTGGTGGAGCCGGGCCTGGTGCGCCGCTCCGTTTCCAAGGGAGGCAAGGACTATACGGTGTTCCGGACCGGCGAGCCGCATGGACGCATTACCCCCCGGGTTGAACGCATCCGCGACATGCTGGCGGATATTGACAGCGTCAAGGTAACCACCAACCTTTGGGGCGAACGCTGGTCCAAACTGGTGCAGAATGCCATGGGCAACGGCTTGTCGGCGGCGAGTGGCATGAGCAATAAACAGTATACCCAGAACCAAACCGCCCGGCGCTTGTCGATCCGTTTGGCGGGTGAGGCGGTGCAGGTCGGCCAGTTGCAGGGTCTGGCGCTGGAAAAGATCGCCGGGATTGAACCGGATCAATGGTTGGCGGCGTCTCGAGAATTGACCGGGGCGGCGAATGACACCCCGGTCCTGGATGAATTGGAAGCGGGAATGCTGGCCCAATCAGAGCGGATGAGCGACAGCGCCCGCCCTTCCATGGGGCAGGATATGATCAAAGGCCGGCGCACGGAGATCGAATTCCTTAATGGCCTCGTGGTGCAACGGGCCACCGAATTAGGCCTGGAGGCGCCCGCCAACGCGGGCCTGATCGCCGCCGTGCAAAGCGTTGAGCGTGGCGAAGCGCCCGCCGGCATCGAGCGGATCCAGGATATCTAACCCGATTCGATTATTCCTAGTCAGGCCTGGGCCCTAGCCATAGTGCGCGTGTAGCCGTCGCATGCCTTTGAGCCAGCGGTCGTAGTCGCCGGTTTTGCGCTGCATATATTCCAGAACTTGGGGATGCGGCAGGCAGAGGAACCGCTCGGCGGCGAGGGTTTCGATCACGGCGTCGACCAATTCCTCGGGCTCAATCATGCCGTCAACACCGGCCACACCGCCGCCTTCAAG
Organism: Pseudomonadota bacterium; assembly: GCA_027623205.1. Classification (GTDB taxonomy): domain Bacteria; phylum Pseudomonadota; class Alphaproteobacteria. The sequence continues at coordinate 2,387 of JAQBYC010000006.1, read as the reverse complement.
ACTGGCGGTCATGGCCGTGCGCACGGCCTGCGGGCAGAGCAACGAAACCTTGATGCCGCGATCCCCATAGGTGATGGATAGCCATTCGGAAAACCCGACGGCGGCGTGCTTGGTCACGGCATAGGTTGAAGAGCCGATCTGGCTGAGCAGGCCGGCGGCCGAGGCGGTGTTCAAAAGATAGCCGCCGCCCCGTGCGATCATGCCGGGCACGACGGCGCGGGCCGCATAGACGTGGGACATCAGGTTGACATCCCAGACCCGCTGCCATTCCTCGTTGCTGTTATCCAGATCGCCATATACGGCGATGCCGGCGTTGGAGCAGAACAGGTCGATGGGGCCGGCCTGGCTTTCCGTGATCTTCACCAGATTGATGATATCGCCCTCGACACCGACGTTGGTGGTGACCGCCAGCCCGTCAATTTCCTTGGCGACGGCGGCGATCCCCTCTTCATTCAGGTCGGCGACGACCACCTTGCGCGCGCCTTCGGTGGCGAAGCGCTGGGCCAGGGCCCGGCCAATACCACTGGCCCCGCCGGTAACGACGACGACTTTATCCTGTACGTGCATTTCATGACTCCCACTTTGATTTGAGTTTCAGGATAGCGGTATCCGCAGTGGATGGCTAAGCTAATGCGGCTAAAGAGGAAGGGATAGCGATGGCGGACGGTGAAGTAGCAGCGCATTACAGCCGGGGCGACTTGTATCAGGTCATAGCCAAGGCGCTGGAATCGGCGGGCAAGGATCTGGCCAATCTTGAGCCGGCGGATCTGGACCCGCTGGAACATTTTCACGGCCGGGGGATTGCCGCAACGGCTGATTTGGCGGCAAGCCTGACGCCGTTGCCAGGGCAAGAAATTCTCGATATTGGCAGCGGTATTGGCGGTCCGGCCCGCTATTTCGCCCGCACCTTTGGTTGCAGGATCGTCGGCGTCGACCTTACGGCGGAATTCTGCGAGGTGGCCCGGCGCTTGAACGAAGCGGTCGGCCTGGCGGATAAAATCAGTATTCGACAGGCAAGCGCCACCGACCTGCCGTTCGAAGATGGCCGCTTTGACGCCGCCTATTCCCAGAATGTCTCCATGAACATCGCGGACAAGGCAGGGTTTTTCGGCGAAGCCTATCGGGTGTTGCGCCCCGGCGGGGCCTTCGCATTATCGGAGTTGGCCCTGGGTGACGGTGGCCCGGTGATCTATCCCACGCCCTGGTCCGCCGATGGAGTCCATTCCTTCCTGTTGACCGAGCAGCAGACGGTGGCGGGCTTGACCCGGGCCGGCTTCGAGATGGTGTCGGTTGTGGATAACGGTCCGGCCATGCATAGCTTCCTTCAGGCGCAGCGGCAGGCGGTGGCCCGAGAGGGCGCGCCAAAATTGGGCCCATTTATTTTGATGGGCGCCGACGCCAGGGAAAAAGGCCGCAATACAGCCCGCAACCTGGAGGAAGGGCGGACCCGTCCCATCGAAATTCTCTGCCGGCGCGGTTAGGACGTAGTCGTCGAACCAGACGGACCGTGTAGAAACGGAGCTCTGGCAACATTGGCTTGATGGAAAATCGATTTTCAGCATTTAAATGAATAGATAATTGCAGAGCAATTTTCAATTCACTGGAGTAGCGAACGCGACACGGGCAATTGGTTCAATTGCTCTATTCCGAAGGGTCTAAGGACATTTGGCTCAAATGTGCTCTGGGCAGTGATGTGAGGGATGATGGAAACGCGCGACTGTAAGCAGTTTCCGGCTGGCGCAGACCCCGATATGTCGACTTTGCGATCGCCTGTTCTGCGTGCGCTTTATGACTTTTGGATTGATTTACGTCAGGGCGATGGCCTGCCATCCCGGTCCGATTTTGCCCCCACCAATCTGCCTGCGCGCCTATTGCCGCATATCGCTATTGCGGATGTGATCAGGAATGACGAACGGTTGGATTTCGGCTGGCGATTGATTGGCACTCATACCACCGCCAATACGGGCCGGGATATGACCGGACGCCGTTTCAGTGACATTTATGCCGGCGAAAACCATGATGATCTGGTCGCCAACTATATATGGGTGGTGCGAAATGAGTTGCCATTGCGGTGGTATGGCAATTCTCAATTTGTCGAGAGAGAATGGATGCAACTGGAAGTCGTCGGCATGCCTCTTGCCAACGATGGCCGGACCGTAGACAAACTGTTCCTGGGCGCGGTTTATTCGTCGTTTCCAGAATAGCACCCGGGGCGACTGCCAAGCGGTGCTGCAATCAAATAACAGAAAGCTCCTGGAAAAATATACAGTCAATTGAAGTCACGCATGCGAACGAAGTGATTGGTTCAATTTCTCCATCTTAGGCCATTTTCGATATTCATTGAGTCACCGAGCCACCCGCTCCCCCTCCCGACCACCCACAGGATT
>JAQBYC010000222.1 GCA_027623205.1 Pseudomonadota bacterium | reverse complement strand
CGGGGGTGGCGAAATGCGAACGCGCCGACGGCCGGTAAACCAGGCGCAAAGCAAATCTAGACCATTTTCGATATTCATTGAGACAAGATGGACTTTGGGAGCAGAGGGTCGGAGGTTCGAATCCTCTCTCCCCGACCACTAATTGACTGTCCGACCCGGGTTAATTCGGAGAATTTGACTAACAATGATCGTGGTCTTTGTTCTTTCTCGCGAAATGCCAACCGACGGCCAGCAAAGCGGCGCCAAATATGCCACCGAACAGTAATCCGGGTTTATCGGATTGGGGAAAATACCGCACTGCCAGGTAGCTGCCGATGAAGGCACCCGACGTGCTGGCGACAAAATAACCAACCGCGAGCACGAGGTCCTTTTTCACAAAAATTGCCGGAATAAACCCGACGCAGCAGGCGATCGATATGACGATGATTGTGTCGAAAGTGTGCATTGACCGTTGTTCCCACGCCGAAGGTGCGAGGGGGTATATGCGCTCGCATTTCAATCTATCAGATGGCTATTTATAGGATCTCCCGTTGAATTATGAAATTGCGCCGCCGTCGGCGAAAGACATTTTCGCCCGCGCCACCCGCTCCTTGCCCGCGAAAACGCCCATGGCGGCGCGCAAAGGTGGCATCGCGGCAGCGGCAAAGGTGACCAGTGCGCTCTTAAAAATACCCTAGCCCGGATACGTCATAAAAAGTTACCGCCGAACTCCATTAATGCGTTATAATTCAGTTGCTTAGACAGAATATAGCGCGGAGAACGGCGGTGACGGATTGTAACCAATTAAAGATTGATTTTCCAGCCTGTCGTAGACGGCGGGTAGAGGCGGATTTTGCCGGCGGGGATATCTCCTCGAATGGCGGGGCTGGACTATTGGAGCTCGCCGAACGGCGGTTGGGTCTGTTGTCTGGCCTGACGCGGCGGCTTGCCGACCGCCGTCAGAGCGGCAAGGTGGCGCACCCGTTGTTGCCACTGTTGCGGCAACGGGTATTCGCCATTGCCCTGGGTTATGAGGACGTCAACGACCACGACGATCTGCGCCATGACCTTGTTTTGCAGACCGCCTGCGGGCGCGATCGGCGGTTGGCCTCTGCCTCGACGGTGGGTCGCCTTGAGCGCTCGGCGGACCGGGCTTGGGCCTGGGCGGCGCACCTCTCCATGGTGGAGGGCTTTATCGCTTCCTTCGAGAAGGCGCCGGAGCAATTGATCCTGGATTTTGACGCCACCGACGATGCGGTGCATGGCCGCCAGGAGGGCCGCTTCTTTCATGGCTACTATGACCAATACTGCTTTCTGCCGTTGTACGTGTTCTGCGGCGAGCAGTTGCTGGTCAGCTATCACCGGCCCGCGAACATCGATGGGGCCACGCACGCCTGGGCCATTCTCAAACTTCTAGTAACGCGTCTGCGGCAAGCCTGGCCCGAAGTACGGATCATCCTGCGCGCCGATAGCGGCTTTTGCCGCTACAAGATGCTGTCCTGGTGCGAGCGCCATGGCGTCAGCTACATTGTCGGTCTGGCCAAGAACAAACGCCTGAACGATCAGGCCTCCCTGTGGATGGCCTGGGCGGCGGCGGGCTACGAGCATTCAGGCGAGAAGCAACGGCTGTTTGCCGAGTTGCGCTATGGCGCCCGAAGTTGGGGCACGCAGCGCCGGGTTATTGCCCGGCTGGAACATGGCGCGAAGGGCGCCAACCCGCGTTATGTGGTGACCAACCTCGGCGGCCATGGCCAGACGCTCTATGACGAGCTCTACTGCCAACGCGGCGAGATGGAGAACCGCATCAAGGAGCAGCAACTTGATCTGTTCGCCGACCGCACCTCGTGTCATGCCTGGTGGCCCAATCAGTTCCGCCTGATCCTCGCCTCCCTGGCTTATAGCTTGATGGAAGCGATCCGCCGGCTGGCTCTCGAGGGCACCAGGATGGCCCGTGCCCAGGCCGGCAGCATCCGTCTCAAGCTGTTGAAGATCGGCGCCGTGGTCACCCGCAACACACGGCGCGTCAGCATCCATCTCTCGACCGCCTGTCCCGACCAGGAGCTATTCCGGCGCGCCGTCGCCCGCCTCAAACCGGGATAACGGCCCGCGCAAAGCCGTTAAAAAGGGCACCAGGGTATCCTCGGCGCGCCGTTGGTTGTGGGCAAAATCCGGCCATCAAGAGAAAATCACCCATTGTAAGAGCAACGGACCGCCCAAACCGCTGCCGGAAAAAGGCATGCCCACAATTCAGCGTACAAATATCGAAAACCGATGCACAAATTGCTACCTTAGAATCATTCGTGACGAATCCGGGCTAGTCCGCGGCGAAGCAGTAAAGCAGGCCAGCGCCGCCGGTTGATTCCAGATCGGCCTGGCTGCAGCCGCGTGTGGCATGGGCGGACGTCCAGGAAATGTTTCCGCCGCCATGACGGTCATGATGCCCGACACTGGCGGTGCCCTTGTCATTGCTGGTCCAGTTGCCGCAGGTATGATCACCCTTTTCCCAGGGGAAATAGGCCGTGCCGTCATCCTTGGAACCGGTCAGAATGTCATGCCGGTTGGGCTTGTCACCCCGGCCATTGACCAGTTTGCCGTTCTCATCCACTGCCGTACGCTTCACCAGGTTGGGGCTGATATGCAGTTGATCCAGATCGCTGGCGATCAATTCACCGTTGGCATTGTACCAGGGGCCTTGGCCGATCCGGTCACGGGCGGAAATGCCGCGCTGGCCTTCGACCTGGGTGGAAAGATAGGCCCGCCAGGTGCGGCCATTCGAGCCGGCGGCCGCAGCCAGCTTGTTGCAATGGGCATCGCCCCCCGCCAGGCCACCGAGATTGGCGCCATCACCGACGCCGACACTGGTGACGAAAAAACTCATGGAATGATCTCCGGCCAGCGCCAACGGGCTGCCAAGAAAATACACCAGTCCCGCGACGGCCCCGACGGCCGTTAATCCATTTCCGATATTCATTTTATCTTCCTTCCCCTGTCACCAGACGGCGCCTGTTGAAAACATGTGGAAAATTTTAGTACCGCGATCGTCACTTGCCTAGCTCCCACGAATTGACTTGTCAGTAGCGAATGATATGTCCGGATTTTGTAGCAGACGATATGTCCGGTCTTTGGAAGCGTTCC
>JAQBYC010000093.1 GCA_027623205.1 Pseudomonadota bacterium | reverse complement strand
ACCCATAGAGACGCCTTGCGGGGGCTTTCGGGTAGGAGCGTGCGACGCAGCGATACGGGGTATCGTCAGTCGTGCGCGACGCCATCCGAAAGCCCCCGCAAGGCGCCGTTTCGGTCGTCTCCGCGCGATATTGCGTCTGCTATCGCAAGAGTTCGAAGGATAGAGTGCGATCATAAAGCGGCGTCTTGCGGTAAAGACGGGTCGTGTGCCAGTCGTCGTTGGCGGCGGCACGGCTTTCCTCTAGCAGCCCGAACCAGCAGAGATAGCGCAGAACCCGGGCGTTGAAGGCGGCTTGGGGCAGATTTGGGTATTCAGGCTCGGTCAATTCCGGGACCGGGAAGGTGACGCTCCGCATCAAGGCGTCTAACGGCCGCCAGTCGGTGCAGAACCGACCGGTCAAGTAGAGGATCAGGGAAATTTGCGGCTGAAAAACCTCGGCCATGGCCAAACCGTCGAGATAGCCAAGATTGTAGCGGCTGAACGTGGTGCGGAACAAGACCGCCTGCAGCCGGCCGGCGGCCTCCTCCAAAAGCAGCGCGCGGCCTTTTCGGGTTAGTTCGAGGGTGCCCTTCCGGCGCCGCGCCAGCCCCGCCAGCTTGAAGATGGCGTGCAGATACATGGCGGGAACGAAATCGTGCTCGTTGACGGCCTTGTACGCGCCGCGTACGGCGGCAGTGTCGCAGCCTCGCCACTGGAAGCGTTCCATCAGCGTTTCGACCAATTTGCGGTTAAAGTTTCCCTTCGCGGTGAGTTTGCCGCCGCCGTCCGCCAGCATTGCCATCAGCACGCGGGCGTTGGGCACGACATCCGTGGTGGCGAGGGCGGCCAGCGGCACCTCTTCCGCCACCGCGCAGGGACCCGTCCCATCGAGCCGGTCGTCGATGAAGGCAAGGAATTGCCGCTCGGTTAACTTGACGATGCCGGCGGTCATGGCGCCTCCGCCCCTAGGCCGGCTCTGTCCAGGCGCTCGATGAAGGTGCGCTTTCTGTCGTGCTGCCCGCGGATGGCGGCGTCCCGTAGCGCCCCTGCGGTGCGGCGCCGCGCCACCGGCAAGCCACTTGCCTGCCGGCAACGGCGGCGCAACGCGGCGCCGACATGGGGGTCGCCGTCGTGAAGGCATACCAGCAGGGCGGTCTTTTCCGCTTCGGGCTGGGTGCCGATGAACGCCGCCACGGCGTCCGGCGGGGGGCTGCCGGCATGCCCCGGGGCGGCCTGCGTGGCGGCGTCGAAAAGATCGCCGTCGATCGCGAAGAACGCGGCGAAGGTCCGAAGTGCGGCCGTCGCCGGGGCGATGCCGGGCAGCGGCTCGGGCGTGTCGCTGCGGACGCAGCCGGCTTCGACCGCCATCAGCCAGATCAGGTAGAACACCCGCAGATCGCCGCCCAGCACATCGGCCCGCAATTGCGAGAGCGCCGCCAGCCAGCCGGCGCCGTCGTCCCAGTCGTCGAATTCCAATTCGTCGATGTGGATGTCGATGATCAGGTTGTCGCCGGTTTGACGGATGGTGGCGAAGTCCTCGTCGAGGGCGAAGCGGTCAAGATCCGTCGTTTCGACGGTCCCCTTGGGCAGGCGCATGGCGAAACGGCGGCTGCCCCAATTGGTGACGTAGAGAATGAGGTCGAAGTAGCACGCCAGCAGCGTCTCTGGATCGGCTTTGAGATCGCCCCATTTGTAGCGGTCGGCGAAGCCCGATGCGGTGATGCGCGCCCGTGTCGAGATGGCCCGCAGTTCCTCGCGCTCCTTGCGCTTGAGCGGCCGGTCAACGGCCTGGAATTCGTAATGTTGGTACTCGCTCACCGGTCCGGTTCACCGCGTCCGAACATGTCGTTGAACAGCCGTTCCGAGCGCCGCAGGCCCGCCTCGGTGAACATCACAGATTTGGTCTTGCTGATCGGGTTGGAGATCATGCCATTGCGGTGCAACCGGTCCAGGGCCTCCCAGTCGAAACCTTTCCAGGCGCGAACGCCGTCGTGCAGTCCGAGATACATGAGCGCCAGGACCGCGTCGTCGATGCGATCGGTATCGATCATGGGGAGGCCTCCTTTCTCATCAGCCAGAAGCATTCCTAAGCAGCGTATCAGCGCGGCATCCTCGGGTCACGACGAAACGTGGAATTACGGCGACAGCGCACTTATTATGCCTTCCAGGTATACAGCGCTTGTCTTTTGCTTTGCATCGTTATTCCACACCAGAATCTCTCACTCTGAACACGTCTCAAATTCAAACCTTGGGCTAATGAAATTGCGGTGACCGTGGTAGATTTTCGTATTAAGTGCACTGTCACCGGAACCCAGTGACGCTCTCCTTTTATGATCATTTGGTTATGAGTAGCAGTCGGGAAAGCTTATTTGGCGTTCGGTTAGTAAAAGTACAATTTCCTCGAACAAAATAGAGGTGGGAATATTGTGAAAGCGATAACTGCAATTGCCGCCATTTTGTTGGCCGGGTGTGCATCTCAGATTATGAGCGAGTACATAGGAAAACCAATATCGGAAATTGTCGCTGACTACGGGATGCCGGCGGGCGCATACGATGTGGACACAAACAAAAGAGCTTTTGTGTGGCAAATGAATAGCACGATTATTGTGCCCGGTTCGTCATTCACCAATGCCAGCCTGATAGGCAATCAAGTGTTTGCGAACACCTATACATCGCCGGGCTACGCCAGCACTAGCAGATGTTCCTATGTAATGTTTGCTACGAGAACCCGGACAGATATAGAGGGGCCCGCTGCCTGGACTGTTTCGGGCTTTCGCAAACCCCGTCTCGGCTGCGAATGAAATGGAATTTCGAAAGGCCGGGGTCAGGTCTTTCTTCTTGCGGAAACACTTCAAGCCATTAATTTAATTTATTAAAAAATTGGTGCGCCGGAGACGACGAAAGTGCGAACTGGCTTGTAGTGGTTAGCAATGTGCCGGCATCAACATAGGCCCGGAGCCGAAGCTCTGTGCTATTTCAGTAGAATATTATCGTTCGCACTGCCGTTTCCCGCGCTATAGTTAAAGTGCAATGATTGAGAGACTGCTCAACTATGTGAGGCCCAAGCGGCCGAAAACGGCGCAGGCCAGCGAGCTTGAAGGCGATGGGAATGTTGTTGTTCAGGTTTCGGGCGATGGCAATTCGGTTGTAGTAGGTTATTCTTATCTTCGGTTGACGCGGTTTTTGAACCGGCGGTTTTCGGCGTTGCCCGATCCGACGGAGACGGACTTGCTGCAGGCCCATTCGCGCAGTATCGCGTTGCTGGGCCGTGAGACTGAATTATCCGAACTGTGGGACTGGTTGAATGACGGCCGGGCGATTTCGGCGCGGGTGATCATTGGCTCTGCGGGACGGGGCAAATCCCGTCTGGCGTTGGAACTGTGCGAACAGGCGGCGGCGCAGGGTTGGCGTGCGGGCTTCTTGACCGGCGCGGACCTTGAACGGTTCCGGGCGCAACAGAATGCAGGGGAATGGGGCTGGAACGCCCCAACCTTGGCGGTGATCGACTATGCCGCGACGGGCGCCAAGGGGTTGAATGCCTGGCTGCGGGAGCTTTCGGACCATGCTGCGCTGACACAGGTAGGGACGGCATCGCCCTTGCGGCTGTTACTTTTGGAGCGGCAGGCGGAGCCGAATGCCGCCGGCAGCTGGTGGCACACGGTCTTTGGCGGCGGCGACGGTACGGGCCAGGCGGTAGGCCGTCTGCTCGACCGTCCCGAACCGGTGGTCCTGCAGGCCCTTGAGGGCGATGCCTCACGCCGCGCGGTGATGGCGGCGATGCTGGAACAGATCGGTTCGGAGTTACAGGTACCGGCGGCGCGGGAGGATGCCTATTTTGATCAAAGGCTGTCGGCGCTGACCTGGGGCGGCGAGCCGCTGTTTCTGATGATGGCGGCGCTGCTGGCTTCGAAGTCCGACTTTGCCGCCGTACTAGGGCCTGTTGAGATTCAGGATTGAACGAACCCGCTAACGCGGGATTTTTGTGATAGGTCTGGCGGGTTTGGCCTCCTGATGGAAGGATTTTGAGTGTTGCAGCTCTACCCCTTTATCAGGAGACCATCCGATGACCGAGACGACTCGACGCCCGAGCCCCTTGCGCCGCCGTATGACCGAAGACATGAGGGACTATCAGGAATTTTGTGTGTGAGGCCATAATGATGGAACAGAAAGGAACATCATATGGCTATCGAGAAAGATCTACTGGACCAGTTGTTATTGGGCCGCGATCCGGCGGAGGTTTTTGCCAAGAATGGTCTTGTTGACGAATTGAAGAAGGCGCTATCGGAGCGCATTTTGAACGCGGAGTTGGACGCGCATCTGCAATAGGATCCGGCAGCGTTGCCCGTGCGAATTTGCATTGGCGCGGCAAAGTTTGAGTTCAGCCATCACAACCGATACATAGCGGGGCACGGACACCTTGAAGAGCATCTCAATGCAAGACATACCTTTCGAACAAGCGATCCCCGCTGCCTGGTACGGCGCAGAGTTGGCCAGCCTGGAGGATCAATGGCTCGGTCACCTAAGCCAGGATGATGTGACGGAGCTTGAGACCGCGGCACGGGGTTGCCTCGCGCTGGGCTTGGAGATGCCGCGGATCACAGCGGAAGATTTTTTATTGCCCGGCTTGGGCCGGCGGCTGGCGCTGTTGCGGGCGACACTGTTGCACGGTATTGGCTTCGGCGTGCTGCGCGGCCTGCCCGTCGCGCAATATTCGCGGGAGATGGCGGCGACGATATTCTTTGGTATTGGCGCGCATTTTGGCCATGCCCGTTCACAAAATGCCGAAGGGCATTTGCTGGGTCATGTGCGGGATCTGGGTCTCACCAGCGACGATAAGAATGTTCGCATTTACCAGACCGCTGAAAGGCAATCCTTTCACACGGATTCCTGTGATATTGTCGGCCTGTTATGCCTGATGGACGCCATGGAAGGCGGCGAGACATTGCTGGTCAGCGCCGTCACCGTCTTTAATGAAATTTTGCGGTTGCGACCCGATCTTTTACCATATCTGTTCGAGCCCTTGGCGACCGACCGGCGCGGTGAAGTGGACAAGGGACAAAAGCCCTATTTTCGGATCCCGGTGTTCAATTGGTACCAGGGATACTTGTCAACAATCTACCAACGGCAATATATCGATAGTGCGCAGCGTTTTCCCGATGCCCCACGCCTGACGGCGCGACATATCGAGGCGCTGGACCTGTATGACGAACTGGCCAACGATCCGCGCCTGTGTCTTCGCATGCAGCTACGACCCGGTGACATGCAGTTCGTCTATAACCACACCTTGTTGCATGACCGCACCGATTTTCGCGATCACCCAAATCCGACCGACCGAAGACACCTGCTACGCCTGTGGCTGTCCAGCCCGGGCGACCGGCCCTTGCCGGATTGTTTCGCCGAGCGTTTCGGCAGTGTCGAGATCGGTAACCGCGGTGGTATCCAGGTGTCCGGTACGCAGTTGCATGCGCCGCTTGATTAGAGATCGGCATGCGCGCTTTTACAGAACTGTTCGCCCCCCTTACCGAGCAGGCGCGGCAGCGGTCGCGTGAAGCCGCGCTGGCCGGGACGCCCCAATCAACAGGCGATGTCTGGATCTTTGGCTATGGCAGCCTGCTTTGGGACGCATCGTTTCCGCACCAGGAGGCGCGAACCGCGCGTTTGATCGGGTGGCATCGCAGCATGTGTGTCTGGACAGCGCTGGCGCGGGGCACGCCGGATTTACCCGGTCTTTCCTTGGGATTGCTACGGGGTGGTGCTTGCGATGGCATCGCGCTTCGCATCGCAGCGGGGGATTTGGATGCCGCGCTGCCCGTTATCTGGCAGCGGGAAATGTGGACCGATATCTATGAACCGACATGGGTTTCCCTGGCCACAAATGGCGTTTCTCTCTCCGCCTTGGCCTTCACGGTCAATGAAGCCAGCCGGCAATTCACCGGCGATCTTACGCTGGACCAGATTATCGCGCACATTGCCATGGCCAAAGGTGAACGCGGGCCCTGTCGCGAATACCTCGCCAACACAGTGATTAAACTACAGGCCATGGGTATCGCTGACAGCTATTTGGAAGACCTGCAAGATGCGGTAACGGCGCGACCCAGGGCGGACTGATCTGCTATAGATCAATCAATTGAAAGAAGAAGAGGAGCGCCTGATCATGACCGCGCGGGACAACGGCATCTTGGTGGATTCGGACTTGGTGGGCGAAGTTTGGACAATCGCGCAACCGGGCACGGATCCCGTGTTGTACGGTCATGTAGATATTTCTCCCAAAGGCAGTTTTCCCGTCCGTAGTCTGCAAACCTTTCGGATCACCTATACGGTTGGCCGTTTTGGGTTGGACGATACTGGCGCAATTCGCGTGATGCTACGGGCCATGGGTGATAGCGGTGCCTGGCAGACCAGTAATCCGACCGGGGATAATTATGTCACCGCAACGACCAGCAGCGGGGTGCCGTTGGATGTCAGTTACAGCCGCTACGGCACCACGCCGAGGCCGCGCTGGAAAAGTCTGACCATTCGCGTGGCCGGCGGTTTCCTGCGTGAGGGAGATAGTATCGAGGTTGTCCTGGGCGATACCTCCAGGGGCTCCGCCGGGATGCGAATGCAATCGATGGTCGAACCGAATTTTGAGTTTAAGGTCGCGGCGGATGTCTGTGCGGTCGGACACTACACGCCTATCCCCAACACCCCCAATATCGCCATTGTGCCGGGCGAGCCGATGCTGTGGCGGGCTGTCCTGCCAAGTTTACGGCGCCCTGGCGAGCATTTCCATTTTGGCCTAAAGGCGGAAGATAAATGGGGCAATCCGACCGACAAGGCGCAGGGCAAGTTCATTTTTGATACCTCCCTGCCGGTCGATGGTTTGCCAGATAGGATCGATTATTGTTTGGGCCAACGGGGCCTGCTGTTTGAAGGCTTGCGCGTTGGCGTGCCCGGCATCCTGCGGATCATCGTTCGTGACCACGATAATGTGGAAGTTGCCCGGTCCCATCCGCTGGTGATTCAAGATGGACCTCATGGCGGCTATTGGGCCGATCTGCATGGACAAAGCGGCGAGTCCATTGGCATTGGCACCTCCCGTGACTACTTCGAATTTGGGCGCAATCTGGCCTTTCTTGACGCGCTTAGCCATCAGGCCAATGACTTTCAGGTCAATAATGCCTTCTGGGCCTATCTGAACGAACTGACCGCCGAATATCACCAGGATGGCCGTTTCGTTACCTTTCCAGGCTACGAATGGTCCGGCAATACGGCGGTGGGGGGTGACCGCAATGTCTATTACCGGCAGGAAGGAAGGCCGATCTATCGCTCCTCCCATGCATTGCTGACGGACCGCTCCGACTTGGACATGGATGCCAACGACGCAAACCTGTTGTTCGATCGCCTGGCCGAAGAAGACTGTGTGGTCTACGCCCATGTCGGCGGCCGTTACGCCGATATCGCCTTCGCCCATGACGGCACCAAGGAAACCGCCATGGAAATCCATTCGGCCTGGGGCACCTTCGAATGGCTGCTGACCGACGGCTTTCCCCTTGGCTACCGCAGCGGCGTGGTCTGTAATAGCGACGGCCACAAGGGCCGGCCGGGTGCTTCCTATCCCGGCGTGTCCACGTTTGGCGCCTATGGCGGCTTGACCTGTTTTCTGACCGAGGAATTGACCCGCGACAGCATCTTCGATTGTTTGCGCCGGCGCCATCACTACGGCACGACAGGGACACGCATGCATTTGGACGTCAAGGCGCGGTTTGCCCAGCCGGCGGTCCTATTCGAACGCGATCCAAACCTGTTCCCGGATACCGGCAGCCAGGAGGTCAGCGAAGTGATGATGGGCGATATCGTACAGACCGTGGAGGACAGGATCACGCTGTCCATCCGCGCCGTTACCCAGGCGCCCATAGAGCGGATTGAAGTGCGGAACGCCACGGCGGTCGTTGAAACCTTGCGCGGCTATACCGCTGATGATTTGGGCAACCGGATTCGTGTGTTGTGGAGCGGCGCTGAATATAGGGGCAGGGGCCGGGATACCAATTGGAAGGGCAAGGTATCATTCGGCGGCTCCACCATTCGCCGCTACGGCAAAATCAATGCCTGGAATCATGAACGATTGTTCGAACACCAAAGCGACGACACCATCATCTTCGATGCCATCACCACCGGAAACTTTGGCGGTTTTGACGCCTGGTTGGATGACAATCAAACCGGCGAGATGTCGATAGCAACCAATCTGACCTGTATGACCGTTCCTCTGACCGAGGTGGGGTTGGAGGATATCGTGGCGGAGGCCGGCGGCTTGGAACGGCGGATTAAGGCGTTCCGTCTGCCAGAGCGAAACAGTTGCCTGGAAATTGAAACCGATGTGAGTATTCCCATTGCCGCGGGCCGGGATAATCCGCTTTGGATCTGCGTTGTTACGGAAGACGGCTTCCAGGCCTGGAGCAGCCCGATCTATGTTTTCAAATAAACTGGCTTGATTCAGACGCGGGCGTACCACCAGACGCTAGATGATATGGCTGATTAGCAGGCGGCCTGCAAACGATTCGATCCCTGGCGATCAATCTTCGGACCGATGGCAGACCGCTTGAATCTTGTTGCCGTCGGGATCCCGGACATAGGCGCCGTAATAATTAGGGTGATAATGGGCGCGCAGCCCCGGCGGCCCTTCGTCGCTGCCGCCGTTTGCCAATGCGGCGCCGTGAAAAGCCCGCACGGCGGCGCGGCTGGGGGCAAGAAAGGCAACATGGCTGCCGTTGCCTGGCGTCGCGGTCCCTTGGTCGAAGGGCGATAAGAGCCAGAATTGATTGTCGTTGGGGCTGCCATAGCCCGCATAGCCGTCGCCACTGGTGAAACGGCCATGCCCCAGGATTACCAGCACGGCGTCATAGAAAGCGGCAGCCCGTTCGAAGTCATTGGTGCCGACTGTAACATGGCTGAACATCTCCAGGGCCTCCCTCAGGTTCGCGCCAAGGCCTGTTCCAGATCGGCGATTAGATCGGCGACGCTTTCGATGCCGATGGAAAGGCGGATGACATCCGGCCCGGCGCCGGCGGCGTCCTGTTGCTCGGGCGTCAATTGGCGGTGGGTGGTGGACGCAGGATGAATGATCAGGCTGCGGGTATCGCCCACGTTGGCCAGGTGGGAAAATATCTCGACCGCATTGACCACCGTTTCGCCTGCTGCAAAACCACCCTTGACGCCAAAGGTAAAGACCGCGCCGGCCCCCTTGGGCAAATACTTCCGGGCCAGGGCATGATAGGGACTGGACGTCAGGCCGGCGTAGGATACCCAGGCAATTTTCGGATGGGAGTCCAGGAACTCGGCAATCACCTGGGCATTGGCGCAATGGCGCTCCATGCGCAGCGGCAGTGTTTCCACGCCTTGCAACAGGTTCCAGGCGGATTGAGCCGACAGGGTCGGGCCATAGTCGCGCAGGGTCACTGCCCGCAACCGCATGGAAAAGCCGAAATCGCCAAAAGTCTCTGCGAAGGTCAGGCCATGATAGGCCGGGTCCGGTTGGGTCATGCAAGGGAACTTGTCGTTCTGGTACCAATCGAATTTACCTGATTCCGCTACGACCCCTCCCATGGTGTTGCCATGGCCGCCGATATATTTGGTCGCGGAATGAACAACAATATCGGCGCCCCAATCGAACGGCCGGCACAGATAAGGCGTCGCCAGGGTATTGTCGACAACCAACGGCACCCCCCAGTCCCGGGCCACGCCCGCCAAAGCTTCTAAATCCAGCACCACGCCGCCGGGGTTGGCCAGGGCCTCGCAAAAGATGAACTTGATCTTGTGGTTCATCACCGCGCGCAGGGCATCCGCATCGGTCATATCCGCGAAGTGACAGGTCCAGCCGAGCTTGGCGAAGGACAGGCCGAACTGGGTGATGGAACCGCCGTAGAGGTTCTTTGACGCAACAAATTCATCCCCCGCTTCCAACAGGGTGGCGGCGAGCAGGAATTGCGCCGCGTGACCCGTCGCGCAGGCCACCGCGGCACGGCCATTCTCCAGGGCGCAAACCCTTTCTTCCAGGACCGAGACGGTGGGGTTGGTTAGACGGGAGTAGATAAAGCCAAAGGTTTGCAGATTGAATAACTCCGCCGCGTGCTCCGCGTCTTGAAAGACAAACGCATTGCTTTGGAAAATCGGCGTACTGCGGGCGCCGGTGGTGGGATCGGGTCGGGCGCCGGCGTGGACCGCCAATGTCTCAAAGCCATAATTTGGCGCGTTGGTGTCGTTCTCGGTCGGACTCATGCTCTGGGCGCTTTCAAAACCTTGGAGGTGATAATACCCGTATTAATGCCGCTCCAGGAAAGTTCCCCCGACAGCCGGGCGAATTCGATCTTTGGGCATCGATCCATGATGACCTGCATCCCCGCGCCCTGGGCCAGTTTCGCCGCGGCATCGTTGCGAATGCCCAGTTGCAGCCACAAGACCTTGATCTGTTTGGCAGCCATTGCCGCGACGGCTTCCTCGGCGATGCCCAGCGCCGCTTCCGAAGAGCGGAATACGTCCACCATGTCGATCTGGCAGGGTACCTCGGCCAGGCTGGCATAAACACGTTCGCCCAGGATTTCGTCACCCGCCCGGGTTGGATTTACGGGGATAACCCGGTAGCCCCGTCGTTGCAGATATTTCATGGCGAAAAAGCTGGGACGTTTCCAATCACCGCTGGCTCCGATCATGGCAATGGTGCGCACGGTGGTAAGCACATTTCGCAGCATCCCGTCGCTGTAATGCAGAACGTCCGGCATTGCAGCATTCATTATCGGTCCCGCCAGACAGGTTCGCGTTTTTCCACGAAGGCGGAGATACCTTCAACGGCATCGTCGGCCATCATATTCTGCACCATCACTTCGCTGGCCATGGCGTAGGCAGCTTCCAGTTGCAAATCCAGTTGCCGGTAGAACGCGGCCTTGCCAACCCGTAATGTATAGCTGGATTTCCTGGCGATCAGTTCGGCTAATTGCATCGCAGCGCCGTCGAGTTCCGCGCTGGGCACATGGCGGTTAATCAAGCCGAACCGATAGGCTGTCGGGGCGTCCATGGCCTCGCCGGTCAACAGCATCTCCATGGCGTGTTTGCGCGCCACATTGCGGCCCAAGGCGACCATGGGGGTATGGCAGAACAACCCGATATTGACGCCCGGCGTGGCAAAACGGCTGGCATCGTCGGCTACCGCCAGATCGCAGCTGGCGACAAGCTGACAACCGGCAGCCGAGGCGATGCCATGGACTTTGGCAATGACCGGTTTGGGACAATGCACCACGGCCAGCATCAGCTTGCAGCACTGCGCCATCAGCGCCTGCCGGGCTTCCACTGTTGTCAGGGCGGTAATTTCCTTCAAGTCATGGCCGGCGCAAAAACCCCGCCCAGCACCATCAATGATAACCACGCGGGCGGCGGGGTCGGCAGCAATAGCGTCCAGTTCATCCTGCAATAGGCTCATCAGACCGCTGGATAGACTGTTGAAGGCTTGTGGCCGGTTCAGGGTTAGATGCACAATGCCGTTGCCCCGGTCCTGGCGCAACAACATGGCGTCAACCTTCGGGTCGGGTACGGCGGATGTTTCGGCTGTCATGGCCTCTCTCCAAAATATTCTCCCCGCTCTTTTATAACCGACCTGCGCCGGGGCGTCACGCCGGGGAATGCCGTCCAGCCTCTATTCAAGCCAAATTACCTGGGATGTCCTCAGATTATTGTTGCGCCAAGTCCAAACGGAAGGATTATGAGGGCGATTGAATTTATAAATGAACGAGAACGCCCATGCCCCGCATTCCTTATGCCACGATTGACGATCCCAGCCTGGAGCCGGCGGCGGCTTCGCTTTTGGCCAAGATGCAACCCCTTAACATCTTTAGAATTCTGGCCCATGGCGGCGACTGTTTCGGCGCCTATACCCGTCTGGCTACGGCACTTCTTTATAAGAGCAAGATTGATCCTATTCTGCGCGAAATGGCCATTGTCCGCGCGGGTATCCTGTGCGGCTCGTCCTATGAAGTGTTTCAGCACGAAAAAATCAGCCGCGACGTGGGCATGGCGGAGGCCAAATTACAAGCCTTGAAGATCGGCCCGGACGATCCGGTTTTCGACGCTACCGAACGGGCGGTCGTGCGTCTGACCGACGAAATTGTAAAAAACGTCAAAGCTTCGGACGAAACCTTCAACGCTGCCGCCTCGCTGTTCGGGCACCAGGAAATGGTGGAACTGGTGATGTGCATCGGTTTCTATGTGATGACGTCCGCGTTTCTGGAAAACTTCGAAGTAGAGATGGAACCGGCAGACGTGCAAAAGCAGATCAATATGGCGACAAAGGGCGGCGGGAAAGGGGCCCGATAAAGCGCCTGAATGCGGCCTTCGCAGGAAGAATCTTCTGTGCTATAGAGTGCCGCCCGCGCATCGCGAGGGTGGAATTGCCGTCAAATGCGGGCGTGGCGGAATTGGTAGACGCGCCAGGTTTAGGTCCTGGTGGCTTAACAGTCGTGGGGGTTCGAGTCCCTTCGCCCGCACCAATTGTCGATCGGTCAAATCGTAGGCTGGTCAACGCGGCTAAAATAGCATAACTGGGTCCTAACTGGGCCAAATTGACAAATTGAGCGGGAAAATTCATGCAGGTTAGCGAAACCCTGTCCGAGGGCTTGAGGCGCGAATACAAAGTTGTGGTTGAAGCCGCCGATATGGAGGCCAAGGTCACCGACCGGCTGACGGATATTGCGAAAGAGGCGCGGATGCCGGGCTTTCGTCCTGGCAAGGTGCCCGTCAAAATTCTGCGCCGGACGTATGGCAGGCAAATTTTGGGCGAAGTCCTGGAGCAGGCGGTCAACGAAGCGACCACCGAGACTTTGGCGAAGCATGAACTGAAACCGGCCATGCAGCCGAAGATCGAGGTGGTGTCGTTCGATGAAGGCGCCGATCTGGAATACACCATTCAACTCGAGGTGATGCCCGAATTTGAGCCTATGGACTTCGCGTCCCTGTCCCTGGAACGCGTGGTGGCTGCAATCAGCGATGCGGAAATCGACGAACGTGTGAAGTCCCTGGCCCAGCAGTTCAAGGAATTCGCCGAAGCCGCGGAAGGCCAGGCAGCGCGGGACGGCGATACCGTGGTGATCGACTTCAAAGGCAGCATCGACGGCGAATTATTCGACGGCGGCTCGTCCGAAGAACATAGTCTTGAACTCGGCTCCAACACATTTATTCCAGGCTTCGAAGAGCAGCTTGTAGGCGTTAAAAAGGGCGATGAGATCAGCGTCACTGTTCGTTTTCCGGATGAGTATCAGGCGGAAAATCTGGCAGGCAAAGAGGCTGAATTCGCTGTCACCGTGCGCGAGGTCAAGGTGCCTTTGCCGGTAGTGGTCGACGATACCCTGGCTGAAAAACTAGGTCTGGAAAATCTGGATGCCCTGAAGGGCGCGGTGCGCGATCAGAGCGAGAAGGAGTATGCCGAAGTGTCTCGCGCCAGGCTGAAGAGACTGCTGCTGGATGCCTTGGCGGAAAATCATGATTTCGAAGTGCCTCCCACGCTGGTTGATGGCGAATTCGAGCAAATCTGGGGGCAAGTGGAAAGCGATCTAAAACGGCAAGACAAGACCGTCGCCAATTTGGATAAGTCGGAGGAAGAGGCCCGGGCGGAATATCGTGATATCGCGGTGCGGCGGGTGCGCTTGGGATTATTGCTGTCTCAAGTAGGCAATGACAATAACCTGACGGTTACCCAAGACGAAGTGAACCGGGCTATGGCTGCACAGGCCCAGCGCTTTCCTGGTCAGGAACAGCAGATCTTTGAATTCTACCAATCCAACCCGGAAATGCGGGCCCAATTGGAAGCACCGATCATGGAAGACAAGGTGGTTGATTTCATTTTGGAAATGGCCCAAATCAGCGATAGAGAGGTCAGCGTCGAGGAATTGGTGCGCAACCTTGACGAGGAAGATTTGATCGAAGACGGTGCCGGTGAAGACGGCGCAGAAGCAGCCGCCGACGCGGCCCTGGCGGACAAGCCGGCCGACTAGGACGGCAAATAGTCGAATTGTATATAAGGCGGTGAACCCTGATGAGCGATCCCAACGATATTTATATGAACACCCTGGTGCCTATGGTGGTCGAGCAGACCAACCGTGGCGAACGTGCCTACGATATATATTCTCGTTTACTGAAGGAACGCATCATCTTTGTTGTGGGGCCGGTGCACGACACCATGGCCAGCCTGGTGACGGCGCAGTTGCTGTTTCTGGAGGCCGAAAGTCCCAAGAAAGATATCTTTATGTACATCAATTCTCCAGGCGGCGTAGTCACGGCCGGCTTGGCGATTTACGACACAATGGGTTATATCCGCCCCGACGTCTCGACATTGTGCACGGGACAGGCAGCGTCCATGGGCTCTCTGCTGTTGGCCGCGGGCGCTGCGGGCAAACGGTATAGTTTGCCGAATTCGCGGATCATGGTGCACCAGCCGTCCGGGGGGTTTCAGGGGCAGGCTACGGATATTGAAATTCAGGCGCGCGAAATTATCGAACTACGGGCGCGGCTGAACCAAATCTATGCGCATCATACCGGAAAGAGTTTGGACGTGATCGAAAAGGCCATGGACCGTGACACATTCTTGACGGCGGATGCGGCCAAAGATTTTGGGTTGATCGACGAAGTGGTGCAAAAACGCGCCATTCCGGCGGATGAAGATGAAAATGGCGCCGCCAAGGATGGCGATGGCGACAAGAAAGATTAGGGGAACATCACGGCGGCGATCCTTTTTAACGAATTATTGATCGCCACAACGCTATGTTTGGTCCTATATGGTTAGGTGCCTCGATTGGTATGGGCATGTAGTGGTGATATAGATGGTTTGTTGTGAGCTCCATTGACCTCCATTGACCACTTATTTGGTCTCTGTTACTGCGTCAGTGTCTACAAATGACGATATGTATGGATAGGACCGATTTTTTTACGCCGCCGGGTTGGCAGAAATCTTCTGATCCGATTGGCAAAGTCGAGCAGGGGTTAAGATGACGAAGCTAAGCGGCGGTGATTCCAAAAACACGCTGTACTGTTCCTTCTGCGGCAAAAGTCAACACGAAGTGCGCAAGCTGATTGCTGGTCCCACCGTATTTATTTGCGATGAGTGCGTAGAATTGTGCATGGACATTATCCGCGAAGAGAACAAGTCCACGTTGGTTAAGGCCGACGACGGCGTGCCGACGCCGCAGGAAATTTGCGACGTCCTAGACGATTATGTAATCGGGCAGTCGCATGCCAAGAAGGTTCTGTCCGTGGCCGTGCATAACCACTACAAACGGCTGAACCATGGCACCAAAAGCAACGATGTTGAAATCTCCAAATCCAATATTTTGCTGGCTGGCCCAACTGGCTGCGGCAAAACCTTGCTGGCGCAGACCCTGGCCCGGGTTATTGACGTCCCCTTCACCATGGCCGACGCGACCACGTTGACCGAAGCCGGCTACGTGGGCGAGGACGTGGAAAATATTATTCTGAAACTACTGCAGGCCGCTGATTACAATGTAGAACGGGCCCAGCGCGGTATTGTCTATATTGACGAGGTTGATAAGATCAGTCGCAAATCCGATAATCCCTCCATTACCCGGGACGTGTCCGGCGAAGGGGTGCAACAGGCCTTGCTTAAAATCATGGAAGGCACGGTTGCCTCGGTGCCGCCTCAGGGCGGCCGCAAGCATCCTCAACAGGAATTCCTGCAGGTCGATACCACCAACATCCTGTTCATCTGTGGCGGCGCCTTTTCTGGCCTGGAAAAACTGATCGCCAATCGCGGACAGGGTACCTCCATCGGATTTGGCGCCGATGTGCGTGATCCCGATGACCGGATGACAGGCGAAATATTGCGCGGTGTAGAACCCGAAGATCTGTTGAAATTTGGTTTGATCCCGGAATTCGTTGGTCGCCTGCCGGTGGTTGCCACGTTGGAAGACCTGGACGAGGCTTCATTGGTCAAAATTCTGACCCAGCCCAAGAACGCGCTGGTCAAGCAATACCAACGCTTGTTTGAAATGGAAGATACTAAACTAGCGTTTTCTGATGACGCTTTGCATGCCATCGCGCGCAAGGCAATTGCCAGAAAGACCGGCGCCCGCGGCTTGCGTTCGATCATGGAGAGTATTTTGTTGGATACCATGTATGAATTACCGTCCCAGGAAGGTGCGGAGGAGGTGGTGGTCAACGGCGAAGTGGTCGAAGGACGGGCACAACCACTTTACATCTATGCCGAACGCCGGGATGACGTTGGAACCGGGGCATAAGCGGTACTGCGGACCGCGGCATTCAAAGATAAAGGGCGGTATCCGCCAAGGTAATTGGCACCATCCCTTGATCTTGAGATTACTAACCGCCATCTCTAATCTGGAAGGTGAAAATTTTGATGCCGATGCGACCCGGCGCTTCATAGCATTGGTGTGTTCGACGGTTAAGGCACAAATTTACTCTTTTAAAAGGCAGCCCGGATAAGATGGGCGTTTAGATATAGGGTTTAAGCATGAACGATTTTTCCAAGATTGGGACCTACCCGGTTTTACCGTTGCGCGACATTGTGGTGTTTCCGCATATGATCGTGCCGTTGTTCGTAGGCCGTGAGAAATCGGTGCTGGCACTTGAAGACGTCATGCGGGAAGACAAACAAATCCTGCTCATGACGCAAAAAAGCGCGGCTCAAGACGATCCCGACCCTGACGATATTTATAAAGTTGGCACCGTTGCGTCAGTCTTGCAATTGTTGAAGCTGCCCGATGGCACCGTCAAGGTGCTGGTGGAAGGTGGAGCCCGTGCGCGGATTGCATCCTATACTCAGAACGAGGCATTTTTCGAGGCGCACGCCGAATTAATTGATGAAACCGGAGACGATGGTGAAGAGGTCGAGGCTCTAGCGCGCACCATCGCCAATCAGTTCGAACAATATGTGAAATTGAATCGGAAAATTCCGCCCGAAGTTTTGGTTTCCGTTAATCGGATCGATGAGCCGTCAAAACTAGCCGATACCGTTGCGTCACATCTGGCGCTGAAGATTTCCGAAAAGCAGGATTTATTGGAAATCGCGTCGGTGCACGAGCGGTTGGAACGGGTGTATTCCCTGATGGAGGCCGAGATCGGCGTAATGCAGGTCGAGCGTAAAATCCGCAGCCGCGTCAAGCGGCAGATGGAGAAGACCCAGCGGGAATATTATCTAAACGAGCAGATGAAGGCGATCCAGAAGGAATTGGGCGAGACAGAAGACGGGCGCGATGAACTGCAGGAACTTGAAGATAATATCAAGGAAACCAAGCTTACCAAAGAAGCGCGCGAAAAGGCGACGGCGGAGCTGAAGAAGCTGCGCAATATGAGCCCCATGTCCGCGGAAGCCACGGTGGTGCGCAACTATCTTGACTGGATGTTGTCTATTCCATGGAAAAAGCGTTCGCGTATTTCCAAGGATCTGAACCGCGCGCAGGTCATTCTGGACGAGGATCATTATGGCCTCGAAAAGGTCAAGGAACGAATTCTGGAGTATCTTGCTGTGCAACAGCGCACAAACAAGGTGAAAGGGGCCATTCTTTGTCTGGTCGGTCCACCGGGCGTCGGTAAAACATCCCTGGGCAAATCCATTGGCCGGGCGACGGGCCGCGAATTCGTCCGAATGTCTTTGGGTGGCGTGCGAGACGAGGCTGAAATTCGCGGACATCGCAGGACCTATATTGGTTCCATGCCGGGCAAAATCATACAGGGAATGAAAAAAGCCAAACGCAGCAACCCGTTGTACCTGCTTGATGAAATTGACAAGATGGGCGCTGATTTTAGGGGAGATCCTGCCTCGGCCCTCTTAGAGGTTCTAGATCCCGAGCAGAACAATACCTTCAATGATCATTATCTCGAGGTTGATTACGATCTTTCCGATGTGATGTTCGTAACCACTGCGAATACCTTGCGTTTGCCGCAGCCGCTTTTGGACCGCATGGAAGTGATCCGAATCTCCGGCTATACGGAGGATGAAAAGGTTGAAATTGCCCGGCGCCATCTGATCGCCAAGGTAATCAAGGAATCCGGATTAAAAAAGAACGAATGGTCAATTTCCGACGGTGCCCTGCGCGATCTGATACGCTATTACACCCGAGAGGCTGGGGTCCGGAACCTGGAACGGGAATTAGCAAATCTGGCCCGCAAGGCGGTGCGCGACATCGTCCAGATGAAACACAAAGATGTTAGATTGGACCGCCGTAATTTAGGCAAATACGCCGGGATCCGCCGCTTCCGCTATGGCGAAATTGAGGAAGAGGACATGATTGGCGTGGTCACCGGCCTCGCCTGGACCGAAGTAGGCGGCGAATTGCTGACGATTGAATCCCTGGTCCTGCCTGGCAAGGGAAATATGAAATATACCGGCAAGCTTGGCGATGTGATGCAGGAATCGATCCAGGCTGCTGCCAGTTATGTGCGGGCACGCGGTGTCGATTTCGGGATTAAACCAACGGTTTTCGAAAAACGCGACATACATGTTCATGTGCCCGAGGGGGCGACGCCCAAGGACGGCCCATCAGCGGGTGTGGCCATGTGTGTTTCCATTATATCCACGCTGACCCGCATACCGATTCGCCGAGATATCGCCATGACAGGTGAAATTACCTTACGCGGGCGCGTTCTGCCTATCGGCGGTCTTAAGGAAAAATTACTGGCGGCATCCCGTGGCGGAATAACGATGGTGCTCATTCCGAAAGACAATGAAAAAGATCTGGCGGATATTCCCAAAAATGTGTTGAAAGAGTTGGAAGTGATACCTGTAACAAGCATTGACGAGGTAATTGAACGTGCTTTAGTGACCCGTCCGGTGCCCATAGAGTGGCCTGAAGACGAAGATGAAGACGAAATAAAGGTATCGGAAAGTAAAGACAGCGAAAGTGTTGTCACGCATTAACCCTAACACGTGCGTGACGCGGCAGGGGTTGAGGGGCTTTCGTCCGGGCCCGTGGTGACGCTCGTCACAAAAATTGTGGAAAACCGGGTCTGACCCGGTTTTTCCTTTTGACCGCTCCACGCTGCTTGCCTAAACTTCCACGGTCTTGAGAAACCTGAAACTCACAAAAATAGTGACAACCTAATAACAAGGGGGCGCACGTGAACAAGAATGATTTAATTGCTGCCGTAGCGGATTCTGCAGGCCTTAGTAAGGCCGATGCTACGCAAGCAGTCGAAGGTGTTTTTGATACCATTACAAAAGAATTGAGCGGCGGGAGCGAAGTTCGCCTTGTTAGCTTCGGCACATTCAGCGTGTCGACACGTAAAGCCAGCACCGGTCGCAATCCACGTACCGGAGAGCCAATTCAAATACCCGAGACCAAGCAGCCAAAGTTCAAGGCAGGCAAGGGCCTAAAGGACGCCGTGAATTAAGCGTCGGAAATTGCTGTCCGACGCACCCGGTCCTTTTGGGGGCTGGATATTAAGGAAAATACCGATCGCCCCGCGGTCGGTATTTTTTTGCCCAGAAGGATCGCCCGAACTCAGGGGGATTTTCAAACACGGGTGTTTGTAAAACTACCCGACGCCGCCTATGTCCGGTGACGCGATGGCAAGCGCGGCAATTGCAACTTGGTCCATTCTGTAGGGACGCCACGCCTCCATTTCGCGCATATTGATGCGATGATAGAATTCACGCGTCGGGTTCCATTCCAGTACCGAGAGATCAATGCGCCGGCAATTCCGATCCTTGGCAACCCGCGCCAACGCCGCCAGCAATAATCGACCTAGACCGAGACCGCGGGCATGCTCTTCGATAAACAAGTCTTCAACATATAGGCCGGCCCGGCCTTCCCAAGTTGAATAATTGTGAAAGAACAGGCAAAGGCCCACTGGCGCGCCGTCACATTCGGCAATCAGACATTCAAAGCGGCGTGCGGCATTGTCCGGTTTGCCAAATCCATCCCGCAGGATATCTGCCTCGGTCACTTTGACGGAACTGACCGGTTCATTTTCAAAGGCAGCCAAAGCCTTGATCAGGCGGACGATCTGTCCGGCGTCCTCTGCTTCCGCCCAACGAATATTATGATGCTCCGACATAGGCTCAGTTTACCATCTTGGGAGCTTCGCAACAGCATCTAGATTGAATGATCGTCGCGCCATTGTTCTTATCCGGCACATCGCGAACGCCGGAAATTGATTTTGCGGGGCGGCCACCGCGCGCGAGCATTTGACCAAAATTGTCCTCGGATTCTCCCGAATAATGAAATTGAACCAATAGCTTAAGTCGCGTTCGTGATCTCAACTCATAGAAGTTTTCCGACGCCCAAGATAGCCATATCGGCTGCGTCTCAAGCTACGCCGTGCGCCGGTTTGAACGTCGAATTCCTTATGCAGACAATGAAATGCAAATCATTTTGCAGCAGGCAACCTCTTGACTGTCAATGACACATACAGATGTCCGGTTTTTGTAGCACATTAAATGTCCGCTTTTATTTGCTAGGCC
>JAQBYC010000092.1 GCA_027623205.1 Pseudomonadota bacterium | reverse complement strand
CGCTACGGCAAGCCAGTGACCCACAGGCCTAGCAAATAAAAGCGGACATTTAATGTGCTACAAAAACCGGACATCTGTATGTGTCATTGACAGGCGTTAAGAGATAATCTCACAAACTGTTGTCAGGGCCGGGCGGAAACGGCCCCTGCCCGGTCAGGCGCCATAAATCCTGGGTCCCGGCCGCGTTGACAGGGAAGCGAGTGGCCCTTATGTCTCACTGGTTGCATCGCGACCTGTCTGTTTTGCTTGATGGCAAGCGGCGGACCTTGTTGTGTTTTTATGTTTTTTTGGGAATTTTTGATGGCTATTCTAGGCGGCATCGCCAAGCGCCTGTTCGGCTCGTCGAACGACCGCGTTCTCAAGCAGTTCGAGCAACCGGTCCGGGCAATCAATGAACTTGAGGCAAGCTTCGAAGCTTTGACGGCTGAGGCTCTACGCGGCAAAACCGCTGAATTCCGGGATCGTGTTGCGGCTGGCGAGAGCCTGGACGATTTGCTGACTGAAGCTTTCGCCGCCGTGCGCGAGGCAGCCAAACGGTCACTGGGCCAACGCCATTTCGATGTCCAGTTGATGGGAGGCATGGTGTTGCATCAAGGCATGATCGCCGAAATGCGCACGGGCGAGGGTAAAACACTGGTCGCCACCCTGCCCGTCTATCTGAACGCCCTGGCGGGCAAGGGTGCTCATGTGGTCACCGTAAACGACTACCTGGCGCAACGCGATGCAAACTGGATGAGCGTGGTCTACGCCCAACTGGGTTTGACAACGGGCTGCATTATCCACGGCCTGGATGACGGCGAGCGCCGCGCCGCCTATGCCTGTGACGTAACCTATGGCACCAACAACGAATTCGGTTTCGACTATCTGCGCGATAATATGAAGTTCGAGCGGGCGGCCATGGTGCAACGGCCTTTCAACTTCGCCATCGTCGACGAGGTAGATTCGATCCTGATCGATGAAGCACGGACGCCTTTGATCATTTCCGGGCAGGCCGAGAATTCTTCGGCGATGTATCTCCAGGTTGACGCACTGATGCCAAAGTTGGTGGAAAGTGATTTCGAAAAGGATGAAAAGACGCGCACGGTCAATTTCACGGAAGACGGCGCCGAACATATTGAAGAATTGCTGCGCGAGATCGAATTGTTGAAGGGAGAAAATCTGTACGACATGGAGAATGTCTCCGTCGTCCATCATATCAATCAGGCTCTGCGCGCCCACCATATGTTCCAGCGGGATGTGGATTATATGATACAGGCCGGTAAGATTGTCATTATCGACGAGTTTACCGGTCGTGCCATGGAGGGACGGCGTTATTCCGAAGGCCTGCATCAGGCGCTGGAGGCCAAGGAAAAGGTGGAGGTTCAGCCCGAGAACCAGACCCTGGCGTCAATCACCTTCCAAAATTATTTCCGCCTGTACCCCAAGTTGGCGGGCATGACCGGCACGGCCATGACGGAAGCCGGTGAGTTTCTGGAAATTTACAAGCTTGCCGTGGTTGATGTTCCCACCAACCTGGACATGGTCCGCAAAGATCAGGACGACGAGGTCTATCGTACGGAAGGGGAAAAATTCGCCGCCATCATCGAATTGATCGGGGAATGCCAGGAAAGCGGCCAACCGGCCTTGATCGGCACGGTTTCCATCGAAAAATCCGAGGTGCTCTCAGAGCTGCTGACGAAAAAGGGCATCACGCATAATGTCCTGAACGCCCGGCATCATGAGCAAGAGGCCTATATCATCAGCCAGGCCGGCCGCGAAGGCGCCCTGACCATAGCCACCAACATGGCCGGGCGCGGCACGGACATTCAACTTGGCGGCAACCTGGACATGCGCCTGCGGATGGAAGCAGAGGCCCCGGACGGCGTCATGGATACCGCGAAAGCGGATAAAATCAAGGCGGAAGTCGCGGCGGAAAAAGCCAAGGTGTTGGCCGCCGGTGGACTATTCATCATCGGTACGGAGCGTCATGAGAGCCGGCGCATCGACAATCAACTGCGGGGCAGGTCGGGGCGCCAGGGTGATCCCGGCGCCTCGAAATTCTTTCTGAGCCTGGAAGATGATCTGATGCGGATCTTCGGGTCCGAGCGAATGGACGGGATGTTACGCAAACTGGGCCTGGAAGAAGGCGAGGCGATCATCCACCCCTGGGTTAACAAGGCCCTGGAAAAAGCCCAGGAAAAAGTTGAGGCGCGAAATTTTGATCTGCGCAAGAACCTGCTGAAATACGACGACGTTATGAACGATCAGCGCAAGGTAATTTACGAACAACGCCTGGAACTGATGGACGCCGTGGACGTGGCGGATACCGTTGCCGACATGCGCCGCGAGGTCGTCGAAGGCCTGGTAGCCAAGCATATCCCTGAAAAAGCCTATGCGGAACAGTGGGATGCCGAGGGTCTGGCGGCGGAGGTGCTGGAGTTCTTTGGGCTTGATTTGCCCATCGCGGATTGGTGCGCCGAGGAAGGCATCGCGGACGAGGAAATTCAAAAACGCATCAGTTCCGCCGCCGACCGGCGGATGGCGGAAAAAGCCGCCAACTATGGCCCCGATGTCATGCGTATGGTGGAAAAGAGTTTGCTGCTGCAATTGCTGGATCAGACCTGGAAAGATCATCTGCTGACCTTAGATCATCTACGCGGCGGCATTGTTCTGCGCGCTTATGGGCAACGCGACCCTTTGAATGAATATAAGTCCGAGGCCTTCAATTTGTTTGAAGCCATGCTGGGCGAATTGCGCCAGACCACGACCCGGGTGCTGGCCCATATCGAACTGCAAGCCGACCCTGATCAGCCATTTTTTTCCACCCAACCGGCAGAGCCCATGGTGCTAGAGGAAGAGCATCTGGACCCGACAACCGGGCAGAACGAGATGGAGGAGGAATTTGCCATGGCCGGGGGTGGCAACGGGATGTTTGCTCCCCGTCCGGCCCGCACCCGTCAGGCCGCCACAACCCAGGACCCTGACAATCCCATGACTTGGGGCAAGGTGCCGCGCAATGCCGCCTGTCCTTGCGGTTCTGGAAAGAAATATAAACACTGTCACGGTCGTTGATCAATAATTTAACGGCGGTCGAACCACCGTTTGGGTTTCGGCGCACTACACGGATGGCTCAGACGACACCAAGCCGGCCCATGGCAAGAAATTTTTCGCGGCGGTGCTGGCGCACATAGCCGCCGTCCCGGCCATCGAATTCCGCCAGCGCGCCGGCAATGGCATCGCCCAGGGCGGTGATGGCCGAAGCCGGGTTACGGTGAGCCCCGCCTACATTTTCTTCCACCACCTGATCGACAACCTTCAATTTGGCTAAGTCCTGTGCGGTAACTTTCATGGCGTCGGCGGCATCCTGGGCTCGTTCCGCCGAATGCCACAGGATCGAAGCGCAGCCTTCGGGCGAGATCACCGCATAGACCGCATGTTCCAGCATGATCACCACGTTGCCCGTCGCCAAAGCAACAGCCCCACCCGAGCCACCTTCACCAACCAAACAGGCAATCAGGGGCACCCGGATGTCCAGGCAGGTTTCCGTGGATCGTGCAATCGCTTCCGCCTGGCCGCGTTCCTCCGCCCCGACGCCGGGATAGGCGCCCTGGGTATCCACCAAAGTAATAACCGGCAAGCCAAAGCGATCCGCCAGGCGCATCAGGCGGGCCGCCTTGCGATAGCCTTCGGGTCGGGCCATGCCAAAGTTATGCCGTAACCTGCTGCGCGTATCGCTGCCCTTTTCATGCCCGATCACCATCACGGAACGGCCGCGAAAACGGCCGATGCCGCCTGTGATAGCCTTGTCGTCCGCATAAGCGCGGTCACCGGCCAAGGGGGTAAAGGACTCGATCAGTCCGGCCACGTAATCCTGGAATTGCGGCCGGTTCGGGTGCCGGGCCACCTGTACTTTCTGCCACGGCGTCAACTTGCCATAAGTTTCGCGCAGCAGTTGGTCTGCCTTGCTTTGTATCTGCGCGACCTCTTCCTCGATATCCGCGCCTCCCTGCTGTTCGCCATCAAGCTGACGCAGGTCGTGAATCCTTGCCTCCAACTCGGCGATCGGCTTTTCGAAATCAAGGAAGCTAATCATTCGTCGCAACTATCTGTTGTTGCCGGCCGTATCAACCAGCCGGCTCAATCCGCCAACGGGTGAGAGGTTTTGACCAACTCTTGCAAACGTTGCTGCAAAATGTGGGTATAGATTTGTGTGGTCGATATATCGGCGTGGCCCAGCATCTGTTGCACAGCCCGCAGATCGGCGCCATTGGCTAAAAGGTGCGAAGCAAAAGCGTGCCGCAAGGAATGTGGCGAAACCTTGGATGGATCAATCCCGGCCGCCAGCGCCAATTCCTTGACCAACTGCGAAAACCGTTGACGCGTGAGATGTCCACCCTTGGAACGTGAGGGGAACAGCCAATTGTCATCCGCCGGTCGGCGCACGAAACGAGGCCGCACCACGTCGTACTTTTGCAGAGCCTTGATCGCCGGGATGCTCAACGGCGCCATGCGTTCGCGGCCACCCTTGCCTTCAACAATGATAAAGGCCCGCTCCGATTGCACCGCCGGGTAGGGCAACATCAACAGTTCGGATACCCGCAAGCCGGAAGCGTAGAGCAGTTCCATTAGGGCGACCAAACGAATGCCCTCGGCCCCTTTGTAGGTTTTCGCCGCCGTCAAAAGCTGTTCGACCTCTGCTTCCGTAAGGACTTTCGGCAATGGGCGAACGCGGCGCGGGCTGTCAATAATAGCGGTTGGATCGTCGCTGCGCATTCCTTCGGCATGGAGAAAACGATAAAACTGCCGCATGGCGGAAAGACGCCGGGCGGCGGTGGATGTTGCCATGCCCTCGCGCTTCAAATGCGCCAGATAGCCGCGAATGTCTTCGCTATCCGCATCCGCGATGGCGGCGCTGCTATAGGCCTCAAAATGATTTAGATCCCGGTTGTAGGACTCCAACGTATTCTGTGCCGCGCCCCGCTCGGCAGACAGCATTTCGAGAAACATTTCCACGTATTTTAAGGATTTGGTCAACACGATACTCACATCAAATAAAAATAACGGTACCTAGAACCCGGCACCCAACAGTCCTTCCAACGCCAGCGCACTTGCGTCTTCCTCTAGGCCAACACGGCGCAGGGCCGAAACAATCTTGCCCAAAGCAATGGTATCAATCACAGATGGTCCTCTTTCACCAAGAAGCAACAGCGAAAGCAATACAACCTCGCCCGTCCGACCACTAGCCGCAGCCCGGTCCAAGCCCATCAACAACGAAGGCGAGGCTTGTAAAATATCACTGTCTGGTGCCTCGAACAATGGTAGCCAGAGTTTCCCGGACACATCCTTGCCCAGGGCCGTCAGCAATCCGAATAACCTCAAGCCGCGTTGGTACCTTTCCGTGCTATTATTTGCAACCTCTCCCTGCCACCACCCTGCCATGACTTTTTCCATTGCCGGCGCCAATGTTGGAAAATTTTGTTCCGCGTCCCTAATATATATCAAGGGCGCCAAGGCCAGCACGGCAGCAGCGGCTTCAGGCTGGCCGGCACGGGCCGGCTCCACCACCGCCATCAGCCAGGCCCTGGCGGCTTCTGTATCACCGGCCGCCAACAAGGCCCTACCGGCAGGCGCTGCAAACCAGGCCAAATTCGCATCGGGCTTGATCGACCGCGTAATCGGCAAGTTGACCCTTACAGCGGTCATATAACGACCAGTGCGCCCGCCGTTCCGCCAGGCAGCAGCCAGGACCCGGGCGCGGCTTTCCACCTGGACATCAATTTGCGCCACCTGATACAGGATAGCGGATGCCGAAGGACCCGGCTGGCTTTTCGCCAGCATCAAGGAATCGGCGCTCTGTTCGGCCGTAAACGGCACACTCGCATAGATCCGACGCAATACCTCGGTTGGCAACGCGCCCAAGGTTTCCGCCTGTTCCGCAGCTTCCAGGCGCATGTCCAGGGCAGCATTGGGCGAGGTGGCGATTGCCCGCAGCACGGCCGGTGATGCCTTTTCCACGGCATCCGCTGGAATTGCCCGGCGCGCTGCCCGCAACATCGCCAGGTGCAACGGCTCAACATGGCCGACGCTCTCCAATGGCAGCACTTCGCCGCTACTCAGGCCCGCCAGCAGGGTAAAAAACGCCTCATCTTCGACACCATTTTCATAGAGCAGTTGTTCGTACAGTTCAACTTGGGCCGACTGCCCGTCCAGCGCGAGACAAAACGCCATGACCTTTTGCCAAATAACACCACTACCGGCAGCGCCATTCTCGACACTTGCGCCGATTTGATTGCGTACTACGCTACAAGCTTGGCGCACATTGCCGGCCAGCAACTCCGCCTCGACCCGGACGTGGGCGAAGATCCCATTGTATGACGATAGAGGCGCGAATTTTAACAATTGCGCCACCGCTTCCGAGTTACCAGCCGCCGCCAGCCGTTCAATACGCAAGGCAACCAGAGCGCTGCCATCGTCATCGCCGTCGGCACCACCAGAGCCGGCCCCGGCATCATCAGGCGGCAGCGCCGTGGTCAACAATAGACGCCGGTTCAACGATTGCATCAGGGGCGACGCCGTCACTATCGGCAGGCGCGGCAACATCCCCATGACCAGCGGCAGCGGCGTACCGGACCACATTCCGTTGCCGAAACCGCCGTCGGCCTCGTTCAGCAAACCAATTGCCGATAATTTCGCCCTGCCCAGCGCCTTAACCTGGATGCCGCCAGAGCCCGCATTTGCAGCAGTATTTTCGCCGACATTGCCGCGAGGTCCTGGATTGGCAATCACGCCAGCGACCGGTGTCGCGGCGGGTTTTTCAGGTTGCCGCGGGTGCAGCGGGCGGGGCGTCTGTTCGCTTTGCCGGTCCCTATTCTTCAACTGGCCCGGGGTCAGGGGCTGCCCGGTCTTTGGATCCAAATGCAATTTCAAGGATTTCGGCGGCGCTCCCGTACTACGGCGCCGTTCCTCGCCCGTTCCGACTTTGGGAGCGATGATCGTCGGCATGATGGGACTTTTGCTGGCCGGCGGAGGGCCAACTGTTAGGCTGGGCAGTTCATTCGCTTCGGTCTGTATCTGCGTCGAGTTTTGAGCGAGTCGCAACTCTGCGGCAGTAGCGCCAGCCGTACCCACCGCCGCCAAAAGAGACAACGCGGCCAGGAACCGTCCTAGATAGTTCGAATAGGCATTATTTTGGAAAGCGGTCATCGGGTAGAACCCTTTGCACAGGCGCACTGGGCGCCGGGATCTGCCACATAGCCAGAAAAGCCATGCCACCCGCCAGTAAAAGCACCATAGACGCAACTATTATCAGGGATATGTTTCTCATCTGGAGTTGTACGTTCGTTTAATAATTGCAAAATATTCCTTTGGCGATACGGAGAATGAGGACAGCCTTTTGATTGTTTGCTAGACTGCAAATGTGGCAGAACTTAGTCGATCCAGGCGCTAATCTATCCATTGCGCGTCCGCCTTGCAACGGGACCGGGACATGACGCTCAATAAGAACCTCACGGAGGCCGGAATTTTCAATTCATGGAGCCACTGGCCATTGTAATGTGTCATGAGTGAAGTAGACGCGATTACCCCAGATCTAAACCATGGAGTTGTCCTTGTTGGCCTGATGGGCGCTGGCAAGTCATCCGTCGGGCGGCGTTTGGCAAAGCGCCTAGGTTTGCCGTTTTTCGATGCTGATCAGGAGATTGAAAAAGCGGCGGGTTGTAGCATAGAAGAAATTTTCAACCGCCATGGCGAGGCCGCGTTCCGCAGCGGAGAACGCCGGGTGATCGCCCGCCTGCTGGAAGCCGGACCCCACGTTTTGGCGACAGGTGGGGGCGCCTTCATGGACCCGGCAACCCGCGCCGCCATCAGCAAAAAGGGCATTTCCGTCTGGTTGGACGCAGAACTGGAGGTACTGTTGGAGCGCGTCCTGCGACGTGACAATCGGCCCTTGTTGCAACAGGGCGATCCGGAACAAATCTTGCGCGGACTGATAGC
This sequence comes from Pseudomonadota bacterium, assembly GCA_027623205.1. GTDB lineage: Bacteria > Pseudomonadota > Alphaproteobacteria. The sequence continues at coordinate 12,839 of JAQBYC010000092.1, read as the reverse complement.
GGAACGGGCCCCGATTTATGCCCTCGCGGACTTGACCGTGACCTCTGGCCGAGGCCCGCACGAAGATGTCGTGGAGCAAATTGTGGAAGCGCTGCAACGACGCTTAGCAAATGGCGCGAAAGACGGAGCTTGAATGATGAAGCAGCGGTACGAGACAACAGTGCGGGTCGAACTGGCTGGTCGTTCCTATGACATCATCATCGGCGAAGGTTTGTTGCTTGAGGCGGGGTCATATTTGCAGACCATACTGATCCGGCCAAGAGTAGTCATCGTGAGTGACGAAACCGTGGCAGCATTGCATTTAGGACCACTGCAAGCGTCACTGAGTGAAGCGGATATTCGAAGCGATGCCATCATCGTGCCAGCGGGCGAAAACAGTAAGAATTTTGCGCAGTTGCAATCTTTGCTGGATCGCTTGTTGGAACTGCGGGTTGAACGACGGGATACGATCCTGGCCCTAGGCGGTGGCGTAGTGGGCGATCTGGCGGGTTTTGCCGCCGCCATTCTGCGCCGCGGCATTGACTTCATCCAATTGCCGACGACCCTTTTGGCCCAGGTTGACAGTTCAGTCGGGGGCAAGACTGCAATCAACGCGGCCCAGGGAAAGAACCTGATCGGGGCGTTCCACCAACCCCGGCTGGTGCTAGCCGATGTCGCCGCCCTGTCCAGTCTAGCCGAACGGGAGCTAAGGGCCGGTTATGGCGAAGTGGTCAAATATGGGCTGATCGATGATTTCACTTTCTTTCAGTGGTTGGAAGAAAATGGCGCGCAACTCGTGGAGGGCGCGCCCTGGGCCTTGCATCATGCGGTGGCTGTCTGTTGTCGCGCCAAGGCGGCGATCGTTGGCCGTGATGAGCGGGAGGGTGGTGATCGGGCTCTGTTGAATCTGGGCCATACCTTCGCCCATGCCTTGGAAGCGGAGGCCGGCTATGACGGCCGCGTACTGCATGGCGAGGCCGTATCGGTGGGTTTGGGCATGGCCTTTACGCTTTCGACCCGCCTGGGACTATGTCCAAGCCAAGAAACCGACCGTGTCCTGCGCCATCTCTCGGCTGTAGGTTTGCCGACCGAGGCGGCACAGATTGGCCTGGCAGGGCTGACGGCGGACGTCATGATGAAACATATGCGCCAGGATAAAAAGGTCACCGACGGCCGCTTGAACTTCGTTTTGGCGCGGGGCATCGGTCAGGCCTTCATCGCCAATGATGTCGCCGAGAGCGCAGTGAAGGATATGCTGCAAGCCACACTAGAGCCGACTTAGCCGGACAAGGGGTGACCACGCCATGGACGGCGAAGTATTGTTTTCCATTTTGGGCGTTTTGATGCTGTTGGTCCTATCGGCCCTATTTTCCGGCACCGAAACAGCCCTAACCGTGGTCTCACGGGCCCGCATGCATCAGCTGGAGCGTCGCGGGCTGCGGCGCGCCACCCGGGTCAACCGCCTGCTGGCCCAGCCCGAGCGCCTGATCGGCGCGATACTGTTGGGCAACAATCTGGTCAATATTCTGGCCTCGTCGTTAGCGACCTCCGTATTAATCACGCTGTTCGGCAAAGCGGGCGTAGCCTATGCTACGGCGATCATGACCGCCCTGGTTGTCGTCTTCGCTGAAGTGCTGCCAAAAACCTATGCCCTGAACCGGCCTGACCGTACGGCCCTGTCCGCCGCATCCATCGTTGGTCCCATCGTTTCAACACTGGGGCCGATCGTAGATCTGGTGCAAAAGATCGTCGTGGCTTTTCTGGCGCTGTTCGGTGTCCGCATGCGTAACGAAGAAGCCGTCGCCGATGCTTCGGAGGAGCTGCGCGGCGCCCTGGATCTGCATGCCCGCGACGGCGCCATGATCAAAAGCAACCGCGACATGCTGGACGGCATTCTGGATTTATCCGATGTTGAAGTCTCGGATATCATGGTGCACCGCAAGAACATGATCATGCTGGATGCCGACCAGCCGGCTCAGGAAATTGCTGAAGCCCTGCTGGCCAGTCCTTACAGCCGTGTGCCGTTGTGGCGGAACGATGTGGATAATATTGTCGGCGTGCTGCACGCCAAGGATCTTTTGCGGGCCCTCAGTACGCCGCAAAGCGGCCCGCCCCCCGCCCTGCAAGATCTGTGGCGGGAGCCATGGTTCGTTCCCGAGACTACCACGCTCATCGAACAAATGAATGCCTTCCGCGCCCGGCGGGAGCATTTTGCCTTGGTGGTGGATGAATACGGCGCCTTGATGGGCCTCGTCACCCTAGAAGACATTCTGGAAGAAATCGTCGGCGACATCAGCGACGAACATGACATCACCCGTACCAGCGCGGTACGGCACGAGGCGGGCGGCAGCTATTTGATCGACGGAGTGGTCACGGTGCGGGACTTAAACCGGGATTTTGACTGGGAATTGCCCGAGTACGACGCCGCCACGATCGCCGGTCTGGTCATTCATCTGGCGCGCAAAATCCCCGACGTCGGTGAACGCTTTGACCTGAACGGATTCGCATTTGAAGTGGTGCGGCGGTTACGCAACCAGGTGACGGCTGTGCGCGTCCGCCCGCCGCGGGCTAAAATCAGGCAACCTTGATCGATTTCCAGCCGCCTTGCCTGGCTATTCATCGTGTCGCCGGGCCACCCGCTCCCCCTCCCCACCACGCACAGGATTATGATCCCAAGAGCTATTGGAGGGCGTGGTCGGGAGGTTGAGCGGGTGGGTAAGCCAACCTCGAAAATGGTCTAGCAATCGGGATATCACGACAGATGTGCCGGTCATGATATTTCACCTGCTTCTTCAGGTGTTACCGCGCGGATGGATAGGGCATGTATCGACCCCGCCAATTCTTCCCGCAAGGCTTCGTTGACCAGGCGCTGGCGGGCAAGTCGGCTGGAGTTCGAGAAAATCTCGGCTACGATCAACACGGCAAAATGGCTTTCCCCGCCTTCACGTGCGCCAGCATGACCGGCATGCAGGTGCGATTGGTCCTCCACCTCCAGCCGAATTGGAGCCAGGGCGGCATGCAGTTTTTGTTCGATTATTGCGGCCATGGACATTGAGCTGCTTCCTGTTTTCGATGATGAATATTCAAAAATCGGCAGCCAAGAAGCTCATGGATAACTGGCTACCCAGGTTGGCATCTTAAGAGCACGTCAGGACTATTGAAAGCCGCAACCGATGCCAGCATACTCCAACGGTGGCTAAAACCAAGAATGACATACCGGTGTCGCGAACCCAGGTAGATGAACCGTCAGGAGAACCTGAGCGCAAATGCGACTTTGCTGGCTGCGGACAAGTAGCGGAGCACCGTGCGCCAAAGTCTAAAACCAATTTGGAAGAATTCTATTGGTTCTGCCTGGAGCACGTTAGCGCCTATAACCGGAGCTGGGATTATTTCACTGGCATGAACCAGGATGAAATAGAAAAATTTCGGACAGACGCGGTGACCGGGCATCGCCCGACATGGAAATTGGGCGAACGCGGCTACAAGGCCTGGATAGAGGGCCAAGTGAGGGATCATCATGACCTTTTTGAAGGCAAGGATAGCCCGTCAGGAACGGCAAATCCGAGACCGAAGCGTACCCGGCAGCAACGCCGAGACCTGGCGCAATTGGATTTAGATGAAACGGCGAACTTGCAAGACATCAAAATGCGTTATAAGCAACTGGTAAAACGTTTTCACCCCGATGCCAATGGTGGCGCCAAACAAGCCGAAGAACGCTTCAAATCCATCAATGAGGCGTATAGCAACCTAATGTCCTCCGACTTGCCTTAAAGCTTGGTCTGGGGCGATTGATATTATGCGATAACGCAAGCAACAGGATTCCGTACCAATGACGCTGATTGCCACTGCCGATGAAACATCGGCCCATCCTATTGACCAGCCCGACACGACCCGAAACGTGCGCGAGGCATTCGGCCTGGACAGTGATATGGAAGTCCCCGCCTTTTCCCAATCCTCGGACCTGGTACCGGATCTGGACGAATCCTACCAATTCGATCATGAAACCACGATGGCCATTCTGGCCGGTTTTGCCTATAACCGACGGGTTATGATTCAGGGTTATCACGGCACGGGCAAATCGACCCATATCGAACAGGTGGCAGCCCGCCTGAACTGGCCCTGCATTCGGGTCAACCTGGATAGTCACATCAGCCGCATTGATCTGCTGGGCAAGGACGCCATCATCATACGTGACGGCAAGCAGATTACCGAGTTCCGTGAGGGTATCTTGCCTTGGGCCTTGCAACATCCCTGTGCCCTGGTGTTCGATGAATACGATGCCGGCCGGCCCGACGTGATGTTCGTGATCCAGCGAATTTTAGAGGTCGAGGGCAAGATGACCCTGTTGGACCAAAACCGTGTGATCCGACCACATCCCTCGTTCCGGCTATTCGCCACCACGAATACGGTTGGCCTGGGCGATACCACGGGGCTGTACCACGGCACGCAACAAATCAACCAGGGCCAGATGGACCGCTGGAACATCGTCACGACCTTAAATTATCTGCCGCACGATGATGAAGTGCGCATTGTCTCTTCGAAAGTCCCAGACTGGCAGAATGACGAAGGCCAGAAGTATATTAATTCCATGGTTTCGGTCGCCGACTTGACCCGCTCCGGTTTTATGAACGGTGATATCTCTACGGTAATGTCGCCGCGGACGGTGATCACCTGGGCCGACAACGCCCGCATCTTTAATGACATCGCGTTTGCTTTCCGGGTCAGCTTCCTGAACCGTTGCGACGAAATGGAGCGGCCGTTGGTAGCGGAATATTATCAACGCTGTTTCGGTGAGGAATTGCCGGAATCAGCGGCCCATATTCAATTATCCTGACGCCATGGCAATGACAAAGCCGGAAAACCCGGTCGAACCGTTCAAACGCGCCGTGACAGCGGCCGTGCGTGCTATTGCGCGCGACAGCGAACTGGCGGTTAATTTCGGCGCCGAAGGCACCGCCACCGGTGGTGGCCGCAATCGCCTGCCCACACCGAGCCGGGAACTGGGCGAGGAGGAAGTAGCCCATGTCCGGGGCAGTGGCGATGCGCTGGCCCTGTGGCATCGGCACCATGACAACCGCCTGCATGCCCTGAACCTGCCGAAAGGCGCGACCGCACGCGCCGTGTTCGAGGCAGCGGAACAGGCGCGCGTGGAATCCCTCGGCGCCAAACGCATGTTGGGCGTTTCGAACAATCTGGACGCCATGTTGGAGGAACGCTGCCGAGCGCGCGGCTATGCGGCCATAAATGATCCGGGCGAGGCTTTGTTGCCAGAGGTGGTTGGCCTGCTGGTGCGTGAACAATTGACCGGCAAGGCACCGCCGGCTTCGGCCAAACCCATGGTCGAACATATCCGGCCCTGGATCGAGGAAAAAGCCGGCCAGGATTTGGCCAACCTGACAGGTAAAATTACCGACCAGAATGCTTTTGCGCGTCTGACCCGGAAACTGATCGCTGATCTGGATCTGGGCGAGGAAGACGGGACGGAATCCGACGATCTAGAAGATTCGCCGGATAACGAAGAAGAAGAAATGGCTGATGGCGAGGGCGACGGCGACGGCGGTGAGGGCGCCGCCGATGACGGCGGTGATCCGGATGGCTCCGATTCCCAGGATGGATCGGCGGATGGCGACGCCGAAGCCGACTCCGAGATGGAAGCGGAAGACGCCGATGCCATGTCGGGCAGCGAGGAACCAGGCCGGGGACGGCGACAATGGCGGCCAGGCGATATGCTGCCGGAACATCCAAACGAACCCCCATACCGTTTCTTTTCCAACGAATTCGACGAGGAAATCGAGGCCGTGGAGTTGTGCGATGCCGAGGAACTTGGGCGCCTGCGTGCCTACCTGGATCAACAGCTTTCCAACATGCAGGGCGTCGTAGCGCGCCTGGCCAACCGCTTGCAGCGGCGCTTGATGGCAAAGCAGACACGCAGTTGGGAATTCGATCTGGAAGAAGGCATGCTGGATGCGGGCAAGCTGTCGCGGATTGTCACGAACCCATTGCTGCCCCTGTCCTTCAAGATGGAGCGCGATACGGACTTCCGCGATACCGTTGTTACACTGTTGATCGATAATTCCGGCTCCATGCGCGGCCGGCCAATCACCGTGGCCGCCATGTGTGCCGATATTCTGGCGCGCACCCTGGAACGCTGTGCGGTCAAGGTAGAAATCCTGGGTTTTACCACCCGGGCCTGGAAAGGCGGCCAGAGCCGGGAAAAATGGCTGCGCGAGGGCAAACCGGCGGCGCCGGGGCGGCTGAACGATTTGCGCCATATCGTCTACAAAAGTGCCGATGCGCCCTGGCGCCGAGCCCGGCGTGGTCTTGGCCTGATGATGCGTGAAGGCCTGTTGAAGGAAAACATAGATGGCGAAGCGCTGATCTGGGCCCACAACCGCTTGGCTTTCCGGCCCGAACAGCGGCGCATTCTGATGGTCATTTCCGACGGCGCGCCGGTGGACGATTCGACACTGTCCGTAAATGCCGGCAATTATCTGGAGAAACATCTACGCTCGGCGATCAATTGGATCGAAACGCAGTCGCCCGTGGAATTGATTGCCATCGGCATTGGCCATGACGTCACCCGCTATTACCAGCGCGCGGTCACCATCGTGGATGCAGAGCAGTTGGGCGGCGCCATGATGGACAAGCTGGCCGAATTGTTTGATGACGAGGCGAATAAGGGCCGGCAAACAACGCCGGGCCGCAGGGTCGCCTGAGCCAGATTGCCTGAAACCGGCCGCCTAAATAGATCCTGCCAGAGCGCGTTGCGACCTATGGGTGGAGACTGGGTTGAACGCACTTAAACATGCTTCGATCATTGCCGCGCTGTTGGGCAGTTTGTTGTCGGACTGCGCACTGCCGTCCTCCGCCGGATCCCAGAATGGAAAACTGCGGATCAATACCCAGCCGATATTTCTGAACCCGGAGCAGCCTGGTCAGACCCATGCCGGTAAGCTGGAATACCGCGCCGGCTTTGTCTTGAGCAGCGATTCACCAAATTTCGGCGGTTTCTCGGGCCTGAGCCTGTCGCCCGATGGCGATGGCTTGATCGCGGTGTCCGATCATGGTGACCTGCTGCAGGCTCGGCTGCTACTGGACAACAAAGGCTGGTTGCAAGGTCTGACCGAAGCCGAATTACATCGCCTGCGCGGCGTTGCCGGCCAACCATTGTCCCAACGCCCGGACAAGCGGGATCAGGATGCAGAGGCCGTGGCAAGACTTGGCGACGGCAGCTACCTGGTCAGCTTCGAGGTCCGCCATCGAATATTGCGTTATACCAGCCTGTCGGAACGGCCAAGCCTGTTCGCCATCCCACCCGGCATCGCCCAGGCGCCCCGCAACGGCGGCCTGGAGGCCATGACGGCCCTGCCGGACGGCCGGATTCTGGTTTTGAGCGAAAAATTTCGAACCACTAACAGCGGGGACGATGGTGAAGGCGACTATATCGGCTGGTTGCTGGCGGCGGATGGGCGGAGCCTGGGCCAAGTCTATTGGCCAAGCGTGGGCATCTTTCGCCCCACCGACCTGGCCGCCCTACCCAATGGCGACGTGCTCTTATTGCAGCGGCGCTTCACCTTCAGTGGCGGCGTCGGAGCGCGGCTGTCACGCATCGCGGCGGCGCGGATCAAGGCTGGCGGACGGCTGATCGATGAAGAACTGGCGCAACTGGCGCCGCCCATGTCAGTGGACAATTTCGAAGGCTTGGCAGTGCGCCGCGACCCTGACGGCGGCTGGTTGGTCTACCTGCTGTCCGACGACAACTTCCACCCGCTGCAACGCACATTGCTATTGCAGTTCCACTTGGCGGAATAGCAGTTTCAGATGCCGATTGGGCTACGCTACGGCTGTCGCCTCGGCGGCCTCGTCCGTCACTTTTTCCACCGCGCGCTTGAGACGGCGGGCCTTAAGGGAGAGCTGACGTTCCTTGGCGCCTGTCAGAAAGGCATCCAGGCCGCCCTTTTTCTCGACGGTGCGCAACGCACTGACACAAACCTTCAAACGGATTGCGCGCCCCAGCGCATCCGAATGCAGCGCCATTTCCTGTACATTTGGCAAGAACCGCCGCCGTGTCTTATTATGGGCATGCGAGACATTATTCCCCGTCAACACGCCTTTACCAGTAAGTTCGCAACGCCGCGCCATGACTTGATCATCCCAAAAGCTCCAGCGGCAGAAGTGCCGACGGAGCGGCGTTTTTTAGGCAACTGGACCGCCGACGTCAAGCGCATTGGTAAAGATAGAGCGAGAAAAGAAAGCGAAGTAAGTCATGCAGCGAAGTTTCACGGAAATATTGCACGCCTTTACCACGGCGGTCGAAATCGGCCACGGCGCACAGTTCAGTGCGCTTTTCACCGAGGACGGCATCTATGATGATGTCTTTTATGGCGAATACCATGGGCGCCAGGCGATAGCCGAAATGCTGGAGGGCCGCTTTCATCGGGACGGGGAAAATTTTCTCTGGCGCATGCTCGAACCGGTGGACAATGGCACAACCGGCTATGCCCGCTGGCTGTTCAGTTATGACTGCAAATTGCCCCACATCAAGGGCAAGCGCATCTTCATGGACGGGGTCGGCCTATTCGAATTACGTGACGGCCTGATCTCCCGCTACGAAGATGCCGTGCGCACGGCGGAATTGATGGATCAACTGGAAATGCCCAGAGAAAAACAAACCAGGGTGGTCGGTAAAATGCTGAACAAGCAACTGGCCCATCCTGGCTGGGCCGAACATCGAAAATAGCCTGCGTCAGCTTTTATCGGCACGACGCAGAAATGCCGCCAGGATGTCCCGCGCGCCCGCCGAGGGGGTGATGTCCCCCCTTCCCACCTGTTCCAACCGCGCCGCGATCAACGGGCTGAGTGCGGGGTCCGATTTCAGCTCGGCCATCAGGTCGTCCTGGATTTCTTCCCACAACCATCGCCGTGCCTGGGCGTCGCGGCCGGCCTGTTTGCTGCCGTCGGCGGTCAAGGCCGTCTGGAATTTCTGCACCGCCTGCCAGATTTCCGCCAACCCCTCCCCCAGCAGGGCCGAGGCCAATAGCACTTGGGCCCGCCAAGCAACCGTTTTCGGCCTGATCAGATTTAGGGCATTGCGGTAATCGGATGCCGCGTTGTTGGCCGCCCCGATCAAGGCGCCGTCGGCTTTGTTGACGACCAACAGGTCAGCCAGTTCCATGATGCCGCGCTTGATGCCCTGTAATTCATCGCCACCCCCGGGTGCCAGCAGCAGCAGGAACATGTCCACCATGTCGGCCACCGCATACTCCGATTGGCCCACACCCACGGTTTCAACTATGGTGATATCGTAACCGGCGGCCTCCACCAACATCATCGCCTCGCGGGTGCGCCGGGCCACGCCGCCCTGGGAGCTGCCTGCGGGTGTCGGCCGGATGAAGGCGTTGGGGTCACGGGACAGCAATGGCATGCGTGTCTTATCGCCCAGGATAGAACCGCCGGTGCGGGAGGACGAAGGATCCACCGCCAGCACGGCGACCCGCCGCCCCAACGAAGTCAAATGGCGGCCAAAAGCCTCGATAAAGGTCGATTTACCGACCCCGGGCGCCCCGGTGATGCCGAGACGTATGGAGGCTGTCCGTTTGGCCGGCAACGCCGCCAACAACGCCTCGGCCAGTGCACGGTGTTCGGGCCGAGTGGATTCTACAAGCGTTACGGCGCGGGCCAGGGCACGGCGGTCTCCCCTGCCTACTGCCGCTGCCAGAGCGGCGATATCTAGATTATTGCCCATTCCGGGCGCACCATAGCGAACGGATCCGGTATGGCCAAGCCATCCGCGGTCTTGGCCTCCTACTCGCGGGGACGGAACAGGCCATTCAGGCGTTGCCAGTTGCGCCGCAGGGAGACGCTGGGCTCGGCGGCCAGCAGCAACTCCCGCCGGGCCCGGGCCAGGGCGCTAACGTCAGCCGGAAAGAAAGCGGCATAATCCGCCACGGCCCGTTCAAATTCAGCCCCCGCTGCCTGCGTCAAATGTTCGGGCACGGCATGGGTGTCAGCGCCAAGACGCTTCAGAATAGCCAAAAAGGCCCGCACCGGCTTTTCAACCCGGCCGGGGCGCAAGCGCCTCTCGAACTCGCACCAATCCACTTCGCCGCCATTTTTCCGCAGCAACCGGGCCGCATCGATCAAGGATTTCGCCGTTGACGGGCCAAACAGGTCGCGGGCGGCATGGCTGGCGGATAGCAACAGCATGTGGGTCACGCTGGGCACCCAAATATTTCCATCACCCGCGGCAATGACCCTGGCAGCGGCAAAAACATCGGCGCTGGAAAGGCCTCGGTGCAGGGGCCAGGCGTCGGGCTGAACATGCAAATCAACATTGCTGGCACCATCCGCACTGGTCAGGGGCAACAGCGATGCATCGGAAAGGAAGCCCCAGGGAGAGCGCGCCTCAGCCTGATGAAAGCGCAATCCGGCGGCCTGATAGAGCGCCACCAGACGGGCACGGTCGGCGCTGGCAACCAGCAAATCCGCATCCGACATGGTACGCAGATCGGGGTCGGGGTAGAACAGATGCGCCGCCGCCAGGCCCTTCAGGCAGATCACCTGGACCCCGTGCACTGCCGCATGACGGGCCCATCGCAGGCCGTCGGCACGACGGAACCTGTTCATCAGCCGGCTTTGCACGACGTCAGTGTCCACCAACTCAATGCCGGTGTCATGCAACAGATACCGCGCCAGGGCGGGACCAATCAATTCCACCAGCCGATCCAGCAGGGCCGGCGAAAATTCGGATGCATTGATCTGCTGGCCAGCCAGCAACAAAGGCCACGGTCCGGACCCATTCATGGCGCGACTTGGCTTGATAAGATCCGCACTGCCCCAATCCGAAACAATTCAAGAGATGCCCAGACATCAGGCGCAGGCCCGCGTTCACGGTTTCTTAACATTTGCGCCAAAGACTGCATCATTGGAACTGTTTTTACACAAAAATCGCCAGCTTGCCGATTATTCGGCAGACATTGACGAACGTAATTAGAGTGACCAAGTATGATAAAGTAGCATAGACTGGCTTGGTGATGTGGTCAGCACTGTAGATTTTATGGGGGCCACGACAGAAGGCGGCAGTATGTCCAGTGGGGAGCATAAAATGAGCCGGTTATTTCGCAGTTTACAAGGTGTTATTTTGTCCGGGGTCGTCTGCGCCCTGACGTTTACCGCCAGCCCGGACCGTGCTTCGGCACAGGGTGTTTCGCCTGCGGCCGCCCTGGCTGGGGCGGCGGGCGGCACGAAAGAGGGCCGGACCGTATTGCAGCAGTATTTCGCCCAATTCAGCGGCCGGTCGGAAGAGCTGGAAAAGCGGACCAATGATCTGATCAAGGCTTTGTCGACATCGGCGATTGCGGCAGACCCGATTGCCCTGCAGGATGCCGTGACCTCGATCGCCCAGGCTGCCCGTCAGGCAATATTCTCCAAGCCCATCGCCGGGGTTAAAATGCCGAGCAATTTCCGACTGTCGCCGCGTTCTTTTGGCTTTGACTTTGGCGCTCCCGATTCGAATGTCATGCCGAACTTTCAGCACGTTACCGCCAAGGACAAACGACTGAGCGGCGGGGACCGTCGGGCCATGCGCCGGCCATCCAGCGACCAGCTATTGTCCGACGGCATCGTCAACGTGCGCAAATTCGCAACCGATATGCCCAACGGAAAATGGCGCGTCGTCCTTTTTACCGATAATCTGAACACCGGCAAGGCCCTAACCAATCCGCTGGGCCAAAAGATCAGTGTTAACGGCAATAGCATGCCGATCGCCCAAACCGGCCCCTCCGGTTGGCTTAAATCGAGCACGCTTTCCGGCAGCGCGCGAAAATCTGGTGGCGGCCGGGGCGATGGCGCAACGTCAGGTCCGGCTTCCGTCGGCCGCGCGCAAAAGATCGTCGCCGCGGTTCGCGGCGAGTCACCAACCAAAACCCGATATCTGGTCCTTGCGGACAAGGTTTTCAGCAACGAGAAAATCAGTACGGACGCCAGCAGCGCCGCACGCCTGGTATTTCTGGACAATTCAATAATTTCCATCGGCGCCAACTCGACGGTAACCCTGGACAAGTTCGTCTTTGACTCCGCCGGGACAAAATCCGAGGTCGCCCTGTCGTTGAGCAAGGGGGTGATGCGGTTCGTCTCGGGCGATCTGCCAAAAGACCGGTATTCCATTCGTACGCCAACCGCCACGATGGGCATCAGGGGTACCATTTTAGAGATTACGGTGGCGGCCAATGGAACGACCACCACGGCGGTAGTCGATGGCGAGGCAACGGTCAGTTCAGCGGGCAAGAGAACAACCGTGAAGAAGGGATTTTCGACCACCACATCGCGGGGCAGACCGCCCACCCCGCCCAGGGCCATCATACCTTCGCCGCCATCGGTAAGCGGCTTGAAAACGGCCCTTGGTCCTGACCCGGATGTGAAAGAGGAAGCCGCACAAGCCGATGCGCAGAGCCCTCCCAGTGCGCCGATCGCTCCGGACCCGAACCAACAGGCGAACGCCGATGATGCTGGAACTGGCGGCATGGTCATTATCGAGGCGGAAGTCGTGGACGGCAAATTGGTCATTGATCTGGATGCGCTGGCCGGCGATTCAACCTATGTGACGGCGATTATTGTTGAACCAACGGATGAAAAGAGCAATCTCGATCTTTCCAAGGAAGTGGAGGAACAATATCAGAATGACAGCGAACGCCTGGCCGCCACTGTCAACGGCGGAGCAAAACTAGACCAGCAGGGCGGAGTAAAAGTAGTCCACTTTGGTTGATGCGAGGCTCGGTGTTTCCGGTTGCCCCGGTCGTCCATAGGAGGGACCCGCGCTGCTTCGTGTAGCGCTTTGCGTTACGCGGAGCGAAGTAGCGTGG
>JAQBYC010000091.1 GCA_027623205.1 Pseudomonadota bacterium | reverse complement strand
CGTATCAGATAATTTCCGCATCATATCACCCAAGGATTTTCGGGTTCTTAGGTGAGCGGGGTATATCATTGATGATTGCCAGCAAATGTTGGCCGCTGGTGTGGATGTCCCTGGCATATTCGGTGTATCGGCGATCTCCCAAGGTACCGAATAATTCCTTTTCGATTATTTCCGAAAAGCCAGAGATGGCGTTTAAAGGTGTGCGCAATTCATGGCTCATATTCGCCAGAAACATCGATTTGGCGCGATTGGCCTGTTCGGCCAATTCCTTGGCGGCGCGCAATTCAGTCTCGGCCTGTTTCAATCCGGTAATATCATTGACCGTCAAGGCCCGTTCGCCGTTGTCCAGGACTTGAATACTCGAGCGCATCCATATCGCCCCGCCTATTTCAAGATCTACCGGGCCGTCAGGTTCATAAAACTGCCTTAGGCGCCGTTGTATGAATTCCTCGGCCCGGTCTTTCGCATTGGAATATCGCCCCAGTGCGACGTTTGCTCTGACAAGCGCCTCGAAAGTGACGCCAGGCAATACAATGTCGATGATTTGGTGGTTCAATTCACGAAAGGCCTGGTTGCAGAAAATCAAACGATGCTGGTCGTCGAATAGCGCCATGGGTTCATTCATGCCATCCATGGCGGCGGCGACACGTTCTGCAACGGATGCCGCTTGCTGGCGAAACGCGCGCTTTTCGGTAACCACGGAACTAACGCCACGATAACCGCGAAAGGTGCCGGTATCGTCGAAAAAGGGTGAGCCGGAGGCACGCAACCAGACCTTTCGGCTGTCCGCCATCTTCGGCCTCAAAAATTCATTCAGGAAGGGTTTGTGTTGAACAAGGCATTGCCGGTGCCGTTCGGCGCAGTCTGTCTCACCCCATCGGGCGATCATTTCAAAATGGTTCTGGCCGTACCGCGTCTCGGTCTTGCTGCCCGGGCGCCATTCGAAATGATCGGAAAACCAAGTGTAATTATAGTTTTCGTCCATCTCCCAGAACCAGTCGGAACCAGTTTCGGCGAAATCAGGCAGGCGGCGTTCGCTTTTCCGCGACGCTTTTGCCGTCGCATCCGCATTCAGAATATTACTGTAGACAAGCAGAAATTTGTCCTCTCCGATGGCCATTTGCCGGCATTGTATCCGTTTGCCCACCGGTCCCACGAGGCTGCGGCATTGATCCTGCTTGATCGATAATGCGGCAATTATTTCGGTGATTGATGGGGTGTTTTCTGCTGTGTTGTAATCACCTCGGGCATGGCAAAATCTGACCACATCGGCAAAATCCCGCCCGGTTTCCAGCAGACCCCGCGGCAACACGAGACAGCGTCCCAACTGGGCATCGGCAGATATGACGCGGCGCGCGTCATCGATCACAACAAGCCCTATATCCATGGCGTCCGATAGTCTTTGCAAGGAGCCTATCTGAGTGGTTTCCGTTTCGTCCATTACCAAGAATTTCCCACGCCACGATCATCTTGCCGCGACCGATGGATGCCTCCCCCAAAAAATCCGCACGATCAGCTCAGCATAAATATCCACATTGGCACGGTTACAATGGCCAATACTGTACTGGCCGCTATGACGGCTGCCAACAGCGCGGCGTCACCACCCAATTGCCGCGCCAGGATATAGCTGCCGGGCGGCACCGGCATCAAGGCATAAATCATGGCCGCCATACGACTTAACCCGTCCACTTCAAAAACCCAAAGCATCCCCAGTACCAGAAGCGGCATTGCCAGCAACCGCGCAAGACAAGCCATGATGACCGTACGGCCACTGCGGTGCAGGGCCTTGAAGTCAAGCCCGGCACCGGCCGCCAACAGACCCAGTGGCAGGGCCGCCCGCCCCAACACGTCCAGGAAGGGATCAAAAACCCAAGGCAGGCCGATGCCGCTGATACTCAGAATGACGCCCAGTACAACTGACAGGATTATCGGGTTGCTGAAGACAGCCAACCAAAGGCCACTATTGCTGCTACTGCTGCTTCTGCCATAGCGGCTCAAGGCACCGATGGAAATTAGATTGGCCAGCGGTATCACGAAGGCGACGATTATCGAAAAAATGGTCAAGCCGGCATCTTGATAAAGCCCCGCCGCGACAGCAAATCCTATGTAGGAATTGAAGCGGACCGTGCTTTGCACCAGGGATGTAAAGGCGGGGCCATTGAGCGCCAAATGGCGGCGCAGCAGTAAGAGCAGAGCCGTCGCCGCAAGCATCGCCACAAGCGCAGCGCCAGCCGCCGGCAGGACATCCAGTTGCGCCACGTCGACGTTGGCGAAGTTGCGCACCAACATTGCGGGGAACAGTACATAATAGACCAGCGGGTCCAATAGGCGCCAGAATTCTTCTCCCGGAAAACGCCGCAGGCGCAACAGCCAGCCGACCCCTAAAAGCATGAAGATCGGCAGGATAACGAAAAGGGCGGTAGCCATTCCAATGCCCTCCGTTGCGTCTGCTAGCCGAGCAATCGATCGGCTACGGCGGCCAGGTCCGCCATGTTTGCCGTCGCCCGATGGGGGTTGCCCGCTGCAGTCTGATTGCCGCTGGCGACCTGTATCGAACGCAGTCCTGCCGCTGTCGCACCGGCGATATCGGTTTCCGCCGTGTCGCCAATTACGACGACCTCGGCCGAGGGTACGCCCAATTGGGCCAAGGCCAGCATGAATATTTCTCTATTTGGCTTGCCCACCACATAAGCGGTTTGACCGCTGGCAGCCTGCAAAAAAGCTACGACGGCGCCGGCCTCGGGTTCCATGCCCCGGCTGCCGGGCAGCACGGGGTCTGGATTGGTCACGATCAGCTTCGCACCACGGTGCAAATGGCCTACGGCCTCGGCCAGTGTAGAGAGCCGCATCTCCAGATCAATACCGGCAACGACGTATTCCGGCCGTTCACTCTCCATGGCGCCCGACAAGCGCAGTTCGTGACGCAGGGCTGCGCTGCCAGCGATAAAAACCGATGGCGTGCTGCTCTGGGCAGTCAGATACCGCGCAGTGGCTTGACCCGCGGTAATGATGCGTGCGGCGGGCAGATCGATACCGAAACCCGCGAGCTTGGCGCTGTAGTCTTTGGCCAGGGCGCGGGCGTTGTTGGTCAGTGCCACGATTTCAATGCCAGCGGCCTGCAAAGCCGCGACTGCCTCCGGGGCGCCGGGGATAACCACGCTGCCGCGATAAAGCACGCCATCCATATCCAGAATGAGACCTGAGATATTGTCCAGGCCGGCAGGGATGTTTTGTTGCCGAAAAAATTCCTCAAAGCTGGGCAATGGCCGCCGCCAGTGGGTATTCAGGCCCCGTACTGGAACCGTAAGCTTGATGGCATCCTGGCCGTAGGTACGCCAGCGGATTTCATGATCGACCTCGATGCTGGCCCACGCACCTGCCGCCGCACCTTCCGTGGTGAAGCTCTCGCATAGGGATTGGATGGTAATATGGGGAATGCCATTGATCAGATTGACGTTGTTCCAATGCACATGACCGGCGACGCAAAGGATGACGTTGCCCGCCTGTCGCAACAGTGACTGTATCTCCCGTTGATGGGGCAGGTTGCCGAAACGTTGGTTATTGTCGAAATAATAATTGCTCTGCAGGGATCCTCCATCCAGGGGCACGTGGGTAAAAATGATCGCCGGCAGATTGGTGGCAGCCAGATCAGCCGCTAACCAGTCTAAATCGGCCTTATTGGGCAAAAACCCCTGAGGGTGGTGAATGCGGCTATCGAGTTGCCAAAAGACCAGGTGGCGGCCAGATACATCGATACTATGATGTTCCATGCTTTGGCCCAGAACGTAGCTATTCTCGGCAATAGATAAATGGACCTGATCATGATTGCCCATTAGGTGCCAATGGGGCGCCGGTAGGTTGGCGAAGTGGCTTGCGATCAGTTGCAATTGTTTCCGATCCGTCGCCATATCGATATCCGAGATCCGGTCGCCCAGTTCCGCAATGAAATGCGGTTGGTATTCCCTGGTAAAGGCTGCAAAGTCCCGTAGCAACGGAACGGCTGCCGAGCCGATCTTGGTCAATTTGTTCGGGCCGTGATGAATGTCGGTGACGATGGCCAGTTTCAAAGTTTCGGGCATGGTGGTCAGGTTCGCTTCCGATTTAGACGATCCAGCAGACCCTGCAAAATATAGGCGGCAGCCAGTTTGTCCACGACTGCCGCGCGACGTTTCCGAGTGCTGTTCATTTCTTCGACCAGCATTCTTTGCACAGCAGCGGTGCTGAGACGCTCGTCCTGAAAGACAATTGGCAGATCACGAAGCGCCAATACATTATTGGCGAAGGCGCGGGTAGATTGACACCTTGGTCCCTCGCTGCCGTCCATATTGATCGGCAGACCCAGCACGAGGCCACCCACCGCATGCTCGTCGGCCAAGGTGAACAACCGTTCCACATCAACGCTAAATTTGCGCCGACGTATGGTTTCCAGTGGCGAGGCGATGCGCCAGGTAATATCCGATAGGGCAAGGCCGATTGTCTTGCTGCCCAGGTCCAGGCCCAGCAATCGCTGTGGGGTCGCAATGGCGGCGCGCAGCGCCTCGGACTTGATCACGGACATAACGGGTGTTAGCTTCCGCGCGCCCTGAAGGGGGCGCGATTTCATGAATTTCAACAGACCGGAAAGGTCGCACATGTCGGTCGATAAAGCCACGGTCGCACGCATTGCCCATCTCGCCCGCATCGGCGTTGCAGAGGAGCAGTTGCGGCCCCTGGCAGCAGAGCTGTCTGGTATCCTGCAATGGATCGAACAGCTGAATGAAGTGGACACGGATGCCGTGGCGCCCATGGCGTCTGTGCATGACGAAGCCCTGCGCTGGCGTAAGGATGTCGTTGACGATGGCGGCAAACAGGCGGAAATCATTGCCAACGCACCCGATGGCGTCAACGGATTTTTTGCTGTTCCAAAGGTGATCGAGTAATGGCCGAACTGACCGAATTGGGCATCTCCGAGGCGCGTGATCTATTGGCGAAGGGAGCGTTGTCTTCCCGGGAATTGACCGAAAGCCACATCTCCGCCATGGCCGAGTCCTCCGCCCTGAATGCCATGGTGACGGAAACTCCAGAGATTGCCCTGGCAATGGCGGACGCCTCGGACGAACGCCGGGCCAAAGGCGGGAGCGGGGCTTTGGAAGGCATTCCTCTGGCGATCAAGGATCTATTCTGTACCAAGGGCGTCTTGACCACGGCGGGCAGCCACATTCTTGATGGTTTCAGGCCGCCTTATGAAAGCACGGTTACGGCCAATCTTTGGCAGGCGGGCGCTGTCATGTTGGGCAAGACCAATATGGATGAATTCGCCATGGGATCATCGAACGAAACCTCCTATTACGGCGCCGTGCAAAACCCCTGGCGCCGTCACGGCGACAACAGGGCCTTGGTGCCGGGTGGCTCTTCGGGGGGATCCGCGACAGCGGTATCAGGGCGTTTTGCCATGGGCGCCACGGCGACGGATACGGGGGGGTCAATCCGTCAGCCAGCCTCCTTTACCGGTACGGTGGGTTGCAAGCCGACCTACGGCCGTTGTTCCCGTTGGGGCGTGGTGGCGTTTGCGTCATCTCTGGACCAGGCCGGTCCCATCACCCGCAGCGTTCGCGATAATGCCATTATGCTCGGGGCCATGGCAGGTTACGATCCCAAGGATGCTACATCCGCCAATGTTGCGTTGCCGGATTTCGAGGCGGCTTTAACCGGCGATGCGCGCGGTTTAAAAATTGGCGTGCCAAAAGAGTATGTGCTTGACGGCATGCCTGGCGAAATCGAGGCCTTATGGCAACGGGGCATTGGCTGGCTGCGCGCAGCGGGGGCCGAGATTATCGATATTTCCCTGCCCCATACCAAATACGCCCTACCCACCTATTACATCGTGGCTCCAGCGGAGGCGTCATCTAATCTAGCCCGCTATGACGGGGTGCGTTTTGGTTTACGGATGCCGGGTGATGATCTAACGGAAATGTATGAGAATACGCGTGCGGCCGGTTTCGGACCGGAAGTGCGCCGCAGGGTTCTGATCGGCACCTATGTGTTGTCGGCGGGATATTACGATGCCTATTACCTGAAGGCACAGAAGGTCCGCCGCCTGATCGCCCAGGATTTCCGCGATGTCTTTGCATCGGTAGATGCAATTTTGACACCCTCCACACCCTCGGCAGCCTTTGCTTTTGGCGACAAGGCGGACGATCCCATTGCGATGTATCTGAACGATGTCTTCACCGTTCCCGCTAACTTGGCTGGCTTGCCGGGAATTTCCCTTCCGGCGGGGCTATCTGACGATGGCCTGCCGCTGGGCCTGCAAGTTCTAGCACCGGCCTTTGATGAAGAAACAATGTTCCGCGTGGCCGGGCTATTGGAAGAGGCCGCCGCCTTTAACGAGGCGCCGACGCAATGGTGGAGAAGTCGCTGATGAACAATTATGTCGAAGGTGACACGGGACCATGGGAAGTGGTCATCGGATTGGAAGTGCATGCCCAGGTGACCTCGCAATCAAAATTGTTTTCTGGCGCGGCAACGGCGTTTGGGGCCGAGCCCAACAGTCAGGTCAGCCTGGTCGATGCGGGCATGCCGGGTATGTTGCCGGTGATCAATGAAGTCGCGGTGGAACAGGCGGTGCGTAGCGGCCTGGGGCTAAATGCCAAGATCAACACCTATTCGGTTTTTGATCGGAAAAACTATTTCTATGCCGATCTGCCCCAGGGCTATCAGATTTCGCAATACCTTCAGCCCATCGTGGGTGAAGGGGTGATCACCGTAGACCTTGAGGATGGCAGGTCCCGGGATATCGGTATCGAACGGCTGCATCTGGAACAGGATGCGGGCAAATCCATCCACGACCGGCACCCGACTAAAACCTATGTGGACTTGAACCGCTCCGGCGTGGCGTTGATGGAGATCGTTTCCAAACCGGACATGCGCACGGCGGAAGAGGCCGGGGCCTATGTTCGCAAGGTGCGGACCATTCTGCGTTATCTGGGCACCTGTGATGGCAATATGGAGGAGGGCTCCATGCGGGCGGATGTCAATGTTTCCGTGCGCCGGCCAGGTGAAGCCCTGGGCACCCGGGCGGAAATCAAGAACGTCAATTCTGTCCGTTTCATGCAGCAAGCCATCGCCTATGAAACAGGCCGGCAAATTGATATATTGGAGGCAGGCGGCAGTATTGACCAGGAAACCCGTCTGTTCGATGCACAAAGCGGCACCACAAGACCCATGCGCAGCAAAGAAGAAGCGCACGACTACCGCTATTTTCCCGATCCTGATTTGCTGCCCTTGGAATTTTCCGACGCATTTATCGAACGCATCCGGCGCACATTGCCGGAGTTGCCCGATGCAAAAAAGCAACGCTACATGGATGCAATGGGGTTATCGGTGCACGATGCCCAAGTTCTGGTCAGCGAACGGGAAATTGCGGCATTCTTCGAACAGGTCGCCCAGGGCCGCGACCCAAAAATTGCCGCCAACTGGGTGCAGGGCGAGTTCTTTGCCCAACTTTCAAAGGCCGAACGGGACATTGCTGATAGCCCGGTCAGTGCAGATCAGCTCGGCGGTTTGATCGATTTGATCGCGGACAGCACGATCTCCGGCAAGATTGCCAAGGATGTTCTGGTGTCCATGTTCGAAAGCGGCCAGGACGCCGCTGCCATTGTTGCTGAAAAAGGCTTGAAGCAGGTTTCCGATAGCGGCGTCATCGAAGCCGAAATCGACAAGGTCATTGCCGTCAACCCGGACAAGGTGGCGGAGTTCCAGGGCGGCAAGGACAAGGTCCTTGGCTGGTTCGTAGGTCAGATCATGCAGGCGACCAAGGGTAAGGCCAATCCTCAGATGGTCAATCAGCTGCTGCGAGGAAAATTGAAGGCCTGATATAGGCGTTGCAAAGCGCACCATGGCGGAGATGGTGGCCGAATACCCGTTTTGGGTTAGGGACCTGTATTTCCTCCTGGGTTTTGATCTGGATTGGCATTGGGTAACGACGCCACAGTTAAGGCATGTTTCTTCGAAATATGCCCGGACTCTTAAGAATATAGCAATTGAACCAATTACTTAAGTCGCGATAGCGACTCCGATGAACTGAATATTTCTCTAGCTGTGCCCTGGGCAATTCCGCAGCAGTACCGGTTCGAAGAATTCTGCGGGCGCGCGATCAGGTTAAGTCTCTGCTGCTTGATACATAGCGTGATAGGCGCTTTGCGGCAAATTTAGACGAGACAGCTCTTGGCAGGTTTCACCCAAATTCTATTAAGGCCTAAAAGCAATCCGAAGCTCGCCCCCCATGGTTGCAAGATGACGCAGCAATGCCGAAAGAAAAAGCGAGGCGCCCGTAATCTCCATAGACTCCTGAAGGATGTTCAGCATACCGTTGGTAAAATTGTTACCGTAGGTTTCCCACCAGTAACCGATCACCAATTCGGTGCCGAATGCACCGCCCACGTAGACCAGTCCGGCCAGGACAAATCGGTTGCGGCTGCTGGGCCGCAAATTGCGAAGAAATCCCAGATAGCTGGCCAGAAATACCGCCATCAGAAGAGCCGCGGGCAGGATCCAGGCGTAATAAAATATTCCATGCAGATCAAATGCTTCTCGTAATGGACGTATCGTCATCTCATGAATCACGGCTGTCTCATCCATGGACATGTAGAGGAAAATCAGTGCCAGGATCAGCCAATGGCGCCGGTAATTTCCGGCAACGGGGGGCTGCGCTAAGCCAATGGCTGCCAGGCAAACTGCGCAGGTCGCCAACAGCATGGCCGAGTACCAGGTCGGGATATTAGACTCTTCCGAGAGCGAAAATTGGCGCGCGGCGCCTAACAACCGCTTGTGGTCGAGAAAGTGGTAGGACACTTCTACCCCGGTGGAGAGCAGTGTGAGCAATATTGCCGCGAAGATCAAAAATAACTCGATCCGGCGGCGCGGCAAATTTATGGGCATGGCTATCTCCATGGGCGCCAAATCAGAAAAACCATCGAAAAATCAATTGCCTTGCCGTTCTGGCTACGTTTCGACGCTATCGTACGCTGTCGAAATTCTAATGGCGCAGTATTTGAACTCCGGTATCTTGCCATCGGGATCCAAAGCGTCATTGGTCAATAAATTCACGGCGGCCTCTGCAAAGCAGAAAGGAATGAAAACGGTTCCAGGCTGTACCCCGATGTCCGCCCGTGCCGTCAGTTCGATGGCGCCCCGTCGGCTCTCCACGCGGATGCGATCACCGGGTGCGACCCCAAGTTCCTTCAAGGTATCAGGCGCCAGATGCGCCATGGCCTCGGGCTCCAACTGATCCAGAATGGGGGCACGACGTGTGATGGCGCCTGTATGCCAATGTTCCAGCAAGCGGCCGGTTAGCAAAACCAGGGGATATTCCTGGTCCGGAAGTTCATCCGGATCGGTAATATCGCAGGGTACGAATTGGCCACGGCCATCTTTTGTGGGGAAGCCATCGCCGAACATCACAGCCTGGCCTTTATCCTCTGGTGTGGCGCAAGGATACGTAATGGCGTCTTCCGCTAGCAGCCGTTGCCAACTCATGCCATGGATCGAACTCATGCTGGCGCGCATTTCCTCGAAAACAGTCTCAGGTCCATCGTAGTGCCAATCCAGTTCCAACCGCCGGGCCATTTGCTCAATAATCCAAAGATCCTGCCGGGCCAGACCTGGCGGCTGCAGGGCGCGCCGGCCCATCTGTACCTGCCGGTTACTGTTGGTGACTGTGCCGTCTTTTTCGGGCCAGGCCGAGGCGGGCAGGACCACATCGGCATAACAGGCGGTCTCGGTCAGGAAAATGTCTTGCACCACCAGGTGCTGCAAGTTGGCCAGGGCGGTGCGGGCATGGCTGAGATTGGGGTCCGACATGGCAGGATTTTCACCCATAATATAGAGTCCGCGAATGTCGCCACGATGAATAGCCTCGGTAATCTCAACCACCGTCAAGCCAGGATTGGGGTCCAGTTTGGTTTTCCACAAGGCTTCAAATCTAGCTTGGGCCGCCGGGTCGTCCACCGGCTGATAGTCCGGGTAGACCATGGGGATCAGGCCCGTATCGGATGCGCCCTGGACATTGTTCTGTCCGCGCAGTGGATGTAATCCGGTGCCCGGACGGCCAATCTGGCCCGTAGCCAGGGCCAGGGAAATCAGGCAGCGCGCATTGTCTGTGCCATGGATATGTTGGGAAATACCCATGCCCCAAAAAATCATGGCCGTGCGCGCCGTCGCGAAGGCCCGCGCGGCATCGCGGATCTTGCCGGCCGGAACGCCGATCAATTCCGCCATGGCCTCGGGCGGAAAAGCGCGGACATGCGCCGCCAACTCTAAAAAACCGTTGGTTCTGGCGGCAATGTACTCATGATCGACTAGGTCCTCCTCGATAATGACGTGCAACATCGCGTTCAGCAGCGCCACATCGGTGGCAGGTTTTATTTTTAACATCCAAGTCGCATGCTGGCTGAGGGTCGAACCATCCGGGTCTATGACGATTAACTTGGCGCCGTTCTTTGCCGCCTGCTTCAAATAGGTCGCCGCCACGGGATGGTTCACGGGCGGATTGCAACCGATAATCAGGATAACTTCAGCCTTCAAGGCATCGGTGAAAGGCGCCGTCACGGCGCCCGAGCCGATCGTCTGCATCAGTGCGGCAACGGACGAGGCGTGGCACAGCCGTGTGCAATGGTCGACATTGTTGTTGCCAAAGCCCGTGCGCACCAGCTTTTGAAACAGGTAGGCCTCTTCATTCGAGCCCTTGGCGGAACCAAATCCAGCAAGAGCCCCACTGCCGTGGATGTCCCGAATTGATTGCAGGCCCTGGGCGGCATGGGTCAGCGCCTCCTCCCAACTTGCCTCACGAAAATGGCTTAGCGGGTTGGCGGGATCAATGGCGACATCATCCTTGGCGATGCCATCCCGCCGGATCAAGGGCATGGTCAACCGTTCAGAACTATGAATGTAGTCGAAGCCAAAGCGCCCCTTGACGCAAAGGCGGCCCTGATTGGCCGGCCCGTCGCGCCCTTCAACCCGCACGATACGTTCGTCCCGAACGTGGAAAGTCAATTGGCAACCGACCCCGCAATAGGGGCAGACCGAAGCCACTTCGCGGTCCGCGTCACCCTGGCCGTCGGCCGGCAATAGAGCGCCGGTCGGGCAGACCCGCACGCATTCGCCACAGGCAACGCAACTGCTATCCCCCATGGGGTCATCAAAATCAAAGGCAATATGGCTGTCTGCACCACGCCCGGCCATGGCGATGACATCATTGACCTGAACCTCGCGGCAGGCCCGGACACACAAATTGCACTGAATACAAGCGTCCAAATTTACCATCATGGCGGGATGGCTCGTATCGGGTACGACATCGTGGGAGCGCCGTGGGAACCGGCTATCATGCACGCCTTGGGCATCGGCCCAGTGCCAAATTAGCGCCGCCGGATCAGGAGATTCAGATTGGCGCGGTTGATCGCTCAGGAGCAATTCCATTACCATGGCCCGCGCCTTCAAGGCCCGTTCCGAGTCTGTTTTGACGACGATGCCGGCTTCCGGGCGTCGCCGGCACGACGCGGCAAGGGTGCGCTCCCCCTCGACCTCGACCACACAGGCGCGGCAATTTCCGTCTGATCGATAGCCTGCTTCGGTGGTGTGGCAAAGATGCGGCAGGATCGTGCCCAGACGCGCCGCGACCTGCCAAATGCTCTCGTCGGGCAGGGCATCAACAGAAATACCATCCAATTCGATAGAAATCTTGTCGGTCATGCGATTGACCCCGGAAAATAGCGGAGCGCACAACGCAACGGATTGGCCGCGGCATGTCCCAAACCGCAGATTGAGGCATCCGCCATCACCTGCGCCAGATCGGAAAAAGCAACGCCGTCAGCCTGTTCCTTGCCCGCAGCCAGCATGACGACGGCCTTTTCAGTACCCACCCGGCACGGCGTACATTGACCACAGCTTTCATGCGCAAAAAACCGCATTAAATTTGTCACGACGACCGAGATGTCATCGTGTTGTGACAACACGATCAAGGCGGCGGATCCAATTAACGCCCCATGTTGTTCCAGGGTACCGAAATCCATTGGTGCATCCGCAAGACTGGCGGGCAAGATGCCGCCCGATGCGCCGCCGGGAAGGAATGCCATCAGCTCATGGCCCGCCGCCATCCCGCCGCAATAACTGTTTATCAACGCCCGGGCGCTGATGCCTGCCGGCGCCCGCTTGACACCCGGTTCGCGAACCCGGCCGGATACAGAGTAACTGCGCAAATTCTGCCAAGCCGCCCCATCGTTGATGGCGTCGCGGGTCCAATACAGGGTTTCAATATTATTAATCAGCGTAGGGCGGCCGAACAGGCCAGCTTGAGACGGGAAGGGCGGCCGCTGGCGGGGCAAGCCGCGCTTGCCCTCAATGCTTTCCAGCATGGCGGATTCCTCGCCGCAGATATAGGACCCGGCCCCGCGCCGTAAATGGATTTGCCCGTGGCATAACCCGGCCGCGGTGACAAGTGCCAGCTCCCGCTGCAACATTACGCGCAAATCAGGATATTCGTCACGCAGATAGAGATAAATGGCTTCCGCATCCATGGCCCAGGCCGCCAAGAGCATGCCTTCGATAAAACGGTGAGGGTCGGTTTCAAGATAGTGGCGGTCTTTGAAGGTCCCCGGTTCGCTTTCGTCGCCATTGACCGCTATTAAGCGCGGACCGGGCTCTGCGGCAACCAGACGCCACTTGCGTCCCGTCGGAAACCCGGCACCGCCCAGGCCGCGTAGGCCGCTTAGCTCCAATTGCGAAATGACTTGCGCACTCTGCCGTTCGCCGGCGAGACATTGCCGCAATAGCTGATAGCCGCCGCCCGCTTGATATGCCGCAAAATCGACGCGTGGAGCCATCACGTCAGGTGCGACAGGGCTGGTTAACCGGGTTTGGATTGCCGTGGCATCGGCGTGGGTCAGATAGTCAGCATCGATGGACGCAACCGGTGCGCCGTCGCATCGGCCCATGCAGGCACTGCGGACTATCCTGCAATTGCTTGCCGGGTTCGAGGCTAGAGTATCTGCCAGCGTATCCGCCAGGGCATCGGCGCCGGCCATTTGACATGGCAAGCCATCGCAAATTTGTATTGTTCGCGCGGCGGGCTCCGCATCATCGGCTACAACATCGAAACGGTGATAGAATGTCGCGACCTCATAAATTTCCGCCAAGGATTGGCGCAGACAATGGGCCAACGCTGCAAGATGGCGATGACGCAGGCAACCTTCTGCATCCTGAATTTGGTGCAGGTATTCGATCAGCAGGGTGCGCTCCGCCGCAGATGCGCCAATGATATTTTGGATTTCCGCCACGGCCGCGGGATCGCTCTGACGGCCGCGCAGGCTTGGTTTACCGTGGCCGCGCCCAGCACCGGGCGGACGGCCCAGCCGCATTTTCGATTTACCGTGGTCGGGTACGGACGACATTTTGCCTTTTCCCCTCGTCTGTTAATGTTACCCTGCTGTCCACGCAGGACCATGTCGCCATAGACCCCAAAGGCAGTTTTGGTTACGTTCGTGGCGGCTTTCTTATCACAATCGCACCCCAGCGTATCTGATCGGCGCGCAAATTGGCAGCCCCGATTCCGCCGGGAGGCTCAGACACGGATCAGTAGCAAAAATGCCCGATTTAATTCTTCTTTCCCTTCTTTGCTCAAAACTATGTCACGATCTTGTGGGACCAGTCAGTGCGATCGGCAACGGGGTCGAGATCCTCGAAGATGAGGACGATCCCGAAATGCGAAAACAGGCGGTAGCTTTGCTCGCGCACAGCGCGGAACTGGCCGCCAACCGATTGAAATTCATGCGGCTGGCCTTCGGCGCGGCGGGCGGCGAAGGCGTAGCGATTAGTCTGACTGAAACACGGCGGACAGCTGCGGATTTCCTGGCCGACGGTAGAGGCGAATTGAGTTGGCCGATCTCTTCAGATGAAGAAAATCTTGCGTTGGATAAGACTGGTATCAAAATCCTGTTGAACCTGATTTTAATTGCTAACGATACAATTCCGCGCGGCGGTGTTGTACGCGTCGATTTGAAGCGGGGAGAAAGCGGCGGCCGTGCCATGATACAGGCGACCGTTCGATCCGAAGGACCCGGCGCTCGTTTGGGCGAGGGGGTGGAGGCGGCGTTCGATGCGGCGGGTGCCAGCGATGACCTCAATCCCAAATCGGCGCCGGCTCGTCTTGCGACTAATTTGGCGGCATCGTTCGGCGGCGACATTTCTGTAATGCCGAGGGTGGACGCGGTGGAATTCTCAGTGGATATGCTTCCCGCGCGTTAGACCGTTTTCGAGGTTGACTCACCCACCCGCTCCCCCTCTCGACCACCCCCCAGTCGCTCTTGGGATCATAATCCTGTGGGTGGTCGAGAGGGAGAGCGGGCGGCTCGGCGACTCGATGAATATCGAAAATGGTCTAGAAACTCTGGA
Organism: Pseudomonadota bacterium; assembly: GCA_027623205.1. Classification (GTDB taxonomy): domain Bacteria; phylum Pseudomonadota; class Alphaproteobacteria. Next base: position 6,498 of record JAQBYC010000091.1, on the reverse strand, counting down.
TTCAGTGGTTTGCTTCATGGCTTTTTAACCTATTGCGCCCATCTTTTGGCCATGGTCGGCGAGGGTGAGGTATCCCGTTGTCGGTCGCGACAAAACCAACCGACAGGGCCACAGCAATGGACGATCTACTCAGTGAATTTTTAACTGAAACTTCCGAGAATCTTGGCACGCTTGATCTTGAATTAGTCAAGCTGGAGCAGGACCCTAATGCGCCTGATTTAATTGACAATATTTTCCGGCTTGTCCACACCATTAAGGGGACCTGCGGATTTCTCGGTCTGCCCAGGCTCGAAGCGGTCGCCCATTCGGCGGAAAATGTCTTGGGTAAGGTCCGTGATCATGAACTGGTCGTCACGCCGGTCGCGGTATCTCTGATCCTTGGTTCTTTGGATCGAATAAAGGAATTGCTGGCCGCCCTCGAGGCGACGGAAGCGGAACCCGAAGGCGATGACGGCGATTTGATCGCTCAATTGGATGCCATGGCGCTTGGCGCTGATGTTCCGGGCAATGTCAAATTACCTGAGGAGCCCGAAGAGAAGGCGGTCGAGCGTCAATTGAAGGCAGGGGAAGCCACGGAAGAAGAATTGGAGCGCGCGTTCCGGGAAACCGAGATTGAAGCAACCGAAGCTGTGACAATACCGAGCCCAGCACCTGTCGCCGCGCCGCCCAAAATCGAAACAGAGCCGCCTGCCGAGAAGCCGGCGGAGTCTTCGGTCGCCAGCCAGAGTATCCGCGTCAGCGTTGATGTTCTGGAAAACCTGATGACCATGGTCTCGGAGCTGGTGTTGACCCGCAATCAACTGATGCAAATGGTGCGCGGACATGCCGATAGCGAATTTAAAGTACCCCTGCAACGGCTAAGCCACGTAACAACCGAGCTGCAAGAAGGGGTGATGAAAACCCGCATGCAACCGATCGGTAACGCCTGGGCTAAATTGCCGCGCATCGTTCGTGATCTGAGCCTTGAATTGAAGAAAAAGATCGACCTGCAAATGCTGGGCGCGGACACCGAACTGGACCGTCAGGTATTGGAACTGATCAAGGACCCCCTCACACATATGGTGCGCAACTCCGCCGACCATGGTTTGGAGACGCTTGAAGAACGGATTGCCGCGGGAAAAATGGGAACCGGCAAAATTGTTCTGAATGCCTATCACGAAGGCGGCCATATCATCATTAAAATCAGGGACGATGGCCGCGGCATAAACGTCGAAAAACTGCGCGCCAAAATGCTGTCGAGCGGCGTGGCGAGCGAGGCCGAAATTGGCGAGATGACCGAGCAGCAAATACAAATGCAGATATTTGCCGCCGGGTTTTCGACCGCCGATAAAGTTACGGCTGTTTCTGGGCGCGGTGTTGGCATGGATGTGGTCCGCACCAATATTGAAAAAATTGGCGGCACGATCGAGCTTGAGTCTCAATGGGGTAAAGGCAGCACCTTCACCATCAAGATACCGCTGACGCTAGCCATTGTTTCAGCGCTTATTGTGGAAAGCTGCGGCGATCGTTTTGCCATCCCGCAATTGAGCGTGGTTGAATTGGTGCGCGCCTCCAAGGAATCCGAGCATCGGATTGAGATGATCAAGGATACGCCGGTGTTGCGCTTGCGCAACCGCTTGCTGCCATTGGTTTATCTGGGTGAATGTCTGAAGCTGGCCGACGCATCAAAGCTTGAGTTGACCGAAGGTGCTGAAGTCTTCGTCGTGGTGTCGCAGGTGGGCTCTTACGCTTTTGGCATCGTGGTGGATCGGGTTTTCGATACAGAAGAAATTGTCGTCAAGCCGGTTACGCCACTGCTGCGTGAAATCCCGATGTTTTCGGGTAACACCATCCTTGGCGATGGCAGTGTCATTATGATTCTGGACCCCAATGGAATTGCCGCCACGACTTCTGACACCAAGGTGGGAGAGCGCACCGACGGCGATGACGAACGCGCCCATGCGGTTGCCGGATCTGATACCACGACCATGTTGATCTTCCGGGCCGGTTCCGATGAGCCGAAAGCGGTCCCATTGTCGTTGGTCGCCCGGCTGGAAGAGATTGATGTAGACACCGTGGAGCACGCCAATGGCCAGAATCTTGTGCAATACCGAGGCAAACTAATGCCATTGGTAAAAATGGATGACAGTTATACCCTCCGTGAAAGCGGTCGCCAGCCGATCCTGGTCTTCGCCGATGGGGATCGTTCCATGGGCCTTGTCGTCGATGAAATCATCGATATCGTCGAACCTTGCCTCGACATCGAACTAATGGCGAACCAACCAGGTTATCTGGGCAGCGCCGTCATTGAAGGCAAGGCGACCAACGTCATCGACGTAGGGCATTATTTGAGCGACGCATTCTCGGACTGGTTTACCTCACACGATGAGGCTGCATTTGGCGAGGATGACGCTCGAAGCCTTTTGTTGGTCGATGATTCTCCATTCTTCCGCAATATGTTGACGCCATTGCTGGAAGTGGCGGGGTACAAAGTTACCATAGCCACCAATGGCGATGAAGCGTTGGCGCTGCGCGAAGCGGGCGTGTCTTTCGACTGTATCGTCAGTGATATTGAAATGCCTGGCATGAACGGCTTTGAACTGGCCGAGCAACTGAAGAGTGACAGCAGATGGCAAGCAACGCCGATTGTAGCGCTGTCGTCTCACGTCAATCCAAAAGATCTCGAGCGTGGCCGGAATGTGGGTTTCAGCGACTATGTTGGCAAGTTCGATCGTGACGCTCTGCTTTTGACCCTAACGCAAACCTTGGCTGAAAAGGTAGAAGTGGCATGAGTGCGCAGAATTCGAACAGAAAGAATGGTCCGTCCCTCCAAGCTGCGGACGATCAGTTGAACCGAGCCCTTTCGGAAGAATTTGTAACCGCGGTTATTGATGGACAATTATTCGGCGTCCCGGTCCTATCGGTCCAGGATGTGCTGGGCCCGCAATCCTTGGCGAACATTCCTCTGGCGCCGCCGGAAGTCGCAGGTTCTTTGAACCTCCGCGGCCGCATTGTTACGGCGATTGATCTGCGAAAGCGCCTCGGAATGGAGCATGCCGACCGCGAAAAATCCATGAGTATCGTGGTCGACCATCATGGCGAGCTATACAGCCTGCTGATCGACGAGGTTGGCGAAGTCTTGCAAGTGCCGGTGCAGGATTACGAGCGAAATCCGCCCACTTTGGATCCGCGCTGGCGTGATGTATCGCAAGGTATCTATCGACTTGATGGCCGCCTGTTGGTGATTTTGCAGGTTCAACGTTTGCTAGATATTATTAAGGTCGCCGCCGCGGCCTAGGATGCGCCTAAGCAACCGCCAACGGGCGGCCAGCCCTTTACGACCGAATGAACAGGACCGACGGAGTGCAATATGAAATCATGTTTGGTAGTCGATGATTCAAAAGTCATCCGAATGGTGGCGCGTCGAATTCTCGAAACCCTGGATTTCGAAATATTCGAAGCCACGGACGGGCAAGTGGCGTTGGAGGTCTGCCGTTTGGAAATGCCTGACGGAATATTGCTGGATTGGAATATGCCGGTGATGAATGGCATCGATTTCTTGCGAGCTCTGCGTGTGACTGAGGGGGGCGATGCGCCGGTGGTGGTCTTTTGCACGACCGAAAATGACATGTCCCATATTGTCGAAGCAATGAAGGCGGGCGCCAACGAGTACATCATGAAGCCCTTTGACAAGGAAATAATCGAAACCAAATTTATCCAAGTCGGGTTACTGTGATGCCTGTGGCCGGGAAACCCACGCCTGTCGCCGCGGGTAATGATGACGGTCCCATGATCAGAGCCATGGTGGTTGACGACTCAGCGGTCATACGTGGTTTAGTCAAACGCTGGCTGTCGGAAGATCCCGAGATCGAAGTGGTTGCCTGGGCCACCGATGGTGAGTCGGCGCAAAAAAGTATCGCCGAACACAAACCGGACGTAGTGATCCTGGATATCGAAATGCCAAAAATGGATGGCATCACGGCATTACCTGGACTTCTAAAATTGTCGCCGCGAAGCAAAATTGTGATGGCGTCAACCTTGACCACCCGCAATGCGGATATCGCCTTGAAGGCCCTGGCGTTGGGTGCGTCCGATTACCTTGCCAAACCGACCACATCAAGCGATTTACATTCCTCGGAAGAGTTTCGCCGTGACTTGGTGGAGAAGGTCCGCGCCCTGGGCAGATCGGCGCGCATGCGCGGGAATATTGCGGCACGCACCGTTGGCAAATCGCGAAATGGCGGCGTCATCAATACCCGCTCGCAAGGTGGACATTACGGCAGTGCGCCTATCGTCCTGCGTAAGCCGGGAAGGCTCAAGCCCGAAATAATTTGTGTGGGCAGTTCCACGGGCGGTCCACAAGCACTATTGAAACTGTTCGAGGCAATTGGCGGCAAGGTAAAACAGCCAATCCTGATTACCCAACACATGCCGGCCACTTTCACAACGATACTTGCCCAGCATTTGGACCGAATTGCGGGCGTCGAGTGCGAGGAGGCGACCGATCAGACAGAAATTCAAGATGGCCATGTTTATTTGGCGCCAGGCGGCTACCACATGGTAGTTGAGACTAGCCCCGCCGGAAAAATTCTACGTTTGAATCAGGAACCTCAGGAAAATTTTTGCCGGCCTTCCGTTGATCCGATGTTGCGGAGCGTGGTGGCGGCGTATGGCGGAAAAATCCTGACAATTATGTTGACGGGTATGGGGCATGACGGATTGGGTGGGAGCCAAGGCGTCGTGGAAGGGGGCGGAACGATTATTGCTCAGGACGAAGGCAGCAGCGTTGTTTGGGGAATGCCCGGTGCCGTCGCGACGGGCGGGCTATGTAGCGCCGTCCTGCCGATGGATGATATCGGACCATCAGTTATCCGTTTCGCGAGTGGAGGTGGTCTATGACGCCGGATGATTTTGCTTTACTGGCCGGCATCCTCAAGGAACGGTCCGGATTGTCAATTGGTCCGGAAAAAATTTATCTATTGGAAAGCCGCCTGAACCCGGTTGCCCGCAAGAACAATCTTGCCGGCCTGGATGAACTCGTGGCACAGGTGCGCCTGAAGCGGCCAGGATCATTGCTGAGCGATATCACCGAGGCGATGACAACCAACGAGTCATTTTTCTTTCGCGATTCAAAACCATTCGAAACTTTCCAGCATGGAATCCTGCCAAAGCTGCTGGAGGACCGTGCTGCGAAGAAAAGCCTGCGGATTTGGAGTGCGGCCTGCTCCACCGGTCAGGAAGCCTATAGCCTGGCAATGATTTTACGCGAAATGGCGCCGAAATTGGCCGGCTGGCGCATGGAAATCGTGGGAACCGACATTTCTCAAGAAGTATTGGAGAAGGCCAAGGTAGGTATCTATTCCCAGTTTGAAGTACAACGCGGTCTGCCCGTCAAATTGTTGATTAAATACTTCACCCAGGTCAATGACTTGTGGCAAATCGATTCCTCTATCCGGGCCATGGTTTCCTATAAGGAATTTAACTTGCTGAAGGATATGAAATCTCTGGGCAGCTTTGACATTATCTTCTGCCGCAACGTCTTGATCTATTTTGATCAACCCACCAAGACCAAGGTGCTGGCAGCAATGTCCGGTATCCTGGCCAAGGATGGATGCTTGTTTATGGGAGCCGCCGAAACGGTGCTGGGTATATCGGATGTATTCAAGGCGGTCCCAAACCATCGCGGCGTCTATGAAAAGAATAGTGATGTGGCGGCGATGCCCAGGCTACAACAGGCCCAGCAGGCCGCGACCGGTTAGGCGGGCGCTCAGGCGGCAGTTCCACCACGGTTCCAATACAGAGCGGCGAACCCTGTTTCATCCATGCAGACTGCACAGGGTGCAAGCCAACCAGTCAAAATGAAATTTGCGAACGAATGACGGCAGTTTCCTAAAAACGCGGCCGCCACAAAATTCTGGTTGGTTATGTTGGGAACGTCGCGGAATTTTCAATTATTTGGAGTCGCGAAGGCGCCTTAAGTTGTAGTAATTCAGACCCGATCTGACAATTTATCCGCCTCGTTTCCGGCCGCGCTGGGATTTGAAAAAGAGGCTTTAGCGGGCAAGGATGCGTCCAGTAGTTCCGAGACTTTCACCTTCTGCGGCGTAATCCTTCCCTTGCCAAACAAGCCTACCACTGGAGTAGGCACACAGGATCACCACCGGCAGCCTGCGGCCATTTGGCTGACACGGCAATAAGCAGGGCGCCCCAAGCAACGCTCAAGCCAGTTATCGACTTCCGGCAATGTGGAGAAATTCTTTCCAGCGCGCTTGGGTAATCTTCTCGCCCGGCACCCTCGCTCCTTAGCAAAACGCGCGAATATAACCCCGCTCGGGATCACCCACGAGGTCGGTCACGGGCGCAATCGAATTGGAAACTTTGGATCGGAAGCACTGGCCGCTTTGCGTCGGAATGCGCGGTCGGCCCTGAACGCGCTAGATTTCTCTTTCTCAGCGACCGTTTATGTTTGACATAATCGTCTTCGCATTCGATTATGGAAAATAAGCGCGGACATTGCAA
>JAQBYC010000090.1 GCA_027623205.1 Pseudomonadota bacterium | reverse complement strand
ATCGGCGTCTGATCCAACCCAAAGTAATCTGCCGGAGACAAAGCGATATTCAAGACAAGTATCTCGCTCTAGGCATCGACATGGTTGTTGAACCTGAGCTACCGCTATTTTCACCGACTGAAGCTGGATGGAAACCAAATCTGAGCCTACTGAAACATTCATTGCCAAGGCTGCTCCGCCAGTACAAAAATCTAGATCATCTGGCTGACGAGATAAATGAAAGCTTCGATCTCGTCCACTTCAACCACGCAAGTCTATTTGTCCTCGCCGCCAGACTTCGCAGGTTGACGGACAAGCCCTTCACAACGCACATCAGAACGCGGCCGGAAAATACAATCCTGACCAGGTCGCAGGCGCGTTCCATTTTAAGATCAAGTGATGCCCTCATTTACATTACGGAGAATGAACGGGACTATTTCGAGAAGCTTGCGGGGAAAGCGCCGGGCGAAGTTATCTTCAATCCATCCATTCTTCCGCCCAACGACTTGTCGCCACATCCCGATGTGCCGCATGACGGCCGTTTGAAAATCGCATCTCTCAAAAGCTTCAGACTGACTTTAGGCCACACGCGCCTTGTCGAAATGGCCAGCGCCCTTGCTGATAGGGGCGGAAGGAATAAGTTGCTGTTTGTCATGGCCGGTGATATGCGGTTGCATTCGTCCCTTCCCGGAAGATTGGGTCAGATCGGCGCCCAAGGTGGAGATTTTGAAGATTTCGTCGGGGAATTGGGGCTGGGAGATTTCTTTTTATTTCTTGGCTGGGTGCCTGAGCCCGAACGGGTGCTTGCAGCATGTGACCTGCTCGCTGCACCGAGTACGGAAAACAACCCATGGGGTCGGGACATCATCGAGGCTTATTCGCTCGGCAAGCCGGTGATCGCAACTGGGAAATGGGACGTATTCGTAAAGAATGGCCAAACTGGTTTGCTGGCTGATGGCTTCGAGGCCGATAAATTCGCCAGGGACCTGCTGCGCCTCTGCGATGACCGAGAAAGCCTAAGACGAATGGGCGAGGCGGGAAGACGCAATATCTCGTCGCTCTGCAACCCAATAGACCGCGCACGCGACCTGCAAGCGCATTGGCAATCAGTTGCCCACCACTGATGCCTGGCCAACCGTGCGACAAAGAAACGAACAGGCTGTGAAGAATGAAACCTCGCCAAAATGGATTTGGAAATGCCCGATAAGCTGAATGTCGCCGTTGTTGGAACAGGCTATTGGGGAAAAAACCTGCTGCGAAACTTCAACGACCTGGGGGTGCTATACGCATTTTGCGACGCCGAAGAGTCCAGGCGCTCCGAACACGGGCCAAACTACCCTTTGGCCAAATCCTACGGAGCTTACACCGATGTTCTTGCGGATCGGAATGTCAATGCGGTAGCCATATCGACGCCCGCGGCGACCCATGGCACGCTGGTCCGCCAGGCGCTTGGTGCCGGAAAAAATGTGTTCGTGGAAAAACCGCTGTGCCTTGAAGTGGAAGACGCAGAGTCCCTGCGTGACCTGGCTTTGTCCCTCGACCTGACCTTAATGGTGGGCCATTTGCTGCTTTACCATCCCGCATTTCGGGCCGTCAAAGAATTCGTTGATGCCGGCAAGTTGGGACGCCTGCGGTACATTTATAGTAACCGGCTCAGTCTCGGGAAGATCCGGAAGGAAGAAAACGCGCTATGGTCCTTCGCGCCTCATGACATTTCCATGATCTTGTCCTTGACGGGGAGAATGCCGGAGAAAATAACCGCGACCGGCGGGCAATACCTGCACGACGGCGTGGCGGATACAACACTGTCTCATCTCAGCTTTACGGACAATCTTCAGGCGCACATTTTTGTCTCCTGGCTCCACCCCTATAAGGATCACCGGATGGTGGTAATTGGAGACCAGGGAATGGTTGCCTTCAATGATGCGGTACAAGGCGAGCAAAAAGTCCTTTCCTACCCGCATACTGTTGGTTGGGATGGTGGTGTACCCTTTGTTTCCAAGGCGGAGGCAGTGCCTATCCCCTATGGTGCCGAAGAGCCCTTGAAACTTGAATGCATGGCATTTGTTGGTGCTGTTAAGAACGGCACAACACCACCTTCTGACGCCAACGAAGGGTTACGCGTGTTGAAGGTGTTGGACGCCTGCCAGAAAGCCATTTCAGAAGGCACGCCGGTCCATTTTTAGAGTTGGGCGTCCAGTTTCGGCGTCATTTTAACTTCCAGGAACCCTGATGACTAACAAGTACGTTTTTGCGGTTTACGCCGGTCGAAGCGGTGGCATGCAGACCACGGATTTTTTTAACCGCAATGTGAATGGTTGCCTAGCAATAAATGAATTTCCACATTATCAGCAGACCCTGCCAGGGCGTCTTGGCAACTGGCAACACCGTTTTCACCGCCGCTTCATCGAGACCCATGAACTTTTAGGGCGTGGCCGGTTCCTTGAAGCATTTGTGAAAGGTGACGATCAATACTTGGAAAAAATCACCAAACGCCGCCTGAATATGATCGATGAAGTACTGAAAAAAACAACCGAACAATTTTCATTGATATGAACAAGTTGTTTGGCCGAGGTATTTTTCGCGGCGTTGATTTGGTTTTACCCAAATATTCATTGATATATATGCCAAGAGACCCACTCAAGAATATGCGGAGTTTTCTCAATAGAGACAAGAACTTTTGGCTCGATAATAATCGCCCGGAAGATGCATGCAATGAATTTCGATTGGATAGTTCTGAGATGGAGAAAGGGGAGTTGTATCTGTGGATGTGGACAGAACTTCATCTTCGATTTCAGACAATGTGCAAATCGCCTAAAGTCGAAGCTTTTTCGACGCTCCGTACAGAGCACATGAATGATGTGAAATCATGGGAAAAAACCCTTTGCGAACTTCGGTTGCCTTTTTCCGATATCAGCATTGAGCCGCCGTCAAATTCAAATGCCAAACTTGGGTTTGGTGCGACCAGGGTGACCGAGGAAGATGTTGATCTGTTCCAACGTTTTCTGACACGGCTTCCCGCGGATGTGCGCAAACGCGTTGATTATTTTGATGCCTACGAACCGACCCTATCGATCGGCTAGGGCAAATCCGGAAAACCTCTAATCGCGTAGGATTTTGCCTCGACCTTCAGCATAGGAATTTTGAATGCCAGAACCCTACATCCATCCATCAGCCGTGGTCGACGATGGCGTCGAGATCGGCGACGGCACCAAGATCTGTCATTTTTGCCACGTTCTCGGCGGCAGCCGCATTGGCGAGAACTGCGTATTGGGACAGAACGTCATGGTCGGCCCTGATGTCAGCCTGGGGCGTGGTGTCAAAGTGCAGAATAATGTTGCCATCTATGCCGGCGTCACCGTCGAGGATGAGGTATTTCTAGGCCCCTCGATGGTTTTCACCAACGTTCTGACGCCACGTGCTTTCGTCGAGCGCAAGGATGAATTCGCGCCGACATTGGTGAAACGCGGGGCCACGATCGGCGCCAACGCCACCATCGTCTGCGGCAATACCATCGGCCGTTACGCCATGGTCGGCGCCGGCGCCGTGGTCACCCATGACGTAGCGGATTACGCCCTTGTACTGGGCAATCCGGCGCGCTGGGCAGGCTGGGTCAGCCGTACCGGCGAACGGCTCGCATCGGATCTTACCTGCCCGCGCACGGGCGAGAAATTCCGTACTACGGATGATGGCTTGCTCGAAGCCGTGGAGCCAATCGGTAATTTCACCGCCAAATAATCCCGTTGACTAAACGCCAACAGAAATAGGTAGTTCATGCAAATCCCTTTCGTAGACCTGAAGGCTCAATACGCACGTCTCAAGCCGGAGATCGACGCACGCATCCAGCGTGTCCTGGACCATGGTCAATTCATCATGGGGCCGGAAGTGCGCGAACTGGAAACGGCACTGGCAAGCCATTCCGGCGCCCGGCACGCCGTGGGCTTGTCAAGCGGCTCCGATGCCCTATTGGTGCCATTGCTGGCATCGAACATCGGCAGGGGGGGCGCCGTTTTCCTGCCATCTTTTACCTTTACCGCCACAGCCGAAATGATCCTGCTCGCCGGCGCCACGCCGGTTTTCGTCGACGTCGACGCGCAAACGTTCAATATGGATCCGTTGGATCTTGATCGAAAAATCAAACGCGTGGCGGCGGCGGGAGACCTCGTGCCTAGAGCCGTCATAGCGGTTGATCTGTTCGGCTTACCCGCGGATTATGCCAAAATCGGGGTAATCGCCAAGCAGCACAATCTCCTCATGATCGCCGATGCGGCGCAAAGCTTTGGCGCCGACGCCGCGGGACGAATGGTGGGAACACTGGCTGAAGTGACAGCCATTTCGTTTTTTCCCGCCAAACCTCTTGGCGGCTACGGTGACGGCGGCGCCCTGCTCACGGATAATGACGAATTGGCCGCTCTCTATCGTTCGGTGCGCTCCCATGGTCAGGGCGAAGATAAATACGACATCGTGCGGCTTGGCCTGAATGCCCGGCTTGACACGCTACAGGCGGCTATCCTGCTGGCCAAGTTGGGGGTGTTCACGGACGAGATCGCGAGCCGCCGCAAATTAGCCGATTACTACGATGCCCGGCTAACCCAATACTTGACGACGCCGGTCCGGGTCGAAGGCGCAAACAGTGCCTGGGCGCAATACACCGTCCAATGCGATGATCGGGAGGCGTTGCGAACGGCGCTTGGCAAGGCAGGCATACCAACCGCCATCTACTATCCGCGCCCGATGCATTTGCAACCGGCCTACGCGGCCTGGGGCGATGGCGAAGGCAGTCTGCTGGTCAGCGAAGCCCTCGCCGGTCGCGTCCTCAGCCTGCCCATGCACCCCTATATGTCCGAGGAGACCGCCGAACTGATCTGCCGCGCCGTGATCGAAGCAGTGTCGCGTTAAATCCGCGATGCATGACATCGCCCTAATTATCGGCCACATGGGCAATGGTGGAACACAGCGGGTGTTTGCCACCATGTCTAACCGCTGGTCGGAATGCGGGCGAAAAGTCTGCGTGATCACTCAGGCGGCACCGGCAACGGATTTCTACGCCCTGCATCCAAGCGTAAAGCGGTTGGTATTTGGCCGACGAGAGGATTCAAACAAATTGCTGCGCGGCCTGATCCGAAACATCGCGAGAATTTCCAGCCTGCGCCAGGCGCTCCGCGAGGCTGATGCTCGAGTATCCCTGGCCGCGATGCCATCGACAGCCGTTTTGACCATACTTGCCGGCATCGGCCTCCCGACACGCGTCATTGTCGCCGAGCGCAACGATCCAAGCCGTCAAAGCCATGGCCTAATTTGGGATCTCCTTCGCCGCCTTCTCTATCCACGGGCGGCCTTGGTCACGGCCAACAGCAAAGGTGTTTTGGACAGCCTGAAGGCCTACGTTCCAGAGCATCTATTGGAACTCCTGCCAAATCCGATACAACCACACACCAGAAAAATGAACGGCGGCGCCCGTCGTCCCATCATTTTGAACGTCGGCAGATTGCATGCGCAAAAGGCTCAAGACGTGCTGATTGAAGCGTTCGCCAGCATCGCCGATGACTTCCCGCAATGGCGGTTGGCTATCGCCGGCGCCGGCAAATTGGAGCATTCATTAAGAGAATTAGCGGAAAAATGTGGTGTGGCCCGGCGCGTGGACTGGCTGGGTGAGGTCACCGACATATGGAAACACTATGAGGAAGCCTCGATCTTCGCCTTACCCTCACGTCACGAAGGCATGCCAAACGCTTTGCTGGAGGCAATGAACGCCGGTCTTCCGGCCATTGTCACCCAGGCTTCACCGGGGCCTCTTGAACTGGTGGAGGACCAAATTCATGGCCTCGTCGTGCCAGTCGATGACCCGGCGGCGCTTGCAACTGCCTTGCGCACCCTCATCGGCGATCCAGCGCTTCGTGTCGAACAAGGCCGCGCCGGGCGCGAGCGCTCCAAGGCGTTTGAGCTTGATGCGGTTATGCGGCGTTGGGAGCAAGTATTGGGGCTGCAGCCGGTCAGCAAGCAGCCGGCACCGTTGTAGGCCCGGAAATTATTGCCGTATGAAGGAAGAGTTCTTCCTCACTGTAGCGCTTGGCCCATGATTCGTGAATCGGTTCTTCGAAAAAATCCTTAAAATAAACGTATGGCGCCAATTGGGGCGCAAACCCAGCAGCGGTCATCGCTGCCAGGATATCAGGCGCCCGCAACAAATTAATGTGATTGCCAAATTGAGCGACATAGCTATCGGCGTCCACAGCGTATAACCCCGCAAAGGGGCTCTTGCTGGCGCGGTGACTGCTAAAATTCACCAAATGGAGGTATCGGTAATTCGTCGCACACAATTGTCGCAGGCAGCGCATGGATGCTTCGAAGTCAAAGATATGCTCCAGACAGGAATTCGATAACACCACGTCAAACGGACCCGTAAGTGGTGTTTCCAGCAAGGGTTCGGGTGTTATGCGCGTGCGGTTCTTCAATAATTCCATGAACTCCGGGAATTCGTAGCGGGGACCATAAATCGCGGAAAGGTCATTGAAGACGCCCAGAAAGTAGGTATCGACAATGGCCGGTTCGTCAAGGACGCAAGGGTCGAACTGAGGCTCCATCGCCGAATAAGATGCCGCCCCGCGATACAAGGCGATCAGACCGAAGCCAAGCAACGGGCCGCATCCGACCTCCAGGACATGCCGCCCTTCGAACTCGAGCTTTTGCCAACCCACATGCCGCTCCAGGATGGCTTCATAACGGCTGAGAAAATCATAGAATCGTTGCGGACGCATCTGCCGCGTTGAACGGGCCAGCTCCTGGACGTCAAATTCATCGTTTCGACCGGACAGGCGGCGTACGATCTTATGCGCCGTTTCAGATGGCGGCATTTCCCATAAGCGCTTGATGATTCTATACATTATTTATAATTTGCAACCTATTCCCCAAGACACGGCGCGTAGAGTATTGGCCCGCCAGAGAGAAGGCAAGGCCATACAATTCGCGCGCTGACTGGCCCCGGTCGCACATGTCAGCAGGGTTTTCTCTGATGGAAGAATTAGGTCCGTGGTTCGAAAGATTTCGGTCGTCATGCTTACCCGTTCCCTTGAGTCCGGCGGCGCGGAGGTGCAATTGGCAAGTCTTGCCACCGGCCTGCCACGTGACCGGTTCGAGGTTACGGTCCTGTGTTTTTATGAAATTGGCTCGTTGCTCGACCCTTTGAGGGACGCCGGCATACGGGTGATTGCCCTGAAAAAACGGGGGCGATGGGATATTCTCCGCTTTTTTATCAACCTTCTCCGCCAATTGCGCCGGCTGCAACCCGACGTCATTCACGCATTCCTAGGCCCGCCCAATGTGCTTGCGGCGCTGGCCAAACCTTTTCTGCCGGGCACGCGGATTATTTGGGGTATTCGCGCCTCCGCCATGGACCTTGAGCACTATGATGCGACCCGGCGCTTAACCTTGATGGCCGAACGCTGGCTATCCCGCTACGCCGATTTTATCGTCGCCAACTCCGTTGCAGGCCGCGATCATGTGCGCGGACACGGCTTTCCCGATCGGCTGCTGACGGTGGTGTCAAATGGCATCGATACGGCGCGTTTCGGGCGCGACGAGACGGCACGGGTCGCAGTGCGCAATGACTGGGGCGTGGCACCGGCCGACTGTCTGATCGGGTTGGTCGGACGCCTGGATCCAAAGAAAGACCACGAGACATTTTTGCGCGCAGCCGCCTTGTTGCTCAAGACGAACGGCGCGGTTCGTTTTGTGTGCATTGGCAGCGACGGCCTGTCTGATCAGGAAAAGCTGCATGCGCTCGCAATCAAGCTTGGCGTGGCCGATCACTTGATCTGGGCCGGTCATCGTACCGATCTGCCGTTAGTGCTGAATGCGCTCGATATTCATTGTTCGGCGTCCGCCTTTGGCGAGGGCTTTTCCAACGCGGTTGCCGAGTCGATGGCGGCGGGCATTCCAAATGTCGTCACCGATGTTGGTGATTCCGCGCGGATCGTGGGCGATCTTGGCAAAATCGCACCTCCCGGCGACCCGGCAGCTTTGGCACGGGCGTGTGGCGAACTGATCGCGCTTGGTGAGAGCGGGCGAAGAGCGCTTGGCGATCGTTGTGCCGCGCGCATTGAGGCTGAGTTCTCGCGTCCTAAATTGATCAAGCAAATGGCGAAAATTTACCGGGATCAGGTAGAAAGCAAGCCATCCTGAGGGCGCCCGCTGGGTTATCCGGAGGCTTCAATCCTGGCATGAAATGAACTATGGTCACGCGCCGGTTCCGCCTCTCGGGGCGCGCATACGCACTGAAGCAGGGCTGCATGTACTACGACAATAAAATCAACACCCTGCACGACATCTTCGGCACCACGGCGGTAACCTTGGATAACGACAGTTTAACGGTCGAGGGCCGGCGCTATCCGATCCTTGATGACGTCATTATCCTGCTCGAACCGGCGCAATATCCGCCCCGTTTGATGGACCGGCTGGGATTGTCGGGACAGACGAGTATTGGAACGGACGAGTTTTCGCCCGACATCCAACATACCTTCGGTGAGGAATGGCAGGAATTCCCCAAAATTCTGGAGGAACACCAACGCGAATTCAATGGCTACTTCGACGTTGTCGATCTTGATGGTCTGGCGGATAGGCGGGTCTGTGATCTGGGTTGCGGCAACGGCCGCTGGGCAACGCTATTGCAACACAAAGTGGGGGAACTGGTACTGGTCGATTTCTCCGAAGCCGTATTCGTCGCACGGAAGAACTTGGCGGAGGCGAAGAATGCCTTGTTTTTCATGGCCGATATCAAACAGCTTCCGTTCCGGGACGATTTTGCCGACCTGATCTATTGTATTGGCGTACTGCACCATTTGCCGACCCCTGCGTTGAGCGAAGTGCGCGGCCTGGCAAAATATGCGCCACGTCTTTTGATCTACCTCTATTCCGCGCTTGACAGCTATCCTGTTCATTTTCGGATCATGTTCACCATGGTGAATGTGTTACGGCGCGCCGTTTGCGACATTCGGAATGCAACCTTTCGCTGGATTTTTACCTGGGTGGCAATGTTGCTTCTATACCTGCCGATGATTGGGATCGGTAAAATTCTCCGGCCATTTGGGCTATCGGCACGGGTCCCCCTTTATGCATTTTACCATGACAAGTCGTTGGAACGAATTCGCCAGGACGTCTACGACCGATTTTTCACGCGCATAGAACAACGTTTCAGCCGCGTGCAGATCGCTACGCTGCAAGATACTTTCGCCAAAGTCACAATCTCGGACGGCCTGCCGGTTTGGCATTTTCTGTGCGAGCGTTGAGACGTAGCGCAGTGATGAAACAACGCATCAAGGTTTTGCACTTGATTACCAGCCTGGATACCGGCGGGGCGGAGGTCATGCTGACCCGCCTGGTGACGGCGATGGACCGGCAACGTTTTGAAAATGTCGTGGTATCACTGACCGCTGCCGGCCCATTGGCCGCCCGTATCGGCGCCGAGGGCATTCGGGTGGCGGCAGTCGGCATGTCCCGATCGCTGCCGACACCGGCGGCACTGTGGCGGCTCTATCGCCTTTTACGGACCGAACGGCCTGACGTTCTGCAGACCTGGCTCTATCATTCCGATTTTTGCGGCTTGCTTGCCGGACGGGCGGCAAGAGTTCCGGCAATTGCCTGGAACATCCGTTGCGCCCAGACGGACGACCGCTATACGCGCGGCGTCAATGGCGCTCTGGTGCGGATATTGGCCTGGCTTTCCCTTTACCCAGACGCGGTGGCCGTAAATTCTCAAGCGGGCCGAGATGTGCATACGGCGCTGGGCTATCGGCCGAAACGGTGGGCGGTTCTGGAAAACGGCTTCAATCTGACAAGATTTCGCCCCGATCCAGCGGCGCGAAACGCTTTACGCCAAGAAATCCATGCCGCTGAAGGGGATCGCATCATCGGACTGGTGGCGCGGCACGACCCACTCAAGGATCACGATACATTTTTGCGGGCAGCCGCCTTATTAGGCAAGGCCTCACCGGGTGTTCATTTCGTGCTGGTCGGCAGCGGCGTGGATGCTTCCAATCGCGGTCTGACCGCAACCATCGACAAACTTGGCATTGCGGACAAAGTCCATATGCTCGGTGCCCGAGACGATATCCCGCGACTGACCGCGGGTTTTGACATCGCCACGTGCTGTTCCCTTGGCGAGGGATTCCCGAACGTCGTTGGCGAAGCGATGGCGTGCGGTGTGCCATGCGTCGTAACCGACGTTGGCGATGCAGCCTTGATTGTCGGCGACAGCGGCGTGGTCATACAGCCCGGCGACCCAAAAGCGCTGTCGGACGGTTGGCAAGAGCTGATCGCCAAGGATGCCGACAGCCTTGGCAATCTTGGGCGGCGTGCACTGGAACGGATAGAGGCTAGTTATTCCATGGAGCGATGCGTCGAGCGCTATCAGACATTTTATGCCGATCTGGCGCATACGTCCCTGTCATGACGACCGTCCTGATTACCGGTGGCTCGGGCTTCATCGGCTCCCATCTCGTTCGACATTTTCTCGACCAGACAGAATTTTCCATAGTCAATGTCGATAAACTCACCTATGCGGCAGTGACATTGCCGGGTGAAATTTCTGACCCGGACGGGCGCTACGCGTTCGAGCAGACTGATATCTGCGATAGTCAGGCATTTCGACAGGTTCTGGCAAAGCATCGGCCCACCGCAATCATGCATCTGGCCGCTGAAACCCATGTAGACCGTTCGCTGGATGCGCCAGCGCAATTCTTTCGCACAAATATCGAAGGCACCTTCAACGTGATCGAGGAAGCCACGAACTATTGGAAAGCCTTGCCGGCCGGGAGGGCTGAAAGCTTTCGGCTGCTGGTGGTCTCCACGGACGAAGTTTTTGGCGACCTGGGTACGTCGGGCCAGTTTGACGAAGATAGCGCCTATCGGCCCAACTCGCCCTATGCGGCGAGCAAGGCGGCCGGGGACCATCTGGCGCGGGCCTGGCACAGATCTCTGGGCTTGCCGGTGATCGTCAGCCATTGCTCCAACAATTACGGCCAGAGGCAAACGCCGGACAAACTGATCCCAAAAGTCATCACCAACGCCCTTCGCGGCAAGGCCATTCCCATCTATGGCGATGGCAGTCAGGTACGTGACTGGGTCTGGGTCGAAGATCATGCCAAGGGGCTGGCCGCGGCGCTGGCGCGGGGCCGGGCCGGGCAGCATTATCTTTTCGGCGGCGGTGCAGAAGTAAGCAACCTGGAACTCGCCCGCACGATTTGTGATCGATTGGATCATCACGACCCCAATCCCGGGTTCGGCCAGCGCCGGCAACTGATCAAAATGGTCGAAGATCGGCCCGGACATGACCAGCGCTATGCCATTGATTGGCAAAAGGCTGCACACGAGTTGAATTGGCGGCCGAAAGTGTCCATGCAGACCGGGCTCGACAATACGATCCGATGGTTTTTGGACAACAGACATTGGTGGGAGCCCAGACTGTTGTATCATGACATGGATCAGCGCCTGGGATTAACGCGGACCGGTCCGAACCAAGTGGAGACATCATCCAAGTGACCGCGATCAAGGGAATATTGCTGGCAGGCGGTACAGGCTCACGTCTGTACCCATTGACCAGCGTGGTCACCAAGCAAATGCTGCCGGTTTACGACAAACCATTGCTCTATTATCCCCTGGCGACCCTTATGCTTGCCGGTATCCGGGAGATTTTGGTTATCAGCACACCCGAGGACCAGCCAAACTATCAACGTTTGCTGGGCGATGGCGGTCAGTTGGGACTATCGCTCAGCTATGCCGTGCAAACGCAACCCAATGGCATCGCCGAGGCCCTGTTGATCGGGCAATCGTTTCTCGCCGGCAATCGGGTGATGCTGATCCTGGGCGACAACATCTTTTTCGGCCATGGACTACAACCGATTTTGCATGCCGCGCGGGAAAATACGGACGGGGCGACGATTTTTGCCTACTGGGTGCCTGATCCGCAACGTTTTGGCGTCGTCGATCTGGATGAAGACGGCAACCCGACTGCAATTTCCGAAAAGCCGGAGAACCCGCGTTCCCATTATGCCGTCACGGGGCTTTACTTTTATGATCATAGGGCCTGTGAGATTGCCGCCGGCCTCAAGCCCTCAGCTCGCGGCGAACTGGAAATCACAGATATCAATCGGCGTTATCTGGAACTTGGCGATCTATCGGTCCACAGATTGCAACGGGGTTTCGCCTGGCTTGATGCCGGTACGCCGGATGCCCTGCTGGACGCCGCCAATTACGTTGCCACCCTGGAGCGCCGCCAGGGCCTGAAGATAGGCTGCATTGAGGAAATTGCCTGGCGTGCGGGCTGGATCAATGCCGGCGATCTGGAACGACTTGCAGCGCCTATCAAGCACGTTGACTATGGCCGTTACCTCCTCAGCCTGCTGGCGGAATAGGGGGCCTCCATTATGTCTCGCGAAGTGCCGCTGATCGACCTGTCCCGGATGGAGCCGATCGTGGCCAAAACGGTTGCCGCCGCGATCGAGCGGGTGCGCCATAGCGGGCGTTATTTGCTGGGCAGCGAGTTGGCAACATTCGAGGCGGCGTTTGCGGCCTGGTGCGGAACAGACCATTGTGTCGGCGTCGCCAACGGCACGGATGCACTGGAACTGGCTTTGCGCGCTCTCGACTGCGGATCTGGCGACGTAGTGGCAACGGTCGCCAACGCGGGTATCTATGCAACGGTGGCGATTCTTGCGGTCGGCGCCACGCCGCTCTACGTCGACATCGACGCTGACTGCATGACGATGTCGGCTGCGGCGTTGGAAGCAGCCATGTCGCCGGCGGTCAAGGTCGTCATTGCAACTCACCTCTACGGCCGCTTGGCTGATCTGGATGCGCTTGCCGCCGCCGCGCCGGGCGTGGCGCTGATCGAGGACTGCGCCCAGGCGCACGGCGCGATGCGGGACCATGTGCGGGCCGGGGCGTTCGGCGCCATCGGTTGTTTCAGTTTTTATCCAACCAAAAATCTCGGCGCCATGGGTGACGCCGGCGCCCTGACAACGGACGATCCCGATCTGGCGGCTACGCTGCGTGCGTTGCGTAGCTATGGCTGGAGTAAACGTTTTGTCGCGACCCGGTCGGGCGGGCGAAATAGCCGTCTGGACGAGATGCAAGCCGCTGTCCTGAGCGCCAAGCTTCCGTATGTTGAGGGCTGGAACGCACGCCGGCGTGAAATCGCTGCTATTTATGAACAGACGCTTTCGGGACTGAACCTCCAACTGCCGAATACCGGGACCGTCAGCCACGTCGTACACCTATATGTGGTGCGCGCAGGTAACCGGGATGACTTGGCAGCGCGGCTACGCGCTGCCGGAATCGGATGCGAAGTTCACTATCCAGTGCCTGATTATCGCCAGCCAGCGGTGGTTGCCGCGCTGGGAGCGTTGGCGCCCCTGGCTGAGACCGAGCGGGCCGTTGCAGAGGTATTGACCTTGCCATGTCACCCATGGATGAGCGATGACGAGGTGACACAGGTCGCGACCGCCGTGCGGGCTTCCCTCAACGCCAATGAAGGTTGAAGTGGTGGCTGGGCAATTTGACGATCTCGACTACGAAGGGTTCCGCAAACAGGCGGTCGAAAACGGCCTTAGCCGGTTCGAACGCATCGGCTTTCCCGACTCCTATCGTGACGGCCACGAAGCTGCGATTTTTGCGGATATCCGCGCGAAGCTGCCCGCGCTTGATGGTAACGGCGCGGTTGTGCTGGACATCGGAGCCGGGTGTAGCGATTTGCCGAATATGTTGATCACCCATTGCGTTTCGCACGGACATCGCCTGGCACTTGCGGATTCCATGGAAATGTTGGCTCTTTTGCCCGACGGCGAGGGCGTGGAAAAATTCGCCGGACGCTTCCCTGAATCCGCTGACAAGATCGGCGCCGCGCTAGGTCGGGCCGATGTGATCTTGTGCTACAGTGTAATACAGTACACGTTGGCGGACGGTATTCTCGAGCGATTCGTCGACGCGGCGTTAAAGCTCCTGGCCGACGGCGGGTCAATGTTGATCGGGGACGTTCCGAACGTGTCTATGCGCAAACGGTTTTTCGCGTCTCCTGCCGGCCGGCACTTTCATCGCGTCTTTAGCGGCGGCAACGATATTCCCGTCGCGGGGATCGGTGAGAGCGAGGAAGGCAAGGTCAATGACCGCGTCGTGCTTGAGCTTCTCGCGCGGGCGCGGGCCGCCGGCGCCCACGCTTTCGTCGTACCGCAAGCTGATGGCCTGCCCATGGCCAACCGCCGTGAAGATATTCTGATCAAGAGGCCGTGAGAGGCATGTGCGGCGGCAAAGGCCTTGTGATCGTCGGCGACAGCTCGTTTGCCGAAGTTGCCCACGAGTACTTCAATCAGCAGTCCGAATACCAGGTGGTTGGGTTCGCGGTGGAGCGCGCCTTCCTTGGCCGCAGCGAACTTTTCGGCCTGCCCGTCGTGGCTCTGGAAGATATGACCGCGGCCTTTCCTCCCGAGAATTGTGATGTTTACGTGGCCCTGGTTTATAGCGAGTTGAACCGTTTGCGGACCCGCCTCGCCGCGGCCGTTGACGCCATGGGCTATGATCTGGCCTCCTTCATCTCGCCCCACGCCCGGGTCTCTCCCTCCGCCACATTGGGCCGCCACTGTTTTGTCTTCGAGGACAACGTGATCCAGCCCTACGTCACCATCGGCGACAACGTGGTGTTGTGGAGCGGCAATCATATCGGCCATCACAGCAGCATCGGCGGCAATTGTTTTATCTCCTCCCACGTCGTCATTTCGGGTCATTGCTCAATAGGTGAAAATTGTTTCCTTGGGGTCAATGCCGCAGTAGCCAATGACGTAAAGATTGCGAAAGACTGCTGGATCGGTCCTGGGGTCGTCATCAGCGCCGATACCGAGGCCGGGCAGATGTTCCCTGCCGCCAAGGCCGAGGCCTCCAGAGCCAGCGCCTACCGCTTCTTTAAACTCAAGGCATAGGCCAATGCGTTGGCGCAAAATGGGCCTGATTTATGCCCCCGATGGATCGCAAGGGTGGGCCAAGAGTCACGCCATGTTGCCGACGCCGCTGGACATGGGCGATGGCCGGCTGCGCATATATGTTGCCTTCGTCGATGAGAATACCGTGGGGCGCATAGGCTACGTTGATGTTGATGCCCGCGACCCCTCCCGGGTCATCGAGGTTTCTGACGCGCCGGTTCTCGACATCGGTGAACCCGGCGCCTTTGACGATAACGGCGTCAATCCGTCCAGTATCATCCGGGTCGGCGATGAGGTATGGCTTTACTACTTTGGCTACCAATTAGGCGTCCACGTCCGTTACCTGTTGTTTCAGGCTTGGCCATCAGCCGCGACGGTGGGACGACGTTCAAGCGCCATTCCCGCGTGCCCATACTCGATCGCTCGGATAGTGAATTGCTGCTGCGTTCGGCGCCCCATGTCACATCCGGCGGGCCCCCTTGGCGGATGTGGTATGTCGCGGGCGACCGCCACGTATCCGCCGGCGGGACCACACGGCCGACCTACAACGTGCGTTTTATCGAATCCGATGATGGCATCCACTGGCCCAGAAAGGGCGAAGTTGCGGTCGGACTTAACAGCGGCGAGTACGGCCTGGGCCGACCCTTCGTCGCCGAGTGGGACGGCCTGCATCGCATGTTCTATTCCGTGCGTTCGCATATCCGGGGATACCGCCTGGGTTATGCCGTATCGACAGATCGCCGGACCTGGGTTCGCCGCGACGACCAGGTGGGTATCGACGTTGCTGATTTGGGCTGGGATAGCGAGATGCTAATCTGGGCCTCGGTCATATCGGCCGAGTTTGGCACCTATCTTTTCTACAATGGAAACGGGTATGGCAAGACCGGTTTTGGTTACGCCATACTTGAATAGGCGCTCGAATAGGATGGGACGTGTTATGGGAGATGCCAACGACAAGCAACAAAGCCGGGCTTTGGAAGCGCAGAACCTGGCCCACGAAAATTTTCGGCCGAAGTTTCCCGTCGACCGTTTCTACATGATCATCCGATAGGTCCGAGTGTGACTACAGCAGCAATGAAAAAGGCGAAGGGCGCGACGATCAGTGTTGTCGTCCCGGTGTTCAACAACGCAGGGTCCCTGGATATCTTGTACGAGAGTTTCTTGACCTTCGAGGCGGGGCTTGCCGATAAGGGCCTGAAGCTTGACCTGATATTCGTCGACGACGGTTCCAGTGACGGGTCCTATACGAAGCTGTTGGCCATCAAGGAACGCCGTCCTGAAACGAAGGTCATAAAACTGACCCGCAATTTTGGCGCCGTCCCTGCTAGCCGGGCGGGGTTGCGGCACGCTGACGGCGATGCCCTGTCCATATTGGCAGCGGATCTGCAAGATTCCCTGGGAAAGCTTGCCGAGATGGTGGAACGCTGGCTGGCAGGTGCGAAATTTATCATCTGCGTACGTTCAGAACGGGATGACTCTCTGATGTCCCGCGCCTTTGCCGCGCTCTATTACCGCATCCTCAACCGGCTGGTGATGCGCGATTATCCAAAGAGCGGTTTTGACCTGATGCTGATGGATAGGGCGATGCTGCCATATCTGCTGCAAAGCGGCCCCTTGGTAGCCCCACAACTGGCCGCCTATTGGCTTGGTTTTGCGCCAACGGTGGTCTCCGCGAAACGTCCCGCCCGGCCCCATGGCCGGTCCGGCTGGACTTTCTCAAAACGCCTTAAACTATTCATCGACACCATCACCAGTTTTTCCGTGGCGCCGATACGCTTCCTCTCGGCGATTGGCCTGATCGCGGCGTTGGCCAGCCTAACCTACGGCGCCTACATTCTGATCAATGCGTTTCTGGGCAATTTTGCAGTGCCTGGCTTTGCCACGCTGGTTGTCCTGATCAGCTTCTTCTCTGGCTTGATTCTGCTGATGCTGGGCATCATCGGGGAATACTTGTGGCGGATCTACTCGGCGCTTAATGACCGGCCGGAAAGTGTTATCGAAGAAACCCACCTTTAGGGATCCCAGCAATGCCGTCTGTTCAGCGCCATAGCCCGGACCGCAATGCCGAATGGGATACTTTTGTCGATGGCGCCAAGAACGCAACGTTTCTTTTTTGCCGCGGCTACATGGATTACCATGCTCAGCGCTTTATCGACCATTCGCTGGTTTTCGAACAGAATGGCATGACGGTTGCACTGCTGCCGGCCCATGAGGCTTCGGGGAGTCTGTCCAGCCATGGCGGCTTAACCTATGGCGGTCTGATCGTCGGCGACGACATGACGACAACTTTGATGCTTTCGGTTTTCAAGGCTCTCATAGGCTACGCCCGAGAGGCAGGTTTCGAGGCTTTGCAGTACAAGACCGTGCCCACCATCTATCATCGCCGCCCGGCGGAGGAGGACCGCTACGCCCTGTTCCGCATGGGCGCCAAACTGGTGCGCCGCGACGTACTCAGCGTCGTCCATCCGGCGGCCGGCGCGTCGCGGCAAACGCGCCGCCGGCGCGCTGCCGCCAAGGCTGTCAAGGCCGGCCTCTCGGTCGCCGAAGATACCGATTTTTCGGCGTTCTGGCCGGTGCTGGCGGCATTGCTGAACGAGCGCCACGATACGGTACCGGTGCATTCATTGGCTGAGATAGAGCTTTTGCATAGCCGCTTTCCCAACCACATCCGGCTGTTCACCGCACGGGATGGCGCGGGCGAGATACTGGCGGGCGCCGTGATCTACGAAAGTATCCAAGTCGCCCATGTACAATATATGGCGACGTCGGCGGCCGGACGCGGCAACGGCGCCCTCGACCTCGTGCTGAGCCATCTGCTCGACCACGTCTACGCCGCCAAACAATGGTTCGACTTCGGCATCTCGAACGAGGCGGAAGGGCGTGTGCTAAACGAAGGCCTGATCGAATTCAAGGAAGGCTTTGGGGCCCGCGCCATCGTTCACGACAGCTACCGGTTTGATCTGGCTGGAGATGGTAGGTGAACGGCGGCGGTGGACGTGCGCGGCTGGTCGAGCTTCCGGAATTTCGCGACCATAAGCGCGGGGCCTTGGCCGTGGCGGCATGCGGATCTCAGGTGCCGTTCATAGTGCGGCGCGCGTTCACCTTGTATGATCTGCCCTTATCTGCCGAAAGAGGCGGCCATGCCCACCACCGGTGCGAGCAATTCGTGCTCTGCGCCGCTGGCGCTGTCGATCTGGTGGCCGAAGACGCTGATGGGACCGCTTCCTTCCGTGTCGACCGGCCGACCTCCGCGCTTTATGTGCCCCCCCTGACTTGGTTGACCCTGGCCCCGGTCAAGGTGCGGACGGTGATTGTGGTGCTGGCATCGGACGATTTTGACGAGGCTGATTACATCCGCGACCGGGTAGCTTTTCAAGCCCTGGTCAAGGCGCGGCGTCCATGACAGCGATGCTCGACCGAAGCGACCTTTGCCTGATTGCCGCTGCCGCCCTGATACCCCGTCTATTGCTCGTCATCTTTGCCCCGGCCATGACTGGCGACTGGACCGTCTATCAGACCGTGGCCGAGAATATCCTCAACAATCATTGCGTGTCGCTGTCCGATCCAGCCAGCGGCGCCTGCATTCCTCATTGGGGCGGCAATCAGCTGCCGGGCCTGCCGTGGTTCATTGCCGCCGTGTGGAGTGTTTTTCCACGCGACTGGATGTGGGTCGGAATTGCGCAGTCGCTGGCCATCGTATTTAGCACGGTCTACCTGGCAAAAAACGTGGCGCCGCTGTTTCCCAACCGGCGCTGGGCGCGGGCGGCCGGGCTACTGGCGGCATTGTCGCCGCTGGTCGTGCCCTGGGCACGATTTTCGCTGCCTGAAACATTGGCATTGGCAGCGACGCAGTGGATTGTCGCCGAACTGGTCCGCTCGTATTTGGAGGGACGCCTACGCGTTGTCCCACTTGCCATTGCTTCTGCGATCGCCCTATTCCTGCGCTACGACAGCGCCCTGCTGGCGGTGCCCATCGCCAGCACCGGAATTGTCATCCATGGCCCGCGGGAGGCGTTGCGGCGGGGCCTCATGCTGCTGTTGATGACGGCGGTCCCGCTTGGCATTTGGTGGATACGCAGCATTGCCGTCGGCCTGGAGCCGTATCCCAAGCCCTATTCCCTGCAGTCGGGTGGCGCAGCGCCCATGGGTTACATCGCCTGGGGCAAGACCTGGGCGGTAGACCAGTACCAGGCGCCATCTTGGGTCTATGCGGTTTTCACCCAGCGTTATTCGAGCATCAATATCGCCCCCGATGTATATCGCTCCGAGGCGGAACGCCGGCGGGTCGAGAGCCTGATCGCCGAACTCAAGGCCGGGTACAACCTAAAACCATTCCCTAGCCATATCGATGACGCATTCGCCGAAATCGCCGCCAAGAGGCGCGCGGCGGAGCCCCTGCAATACTGGCTCGTCTTGCCGTCGCGCCGCGCGGCTGCCCTGTGGTTCAGTCCGCGCAACAGCGCCGCCTGGCCCGTCAGCCTCAACACGGTAAGGATTGAGGGGCTGCCCAGCCGTTCCAGGCTGGTGGAGATCGCCTTGGCCAATCCGGTCGCAACAATCGTCAAGCTCACCACGGCCGCCTATCGCGTTGCCTTGCCGCTGGTTGCCCTGGCGCTGCTGTGTCGCTTGTGGCGCCAGCGGCGGCGGCGCCTGGAGGTTTGGCTGCTAGCCAACGCCCTTGCCTATGCGGCGGTAAGTACCATTTTCCATGCCGCACTACTCATGACCGAGCCCCGCTACGTCGTTGCAACCATGCCGTTTCTCGAACTTGCACTGTTGGCAAGCCTGGCGCGACGGGGCGCACGAGACCGCAACACCGCAGCCGTAGCGTCCCCGTGAAGAAGGCGCACCACATCCGTGTACCGTGGTCGATAGAAAGCGTTATTTACCGGTCGGTCAGTCGGCCAATATGCGCCTCAACGGCTTAGCCTGGTGAACCTCAAGCTCTTGCTTGATCTGGGAGATTTCCAGAACTGACCTGACCCGGGCCGCCGACACGGTCGGATTGTATCCAATCCACGACCAGATCATCAATTTCAGATGAACCCGTCCGGGAACATCAGCCTTGCGCGCCAGCGCGGAAAGTCCGTGAACAAGCAAGGAAATCTGACTCGGCAGGACCAAGGAAAGATGCCCGAATGCCAGTTGGCAATCCTCCCGACGAGGTTGCGTTGTTAAACCATAACTCCGGGACGGCGCATAATTTTAATTATCAATGAAAGTTCGAAACCACTGTTCCAACACGGCGATAGAGTATAGCCGGTTGGCTCTGGCATAATCAGCCAGCGTGTCGGTTTGGGAAAAAAGATTGCGGCGCCAGAGTTTCTGAACGTATTTTGGGTTGTGAATTCCGCGCTCTCGGCTGCGCTGGGAAAATAAGAGGTCTTCCATGAACGAACGGAGAGGTTCGGCGCGGAACCATTTTGCGAACGGCGTTGGAAATCCTCTTTTTGGCAATTCAAACAATGGGGCTGGCAGCGTCCCGGCCATTGCCGCTTTCGGAATGGCTTTCAGATTGCCCAGGTGCATTTTCAGGTTGATCGGCACCTCCAATGCCAGGTCAATCATGGCGTTGTCGCAAAGAGGCATGCGTGCTTCCAAAGAATGTGCCATACCCATCTTGTCCTCTTGAACAAGGAGCGTCGGCAAATAGGTCTTTAAGTAGAGCGCCAAAAGCGCCTCGGCTGGATCAAAGGTTTCAGCCTCGACAATCTGCCGAACCTGCTCAATCGGTTCGAATGCATCGAAGGTGCTTAAGAACTCGCCCGTGAACCGTTTTGTTCGTTGGTTCTTGGCATTCATGACGAACAATCCATGGCTGACTTCCGGATAAACCATTGGCGCCAGCAAATAATAGAGAACCCGGGTCCATTCGTCCTTTCTGACTAGTTTGAGGGCAGCGACGAAGCTTGCGATAGAGGTGGACGCGGCCTGCCGGAGCATGAGCGCCTTGAACACTTGATATCCGGCGAACAATTCGTCGCCGCCATGGCCGGTTAGAACGACTGCGCATTCCGACGCAAAGCGGCCAGTGTTTCCGATCCAAAACGGCCACCGAT
>JAQBYC010000089.1 GCA_027623205.1 Pseudomonadota bacterium | reverse complement strand
ACCCATGGTGAACCTCCCTGAAACGATTCACCAACAGTGATTCAGACTTTGCGACAATTGGAAAGGGCACATATGAGTCTCAAGCAACGCAATCTGGTATAAAATCAAGGCCGAAAAAAAGGGCCGCACTGGAAAGTGCGGCCCAAATTGGAGGAAACGCCATCGAGCGTTTTGTCGGGGAGTCGAGCCTCCACGACGCTTTTGATAATGGTTCTTAATTACAAAAAATCAAGTGCATATTTCGAATTGCTTCAGTCGAGAGCCGATAGAAACGATCCGGCAGCAGCTGACACTCTAGCCGGGCGGCATGAAATAGCCGCGAAAATCAAATACCTCCAGCTCTATCAAAATGACAATCAAACCCATGATCAGGCTTGAAATTAATGTCGTCACAAGCATTTTCAGGGCGATTTTGGGCTTTGCCGGGGCGGAGGCCGCTTCGCCGATAGTCACCTCACCGCCCTCTTCGCGAATCGTGCGGACACCGAACGGCAGTACCATGAACAACACCAGCCACCAAAGAACGGCGTATATCATCATGCCGCTAACCAGGCTCATTCCTGCCCCACTTACGTTTCTTCAATTTCGATCAGCGTTCCGCAGAAATCCTTGGGATGCAGAAACAATACCCGCTTGCCATGGGCGCCAATCCGCGGCTCTCCATCGCCCAAAACACGAGCGCCTTCCGATCGCAACTGGTCACGTGCAGCGATGATATCCGCGACTTCAAAACAAATATGATGCATACCGCCTTCGGGGTTCCGTGCGAGATATCTGGCGATGGTGGAATTGTCACCCAGGGGATGCAGCAATTCTATCTTGGAATTTTCCAGTTCAACAAACACCGTTGTTACCCCATGATCGGGCAAGTCGTCGGGTGCCGACACCTTGGCCCCCAGCGTATCGCGATAGAGCGCGGCGGCGGCGGCCAAATCAGGCACCGCGATGGCGATATGGTTCAGGCGTCCAATCATAAAAATTGTTCCTTGGTCGGCATTTTACTTCATTCGACCCGAATGATTCGCGCGTCCACGACAGCCCGCTTGCCCAGGCGATCCCGGATCAGACGGCGTATGGCGATACGGGCCGCTTCGGTCATGCGGCCATCATCCCGGCGCGCGGACCTGGGCAAATCATCCAGCGCCGCCTCTACCGCCCTCCGACCCGCCTCTTCCAGGCTGGGTTTGCCATTGTCGCTTGCCATACCCTGCAGGACCAATTCTGGATCGGCCAACAGGGCGCCGTCGTCGTCGGTCACCAAAATCACCACGGCGCCACCGCTGGACATCAATTTGCGCCGGGTGCGCACACCATCATCATTGGCCGGCACCACGACGTTGCCATCAATGAAACAACGGCCACTTTGCACTTCGGCCACCACTTCCACCGCGCCGGGCGCAAGACGCAGGGCCTGGCCGTTTTCGATCACGACCACCTCCGGCACCTGCATGGAACGGGCCAGTTCCGCATGTGCCAGCATGTGCTTATATTCACCATGTACCGGCACCGCAATTTTTGGCCGGACGAGGCGATACATTTCGGCCAGTTCATCACGGCAGGGATGGCCGGAAACATGAACGCCGCGTTCCCGTTCACCAATTACCTCAACGCCGTTCCACAACAATCGGTTCTGTACCCGGCCGATGGTTGCTTCGTTGCCGGGGATCACCCGGGAGGAAAAAATCACCAAATCGCCTTTTTCAAGAACCACATGACGATGGCCGCCCGTGGCGATGCGCGAGAGCGCCGCCCTGGATTCCCCCTGACAGCCGGTGCATAAAAACAGGACCTTTTCGGGCGGCAGATAAGCCCCTTCAACGTCCGTCAAGGGGGGGGCGAGATCATCAAGATAGCCACATTCCTTGGCCGCGGCCACGATGCGCCAGAGCGAGCGGCCCACCAGCACCAGGTGCCGGTCGTGGGCGGCAGCCACCTTGGCCACCGTATCAATGCGGGCCACGTTGGAGGCAAAGGTCGTCACCGCGATGCGGCCGGTGCGGTTGGCGCAGATCTCCATCAAGGTATCGCGCACGTCCCGCTCGGACCCGGAGGTACCTTCGGTCAGGGCGTTGGTGCTGTCGCCGATCATCGCCATGACGCCTTCGTCGCCGAGACGGCGCAACGCATCTTCGTCGCTTCTCGGCCCGACCAGAGGGTCAGGGTCAAGCTTCCAATCGCCAGTATGAAGGACCAGACCGGCGCTGGTACGAATGGCCAAGGCATTCATTTCCAAGGTCGAATGGGTCAGGGCAATGAAGTCGATGCCGAAGGGCCCGAGTTGTAGCCGCTCCCCCGGCGCAATCTCGTGTATCGTCACTTCCGCCAACAGGCCGGCTTCCTCCAATTTGCGCCGCAGCAGGGCCGCCGCAAATGGCGTGGCCCAGACAGGGCACCGCAGGCGCGGCCACAAATGGGCCACCGCGCCCAGGTGATCTTCATGCGCATGGGTGATGATCAAACCAGTCAGATCATCACGCCGTTCTGCTATATAGGTTGGATCAGGCGTGATCAGGTCAATGCCCGGTTGTTCCCCATCAGAGAAGGTAATCCCCAGATCAACCAGCAGCCATTTCCCGGCAAAGCCATACAGATTCATATTCATGCCGATCTCGCCCGCGCCCCCCAGGGGCAGGAAGATCAACTCGTCTTCAGCAAACTCGACCACGGATACTCACAATTCCCATATAACTATATGCCTCGGCTGCGCCGATATATTTCCCGCAATCCCCGCATGGTGATATCGGGCACGTTGGCTTCTATCACATTCGTGGCCCCTTCGAACACCGGCGCCAATCCACCCGTTGAAAGCACCTTCATGGGTTTGCCGAATTCATCCCGAATGCGGTTTACGATACCTTCGATCAGGCCCACATAGCCCCAGAAAACCCCTGAATGCATGCAGGCCACCGTATCGGTGCCGATAATTTTTTCCGGCCGCGCCACAACAATGCGCGGCAACAAGGCGGTGGCGTTATGCAACGCTTCCAGGCTGAGGTTGATGCCTGGCGCGATGACGCCGCCCCGGTAATCCCCCTGCTCATCGACCACATCAAACGTCGTCGCGGTGCCGAAATCAACGATGACAGCCGGTTGCCCTGGAAACAGCACACCGGCAGCAACCGTATTGCAGATACGGTCCGCGCCCACGGGAGGCGTAGCATGAATTTGAATACCATATTTGGTATCCGCCTCGCCCAGAACCAAAGGTTCCGATTTGAAATAATAGCTGCACAGGCGGCGCAGATTAAACAGCGCCTGAGGCACCACGGTCGCAATAGCCGTATCGGTAACCGCATTTCGGTCGAAGCCGTTCAGATCGAATAACTGGGTCAACCAAACCGCATGTTCATCCGCCGTGCGGGCGGCGGAGGTATGCTGGCGCCATTCGCCGACGGCCTCATCGCCATCGAAAAGCGTGAATTTGACGTTGGTGTTGTTTGCATTGATCGCTAGCAGCATGACGGCGACCCTTGTGTCTGTGGCAAAAAAACTTCGCCGGCGGCAACCGGACGCAAGGTACCGTCGGACAGTTCAACAATAAGGCTACCATCACCGTCCAAATCTCGGAAGGTGCCGGTGAATTCTTCATTGGGCAGTCGCACCCGCAAGGTTCCGCCCAGGCCGGCGGCACGCGCCAGCCAGGCATGGCGCAAGGGGGCGAAGCCGGCCTCGCGCCAGATATTCAGCCAATGCAGCAAGGCCGGCGCCAAGGCGGCGAGTAACGAGAAGGCGGTGCAGTTGACCGCGCCAAGCGCATGCAGGGAGGTCACTGCCTGTCCCGCGTCATTTGGGTGATGGGCCACATTGACGCCAATGCCGAGAACCAACCACTCGACACCGCCGCCCGATTGCGCCGAGGATTCCAATAGGATGCCCGATACTTTGGCGCCATCGACCAGAACATCGTTGGGCCATTTAAGCCGCGGCGATAGGTGCGGCGCAACCTTGACCAGGGCCACGGCCAGGGCGACCGCAGCCAGGAAAGAGATCTGCGCCACGGTGCCTGCATTTCCCGAGGGGCGCAGCAACAGCGAGAGATATAGATTGCCTGGCATCGAGGACCATTGCCGTCCACCCCGCCCACGCCCGGCCCGCTGCTGCCGCGCCACGATCAGGCTGCCTTCAGGTGCGCCGGCGCGGGCCCTTTGTTTCATTTCGTCGTTGGTGGAGGTAACGCTATCGAGATAGAGCGGTTGGAAAAAGGCCGGTAGATCCGGGGCCTGGGCCGCCTGAAATTCCTTCACGGCACCAGGGCGGCGGCGGCGACCTCGGCCGAGGCAACAAACGGCGCCGTATAAAATGCAAAGAATACGACGACAATGCTGCACAGCCCGATAATCGCCCGCATCTCCACACTCATTGGACCTTCAAATGGTTCCCCAGGCTCGTCGAAATACATCACTTTGATAATGCGTAAATAATAGAAGGCGCCAACCACGCTGGCCAGTACGCCGATGACCGCAAGGGCGTACAGTTCCGCATTCATGGCGGCGATGAAGACATAGAATTTGCCAAAGAAGCCCCCCAGGGGGGGTATGCCGGCCATGGAAAACATGAAAATCGCCAAAGCCAGCGCCATCATGGGGTTGCTCTTGGACAAACCAGCCAGGTCCGAGACCCCTTCCACCATGCCGGTTTTGCGCCGCATGCACAGGATGCAGGCAAAGGTGCCTACGTTCATGGCCAGATAGATCGCCAGATACACCAATACCCCGCGCACGCCTTCGGTGCTACCCGCCGCCAGTCCAATCAGAGCATAGCCGACATGGCCGATCGAGGAATAAGCCATCAGACGCTTGATATTGTCCTGCCAGATGGCCGCGAAGGCGCCCAGCAACATCGAAGCGATGGAAATGACGATGATAATCTGCTGCCAATCGGCGCTGATGGCGAGGAAGGGTACGATCAAGGCCCGCATGAACAAGGCCAGGGCGGCGATCTTTGGGGCCACCGCAAAAAAAGCGGTAACAGGCGTCGGCGCACCTTCATAGACATCCGGTGTCCACATATGGAACGGCACGGCTGAAACCTTGAAGGCCAAACCGGCGCAAAGGAAGACGATCCCGACAATCAGGCCGATACCGGCGTGTTCCTGGCCCTTCAACGCGACGGCGATGGCATCGAAACCCGTGGCCCCGGTAAAGCCATAAATTAACGAACAGCCATACAGCAACATGCCCGATGAGAGGGCGCCCAGGACGAAATATTTCAGGCCCGCTTCGGTCGAGCGTAAACTGTCCCTCTGAAATGCGGCTATGACGTAGAGCGCCAAGCTTTGCAGTTCGATCCCCATGTAAAGGGCAATCAGATCGTTGGCCGAGACCATCATCATCATGCCAAGGGTCGCCAGCATGAACAGCACCGGATATTCGAACCGCGCCATGCCTTCGTCCCGGATATAACCCATGGACATGATCAATCCGGCGCCCGACGCAATCAGCACCATGGCCTTGACGAATGCCGTGAAGCTGTCGGCTACATACATGCCAGCAAAACTGACGCTGCGTTCCGCCGGTGCCTGAAACACCAATAACAACGCGATGGCGAAGGACGCCACCGCCAGCCAGCACAGCGACCGGGTTGACCGATTGCCCCTGAAGACACCGAGCATCAGTAACGCCATGGCCGCCAGGGCCAGGAAAATCTCGGGCGCCGCCGTGGCATAGTCATGTGGGTTGGCCATGCTCGCTATTCCCTATTTCGCCGCCAACCGGGCCAAGTCGGCGCCCTCGGACGCGGCCTGCATCGCCGTCTGGTATTGCTGGATCAAATGGTCTACCGAAACATGCATGACATCCAAAAATGGCCCGGGCACGACCCCCATGAGAATGGCCAGAACGATCAACGGCGCGAAAAAAGCGATCTCGCGCCTATCCAGGTCCAGAATCTGCTTCAGGTCATCCTTCTCCAGTTGGCCAAAGATAGTGCGCCGATACAGCCATAGCATATAGGCCGCGCCCAATATTACACCCAGGGCGGCCAGCGCGGCGACCCAGGTATTGACCTGGTAGACCCCGACCAAAATCAAAATCTCGCCGACGAAGCCGGCAGTCCCCGGCAAGCCGACCGAAGCCAGCGTGAAAATCATGAAGGTAAAGGCATAGACCGGCATCCGGTTGACCAAGCCGCCATAGCGGGCAATTTCGCGGGAATGAATACGGTCGTAAATCACGCCGACACAGAGGAACAAAGCAGCGGAAACAATGCCGTGGCTGAGCATCTGGAATATGCCGCCTTCAATGCCCTGGGTGTTGAAGGTAAAGATACCTATGGTCACAAAGCCCATATGAGCGACCGAGGAATAGGCGATCAGTTTCTTCATATCCTCCTGCATCAACGCCACCAGGGAGGTATAAATCACCGCGATGACGGACAATGTGAAAACCAGGGGCACGAACAGGTCCGAGGCCAGCGGCAGCATGGGTAGGGAGAACCGCAGGAAGCCATAGCCGCCCATTTTCAACAGCACCCCTGCCAGGATCACGGAACCGGCGGTGGGCGCCTCCACATGAGCGTCCGGCAGCCAGGTATGCACGGGCCACATGGGCATTTTCACCGCGAACGAGGCGAACATGGCCAGCCAAAGCCAGGTTTGTTCCTGCGCCGTGAAACCATGGGCCATCAGGGTCGGGATATCGGTCGTACCCGCCTCGAAATACATATAGATCAGCGCCAGCAACAGCAGCACTGAACCCAGCAGGGTATAAAGGAAGAATTTAAACGACGAATAGACTCGCCGGGCCCCGCCCCAGACCCCGATGATCAGGAACATGGGGATCAGGCCGCCTTCGAAGAAAAGATAGAACAGCGCGAAATCCAGGGCGCAGAACACGCCGATCATCATGGTCTCCAACAACAGGAAGGCGATCATGAATTCCCGCACCCGCGTGGTGATTGATTGCCACGAGGCAAGGATGCAAATAGGCATCAAAAATGCGGTCAGAACCACGAACAGCAACGAAATGCCGTCCACGCCCATGCGGTAATCAATCCCGCCACCCAGCCAGTCGCGCTGCTCGACGAATTGGAAATCCGCCGTACCGTTATCGAAATTGCCCCAGATCACCAGGCTGATCAGAAACGTCAGCGCCGTCGTCATGAAGGCGACGCTTTTGGCGTTACGGTCCGCCTGCCCATCGCCGCCCTGTGCGAAGAGGAAGATGAAGCCGGCGCCCACCAGGGGCAGGAAGGTAACCAGGCTTAGAAGGGGCCAATCGCTCATGCCCTAGTGCCCCCCGCCGGTCGAGGTATAATACCAGGTCACAAGGGCCGCCACGCCAATCAACATGGCAAAGGCGTAATGATAGAGATAACCGCTTTGCAGGGCGGAGGCCCGGCGCGCCAGATTCAACACCGAGGCCGCGATGCCGTCGGGGCCGAAGCCATCGATGATGCGGCCATCACCGGTCTTCCATAGCATGCGGCCCAACCATTTGGCCGGGCGCACGAAAATCAGCTCGAAAAGTTCGTCAAAGTACCATTTGTTGAGCAGAAACCGATAAGCCTCGGCATGTACCTTGGCCAGGTTGGCGGGGATATCACGACGCCGGATATAGAACTGCCAGGCCATCAGGATGCCAACGATGCCGGCAGCGACGGGCGCGTACTTGACCCAGGCAGGCACATGATGCAACGCCTCCAGGATGGCGTTGTCAGGCAACATCACGATAGATTGCCCCCAGAACGCTGCGTGCCCGTCGCCAATGAAATAATCGTCAAAAAGGAACCCAGCGCCAAACGATCCGGCCGCTAGGAAATACAGCGGGATTAACATGGACGGCGGCGCTTCATGGGTATGGCTCATGACTTCCTGACTAGCGCGCGGCTTTCCATGAAACGTCATGAACATCAAACGGCAAGAATAGAATGCCGTCATCACCGCGGCCGCCAGGCCGAGCCAGAACGCGAAGTCACCGGCTCCGGTGTGAGCCGCAAATGCGGATTCCAGTATGGCGTCCTTGGAGAAATAGCCGGCGAACGGAGGCAGCGCAATCAGGGCGATCGAGCCGATCCACATCAAGCCATAGGTTTGTGGGATGATTGTGAAGATCCCGCCCATGCGCCGCATGTCTTGTTCATCCGACATGGCATGAATGACCGAGCCAGAGCCGAGGAACAATAGGGCCTTGAAAAAGGCATGTGTAAAAAGATGGAAAATTGCCAAGGGATAAGCGCCAATGCCAAGGGCAAAAAACATGTAGCCCAGTTGGCTGCAGGTGGAATAGGCAATCACCCGCTTAATGTCATTCTGCACCAGTCCCACCGTGGCGGCGAAGAAGGCGGTGGAGGCGCCGACGATGGTCACCACGACCAAGGCAGTGGGTGAATATTCGAACATGGGGGAACAACGCGCCACCAGAAACACGCCCGCCGTCACCATCGTGGCCGCATGGATCAAGGCGCTGACCGGGGTCGGGCCCTCCATGGCATCGGGCAACCACGTATGCAGCGGCACTTGGGCCGATTTACCCATGGCACCGATGAAAAGCAGGATGCAGATGGTCGTCATCACATCCCAGTCCCAGCTCAGGAAATGAAAGGTCTTGCCGGCCTGCCCCGGCGTGGCGGCAAAAACCGTGTCGAAATCGACCGATCCGAAGACCATGAAGGTTGCCATGATGCCCAGGCCAAAGCCAAAATCGCCGACCCGGTTAACCAGGAAGGCCTTGATGGCGGCGGCATTGGCCGCCGGTCGATGATACCAGAAGCCAATCAACAGATAGGACGCCAGGCCAACCCCTTCCCAGCCGAAGTACATCTGTAGGAAATTGTCCGACGTCACCAGCATCAACATGGCGAACGTGAACAAGGACAGATAGGCCATGAAGCGCGGCTTGTGCGGATCATGGGCCATGTAGCCGACGGAATAGACATGCACCAGGGCCGAGACCCCGTTAACCACGACCAACATCACCGCGGTCAACTGATCAATCCGCAGCGCCCAGGAAACATCGAAGGTGCCCGAGACGATCCAGGACGCAACTTCAACCCGAACCGGTTGGCCACCAAGCGCGACCTGCCAAAACGCCAGCAGGGACAACAAGGCTGAAATGATGACCGCGCCGCAGGTAATCCATTGCGACGGTCCATCACCCAGCATGCGGCCCAGCGGACCGACGATCAGAAACGCCAGAAGCGGAAGAAAGACGATGGCGTGATACATCTAACGCTCAGCCCTTCATAAGGTTGATATCTTCGACTTCGATGGTGCCGCGGTTGCGGAAGTAAACCACGATGATGGCCAGGCCAATCGCCGCTTCACCCGCCGCCACGGTCAGCACGAACAGGGCGAATATCTGCCCCACCAGATCGTGCAGGTAGGCCGAGAACGCGATCAGGTTAATATTCACCGCCAGCAACATCAGCTCGATCGACATCAGTATGATGATGACGTTCTTGCGGTTCAAAAATATCCCAAATACGCCGATCGTAAACACAACCGCCGCCAGCGTTAGATAGTGGCCCAGGCCAATTTCCAGAAATGCCATCATATCCGCCTTCAAATCCCCTGGCCCGGCTGAACTTTTTTCAGTTCAACCGCATCTTCGCGCCGGCGGGCCAGCTGCTTGGCGACGACTTGCTTGCGCACGCCCGGGCGCTGCCGCAGGGTCAGGACGATGGCGCCGATCATGGCCGTCAAGAGAATCATGCCTGCGGCCTGAAACAAGTAGATATATTTGGTATAGATCACATCGCCCAGGGCAGCCGTGTTCTGACGCTGGGCCAGATCGGGGATTGGTTCGGTGCCCGCGGCCATAACCTCGGGCGACATCGTGGCTGTGCCCAGGATCATCAGCAATTCGACCAGCAGGATAATTCCCACCAGCACGCCGATGGGCATGTATTGCAGGAAGCCCTCGCGCATCTCGACAAAGTTGATGTCCAGCATCATCACCACGAACATGAACAACACGGCGACGGCGCCCACATAGACCACAACCAGGACCATGGCGAGGAACTCGGCCCCGATCAGTACAAACAGACCCGCGGTGGTGAAAAAAGTCAGGATCAGGAACAACACGGAATGCACCGGATTGCGAGCCGATACCACCATCGTGGCGGCGGCAACGGCGATCGCCGCGAATAGATAGAATGTCAGTCCCTGCAGGATCATAGAGGCTTATCCACTGTTCTCAATTTTGCCTAACGATAGGGCGCATCGGCGGCGATATTGGCCGCGATTTCACGCTCCCAGCGTTCACCGTTGGCGAGTAACTTGGTCTTGTCATAGAATAATTCTTCGCGGCTTTCCGTGGCGAATTCGAAGTTGGGGCCTTCCACGATGGCATCCACGGGGCAGGCTTCCTCGCAATAGCCGCAATAGATGCATTTGGTCATGTCGATGTCATAGCGGGTGGTGCGTCGGCTGCCGTCATCGCGTGGTTCGGCCTCGATCGTTATGGCCTGAGCCGGACAGATCGCTTCACACAATTTGCAGGCGATGCATCTTTCTTCGCCATTGGGATAGCGGCGCAGCGCATGTTCGCCGCGAAAGCGAGGGCTGATCGGTCCTTTTTCATAGGGATAGTTTATCGTCACCCGCTTGCGGAACATATAACTGAAGGTCAGCGCCATGCCTTCGACGATCTCCCACAACAACAGACTGCGGGCGCTATTTCGTATAAATCCCATGGTCTATCTCTCCCATCCGCTCATGTCTGGGGCACCAGATCAAAGGCCACCAGTACGCCCGCTGTCAACGCCACCCAGAACAAAGAGAATGGTAAAAATACCTTCCAGCCGAGTCGCATCAACTGATCATAGCGGTAGCGCGGCAACGTCGCCCGCACCCACACGAAGACGAACAACAGCACTGAAATCTTCAGAAAAAACCAGATTGGACCGGGAATCCAGTTAAAGGGCGCAATATCGAACGGCGGCAGCCAGCCGCCCAGGAACAGGATCGCGGTCAGGCCGGACATCAGGATCATATTGGCGTACTCGCCCAGGAAAAACAGGGCAAAGGTCATCGAGGAATATTCCACCTGATAACCGGCCACCAGTTCCGCTTCCGCTTCCGGCAAATCAAACGGATGGCGATTGGTCTCGGCCAGGGCCGAGATGAAGAAGATGATGAACATCGGAAACAGGGGAATAAAAAACCACACCCCCTCGGCCTGGGCCCGGACCACGTCCGAGACGTTCAACGAACCTACGCACAAAAGCACGGTTATAATCACGAAGCCGATCGAGACTTCATAACTGACCATCTGCGCCGCAGAGCGCAGGGCGGACAGAAACGGGTATTTGGAGTTCGAGGCCCAGCCCGCCATGACAATGCCGTAGACGCCGAGCGAGGAGATGGCGAACAGGTACAGAATGCCAACATTGATATCGGAAACCACCATGCCGTCATCAAACGGGATCACCGCCCAGGCTACCAAGCTCAAGCAAAAGGTCAGCATCGGCGCGATCAGGAAGACTATCTTGTTGGCCGAGGTGGGCAGCACGGTTTCCTTGAAGAACAGCTTGGCGCCATCGGCAAAAGCCTGCAATAGGCCAAACGGGCCGACGACATTGGGGCCCATACGAAGCTGCATCGCCGCCATTATCTTGCGCTCGAAATAAGTCAACATGGCCACCGCCAGCAACAGCGGCACGACAATCGCCAGGATTTGCGCCAGAATGATAATGCCCGGCAACAGATATATGGACCAGAATTCAGCCATCGGTGCCCGTCGCCCCGCCCGCGCGCCCGGCGCCTCCAGCGCTTGTATACAATTGGCTGCATTCAGCCATCACGGCGGAAGCCCGGCAGACCGCGTTGGCCAGGTAGTAGTCACCAACCGGGCTCACGATGGGTTCCGCGCTGACGCTACCCGCCATGCCGAAGGCACCCATATCCCCTGCCGCGACCACGTCTATCGCCCCCAAACTGGGAACTTCACCAGCCATATGCCGACGCAATTGTTGTAGATTGTCGTAGGGCAGCGGCTGCTCAACAACCGCCGAGAAGGCCCGCAGAATGGTCCAATCCTCCCGCGCATCACCGGGCGGAAAGACCGCCCGGCGCCCAATTTGCGCCCGGCCTTCGGTATTGACCCAGGTCGCGTCCTTTTCCGTATAGGCCGCGCCCGGCAGAATGACATCCGCCCGATGGGCACCGGAGTCGCCGTGATGACCTTGATAGACCACGAACGCCTGTCCCAACGCGGTCATATCGATCTCGTCAGCGCCCAATAGCCAGACCAGGTCAATCTCGCCTTTGCCGGCACCATCCAGAATGCCGGCGACATCGCGCCCACCGTCGCCCGGCAAAAAGCCCAGATCCAGACCGCCGACGCGCGACGCAGCCCGATGCAGCACGTTGAAGCCGTTCCAGTCCCCGCCAAGCATGCCGTTATCCTGGGCGATGCGCCGGGCCAGATCCAGCAGAGCCGCACCGTCATCGCGGGCCAGCGCGCCACTGCCCAACACAATCATGGGCCGCTCGGCCGCCGCCAGCACGCCGGCAAAATGGTGGCTGCCATCGGCAACTTCCGCCAGGGTTGCCGGACCGGCGCCCAGATAGTCATACTTATAGGTCAGATCGACCGTCGCGCTGGCCACCCCCCCGATCACGGCGATAGGGAAACCGCCTGCCAGCCACCGCTTGCGTATGCGGGCGTTGACCAGGGTCGCTTCCCAACGCGGATTGCAGCCCACCAGCAGCAGGGCATCCGCGTCCTCTATTCCCGCGATGGTGCTGTTGAAGAGATAGCCGCCGCGATGTTTGCCGCCGATCTTGGCGCCGTCCTGACGGCAATCCAGATTTCTGGAACCCAAGGCCGTGAACAATTCCTTCAGGGCGAACATGGACTCTACGTCCGCCATGTCGCCGGCGATGGCGGCAATGCGTTCGCCTTTCGCTTCGCCCATGGCATTCAGGCGGGCCTGAATGGCGGCAAATGCCGCGTCCCAACTCGCGGGCTTCAGCTTGCCGTCAACCCGGACATACGGTTGGTCCAGCCGTTGCAAGGCCAATCCATCAACAGCATATCGGGACCGGTCCGAAAGCCATTCCTCGTTAATGTCTTCATGCAGGCGGGGTAGAATGCGCATGACCTCTGCGCCCCGGCAATCGATCCGGATATTGCTGCCAACGGCATCGTGGACATCGATGCTTTCAGTTTTGCGCAATTCCCAGGGCCGGGCGCTAAAGGCATAGGCCTGATTGGTCAGCGCACCCACCGGACAAACATCAACCAGATTACCCGAAAGCTCTGAAGTCAGGGCCGCTTCGATATAGGTGCCAATTTCGGTCTCCTCGCCCCGGTAGGTGGCACCCAATTCCTCGACCCCGGCAATCTCTGTTGCAAAGCGGATACAGCGGGTGCAATGGATACACCGGGTCATGGTGGTGGCAATCAATGGGCCCAGATATTTATCTTTGACCGCGCGCTTGTGTTCGTCAAAGCGCGATCCACCCCTGCCATAGGCAACCGCCTGATCCTGCAAATCGCATTCCCCGCCCTGATCGCAAATTGGGCAATCCAGGGGATGATTGATCAACAGGAATTCCATGGCCCCTTTGCGGGCCTTTTCCGCCACCGGGGATTTGGTATGGATCACCATGCCCTCACCCACGGGCATCGCGCAGGAAGCGATGGGTTTGGGAGACTTTTCCATTTCCACCAGGCACATACGGCAATTGCCCGCAATAGAGAGGCGGTCGTGATAGCAGAAGCGGGGAATTTCAATCCCCAATTCCTCGCAGGCCTGTAGCACCGTCGTATTGGCTTCGACGGTAATTTCCTGGCCGTCAATGGTCAGCGTGGGCATGTCTCGCGATCCTTACTTTCGCCTTCGCTAGGCCGCGGCCGGCTGTTTGTTTTTGCGTGCCATGATGCGGGCCTCTACCTCTGGGCGAAAATGCCGCATCAGGCCTTGAATGGGCCAGGCCGCCGCATCGCCAAGGGCGCAGATGGTATGCCCTTCGATCTGGTAGCTAACCTCCAACAGCATGTCGATCTCGGCCACGTCGGCCTCGCCCCTGACCAAACGCTCCATGACACGCCACATCCAGCCCGTGCCTTCCCGGCACGGTGTGCATTGGCCGCAGGATTCATGGGTATAGAATTTGGCCAGACGGGCTATGGCGCGCACCAGATCGGTGGATTTGTCCATCACGATGACCGCCGCCGTGCCCAGGCCGGATTTCACATCGCGCAGGGAGTCAAAATCCATCAAGACATCGTCGCAAACCGATTTCGGTATCATCGGTACCGACGAGCCGCCGGGGATAATCGCCAGCAAATTGTTCCAGCCACCCCGCACACCGCCCGCATGTTTCTCGATCAATTCGCGCAATGGGATCGACATTTCTTCCTCAACGTTGCACGGCCGCTCCACATGACCGGAAATGCAGAAAACCTTGGTGCCGGTGTTATTCTCGCGTCCCAGACCGGCAAACCAACCGGCGCCGCGCCGCATGATGGTGGGCGCCACGGCAATGCTTTCGACGTTGTTTACGGTCGTTGGCCGGCCCCAGACCCCCACGCCCGCGGGAAACGGCGGCTTCAGGCGCGGTTGGCCCTTTTTGCCTTCCAGGCTTTCTATCAGGGCGGTTTCCTCGCCACAGATGTAGGCGCCCGCGCCGCGATGGACGAAGACGTCAAAGGCATAGCCGGAACCACAGGCATTGGGCCCCAGCAAGCCGGCGTCGTAGGCCTCGGCGACGGCGGCCTCCAAATGATTGGCTTCGAGATGGAATTCACCACGAATGTAGATGTAGGCCGCCGAAGCCCGCATGGCGAAGCCGGCAATCAGGCAGCCTTCCACTAATTTGTGAGGATCGTGGCGCATCATCTCCCGGTCCTTGCAGGTCCCGGGTTCGCCTTCATCCGCATTGACTACCAGATAGGTCGGCTTGCCATCCGATTGTTTCGGCATGAAGGACCACTTCAGGCCGGTCGGGAAACCAGCCCCGCCGCGTCCACGCAGGCCCGAGGCCTTGATCTCGTCGACGATGGCATCAGGGCCCTTTGCCAGGATCGCCTTGGTGCCGTCCCAATCGCCGCGTCTGCGCGCGCCCGCCAAGCCCCAATCCTGGGTGCCGTAAAGGTTGGTAAAAATTCGATCTTGGTCGCGCAGCATCAGCCGTCCCCCGTATAGGCATGCAGGGTCGTTGGCCCGCCAGCCGGCTCCGAGGCGTGGCGGCCATTTTGCGGTCCCACCTTGGGCTTTTCGCCATTGGCCAGGGCCTCCAACACCGCTTTGGCGCTGTCCGCCGTCAAGTCCTCGTAATAGTCATCGTTGATCTGCATCATCGGCGCATTTACACAAGCGCCCAGGCATTCCACCTCGATCAAGGTGAACTTGCCGTCCACCGTGGTCTCGCCAAAATCAATGCCCAATTTAGCTTTGCAGGCCCCTACGACATCATCCGAGCCGCGCAGCCAACAGGGCGTGGTCGTGCAGACCTGAACGAAATTTTCTCCCACTGGGGCCAGATTATACATGCTGTAGAAAGTCGCCACCTCGTACACCCGAATGCGCGGCATTTCCAGCATTTCAGCGACCGCATCCATGGCCGCGCGGGGCAGCCAGTTCTGATGCTGGCGCTGGGCCAGATCCAACAGAGGCATGACGGCGCTGGCCTGGCGGCGGGGCGGATACTTGGCGATGTGCTGCTTGGCTAACGCCAAATTCTCCGGCGTGAAGGCAAAGTTGCCAGGCTGCTGTTCCGGCGGGGCTGGTACGCGCTTCATCGATCGATCTCACCAAACACAATATCAAGACTGCCGATAACGGCCACGGAATCAGCCAACAGGTGACCTTTGCACAGATGATCCAACGCCGCCAGATGAACATAACCGGGCGAGCGGATTTTGCAGCGATAAGGCATATTGGTGCCGTCGGCCACCAGATAGACGCCGAATTCACCCTTTGGCGCCTCAATCGCCGTGTAGGTTTCACCGGCCGGCACCTTGAAACCCTCGGTATACAGCTTGAAATGATGGATCAGAGCTTCCATGGATTGTTTCATTTCCGCCCGCGGCGGCGGCACCACCTTGCGGTCCGGACTGGCGACTGGACCATCCGGCATGGTTTCCAGGACCTGCTTAATTATGCGGCAGGATTGGCGCATTTCCTCGACCCGGCACAAATACCGATCATAGCAATCGCCGTTCTTGCCAACGGGAATGTCAAAATCATATTGCTCGTAGCCGTCATAGGGCTGCGACTTGCGCAGATCCCAGGGCAACCCGGTACAGCGCAACATGACACCGGAAAAGCCCCAGTCCATGGCCTCTTCCGGACCGATCACGGAAATATCTACGTTGCGCTGCTTGAAGATACGGTTTTCCGTCAGTAGGGTTTCCAGATCATCCACGTAATTATGGAAGCCGTCGATATAGGCCCCGATCTCCTCGGCCATCCCCGCCGGCAGGTCCTGATGGACCCCGCCAACCCGGAAATAGTTGGCATGCAGGCGCGCCCCGCTGACACCTTCGTAAAATTCCATCAATTTCTCACGTTCTTCATAGCCCCACAACGCCGGCGTGATGGCGCCGACGTCCATGGCATGCGAGGTGATGTTCAGTATATGGTTCAGCAGGCGGGTAATTTCCGAGAACAGCACCCGGATGGCCTGGCCGCGGGCCGGCACCGCCAATCCCAGCAGCTTTTCAATGGCCAGCACATAGGCATGTTCCATGCACATGGGCGAAACATAGTCCAGGCGGT
The DNA here is from genome assembly GCA_027623205.1 of Pseudomonadota bacterium. Classification (GTDB taxonomy): domain Bacteria; phylum Pseudomonadota; class Alphaproteobacteria. The sequence continues at coordinate 4,404 of JAQBYC010000089.1, read as the reverse complement.
CAAAATACGGCAAAGCCTGTTGGTAGGTCTTGTACTCGATCAATTTTTCGGTTCCACGATGCAACAACCCGATGTGGGGATCGCAGCGTTCGATCACTTCGCCATCCAGCTCCATGATCAGCCGCAACACACCATGGGCCGCGGGATGCTGGGGCCCAAAGTTCAGGGTCATGTTTTTGATATCGACTTCAGCCATTACGCCGGCTCCTGCCCTTCTGCCTTTTCGTCGCCTGGCAATAGTCCTTTTGGACCTTGCGGAACCGAGGCCGCGCCCTCCCATGGCGAGAGGAAATCGAATTTACGGAATTCCTGGGGCAGCTTGACCGGGTCGTAGACGACCCGCTTGCGCTCATCGTCATAGCGCACTTCGACAAACCCGGTCAGGGGAAAATCCTTGCGCAGGGGGTGCCCCTCAAATCCATAGTCCGTCAACAGGCGGCGCAGGTCCGGGTGCTCGGCAAACATGATCCCGTACATGTCCCAGGCCTCGCGCTCGAACCAGTTGGCGGAACTATGGACGCCGGTCACCGAAGGAACAGGCATTTGATCGTCTGCTTCCACCTTGACCCGAACGCGCTGATTATGCACCAGGCTCAACAGGTTATAGATCACATCGAAGCGTTTTGGACGTTCGGGGAAATCGGCGCCGCAGATATCCACCAGCACTTTGAACAGGCATTGGGGATCGTCGCGCAGGAAGGTCATTATCTTGACGACATGTTCGCCGCGCGCCTTGATCATCAACTCGCCATGGCGCACGGACGCGTCGATCACCTGATCCTTCAATACGGCGCCAATATGCTGGCCCAATTCATGCAATCCGCCGTCGTCCGCCATTTCTTTGTCCGTCTTCGTCCCTATGAACTATTCGCTAGCGGGTCGCGCGCTTGGCCGTTTAGCGTAAAAAAGTGCCGGTGCGGCGGATTTTTTTCTGTAGTTGCAGAATGCCATAGACCAGCGCCTCCGCCGTGGGCGGACAACCGGGGACATATATGTCCACCGGAACAATTCGGTCACAACCGCGTACCACTGAATAGGAATAGTGATAATAGCCGCCGCCGTTTGCGCAACTGCCCATGGAGATGACGTAGCGCGGCTCCGGCATCTGGTCATAGACCTTGCGCAAGGCCGGCGCCATTTTGTTGGTCAATGTACCCGCCACGATCATCACGTCCGACTGGCGGGGCGAGGCACGGGGTACCACGCCCATTCGATCCAGGTCATAGCGGGGCATGTAGGCGTGGATCATCTCCACCGCGCAGCAGGCCAGGCCAAAAGTCATGGGCCAGAGCGAACCGGTGCGGGCCCAATTGACCACTTTGTCCAATTGCGCGGTAACGAAGCCTTTGTCAGCGAGTTCTTCGGAGAATTCCACGAAGGCGGTGCTCTGTCCCCCGACCACCAAACCGGTTTGAACGCCAGGTTGAGCGGCTCCGGAACCGACTGCCGTGGATTCGTCTATTCCCATTCCAGCGCGCCTTTTTTCCATTCATAGATGAAGCCGATCGTGAGGATGCCGAGGAAGACCATCATGGACCAAAAGCCGAGCATGCCAATTTTCCCCAGCGAAACCGCCCACGGAAACAAAAAGGCCACTTCCAGATCAAAGACGATAAAAAGGATCGCCACTAGGTAAAATCGCACGTCAAAACGCCCGCGGGCATCATCAAATGCTTCGAAACCGCATTCATAAGCCGACAATTTTTCCGCGTCGGGATGGCTGGGAACGACTACCATGGAGGCAACCACGATGACGATCGATAGGCCAACGGCCACGGCAAAAAACATCAAGATTGGCAGATATTCTTTTAGCAGATCGTCCACGGCTCAAACTCTCCCTCGCGCCTTCGGCCGATACAGTGGTCAGAAGGCTCCCAACCCTATACCGGCTTCTCTCTCGGGCTGCAATGGCGCCGCGCCGTTTTCTGAAGCAAATTGTGGATATGTTTGATCATTGCGCCCGGTTTTCGTGCGCCTATGTCCCAGGTCTTTGAACTTCGTGGCGGGAGTGACGGGACTCGAACCCGACGAGTGACGCCCTGCCCTATCCGCATTCGTTTGGTTTGGCGGACAATTGCGACTTTTTGACTATCGTTTCTCTTTGCTCTACTCTTTCATACGGCTCTATTCGCGCCTGTCCGGTGCCAGTTCGGGTGCCAATTTTGTGCCACGATATCGACAAGACGTGACGCTCAAACCTGCTGTCTTGGCCGATCCCACTGGCGCTGGCGGTCGATCTGTACAAGGGAAGGCATTGTCAGAGGAAAACCTGCGAGCCTAAATTGGTAGCAACACGCTGGAATTCAGGCAACAAGATTACGCCATTCAGCTAATGAAGCCGCACGTCCAATTTTGAAATCTTGTCGATTGCGGAGGTGACGTTCCTGATTGAAATGGTTGTGAACCGAAGCATGGACCGATACGAATTTCTGCAATGTGGTCATGTTTCGAAATTTTGCCATCGCCCTCTCCCGCCGTCGGAATGAACCGCTCCGGGTTTGCCGGAGGCTCCAACTCTTGGAGCTATAGCTGAATCTTGACGGGACGGTAAAAAGTCGGCGTCCAATGGGCGCGCGTTGAGGCGGTATCACCGACCCTGAGGGAGAATCTAAGATAGAATTAATCGATTAATCTTCGCGTCAGGTCCCATGACCCTCCAATTTTGCAGATACAGCCGCTCGTGGTTCGATTCTCATGTTTCGATGGCGGCGCAGCGGCGGATATTGAGGCCGAGGGCGCGCAAGTGGACGACGTAGCGCATGGCGGGCATGCCGCGAATGCGTAGGTGGGCCAGGTTCATCTGGTATTTCAGCCGCGACATGGTCGCTTCGATGCCGGCCCGCCATCTGTAGACATCGCGGAAGGCATCGCTTTGTTCAAAAAGGCGGCGCTTTTGGTTGGCGGCCCTCGCTGGGGTATATTGAAAGCGGGCAAATTGGCCCTCACGCTTGGCCGCTTGCACCGGGCAGCGCTCAACATCTGGACAGGCCCGGCAAACGGCGAGGTCGAAGCGAGCTTGCAGCTTGGCTTTGGCGAGCGAGGCGGAGACCGGTTCGACGTTGTTGGGACAACGCAAGACCAAACCTTCCTCGTTGAGAGTGAAATTCTCCAATGTCAACCGTCCCGAGACGGCGCCTTTGGCCGGTCGCGCGGGCGCTACGAGATCGATGTTCCGGTCGCGCGCCTCAGCCATGTTGTCACTGGAACCGTAATGTGAATCGCCCAGCATCATCGCCGGCGTCAGCGCTCGCCCGCCCAGATCATCCAGCGCATCGGAGAGGCGATGGCCGTCATGCACCGTCATCTTGTGGACCGCCACATGGGTGATGAGGTCCGGTGTCGCGGCGACCTCCTCATCACCGTCATCATGATCGTCATCTTCGCAATAGGTTTCGACGATTTGCGCCATGTATCCTTGACCCTTGTGCGCGTTGTAGCTGGCGTCCGGGTCGGATGGATTGCCGACGGTATCGCACGGCACATCCTTCGGGTCTCGAATAGCGACGCGCTTTGCCTCACTAGCGCCAGCCTCATTGTCGATGATCTCGAACTGATCCCTCAGGACCCGCTCCAGGATCGCAAAAGAAGAAAGTTTTGCTGCCGCCGTGTCACGGAATTGTAGCGCCAGGGCGAGGAGATCCTGACCCGCTTCGCCGAGCCGGCGTTTCGAAACACTCGGTGCCGTATTCGCAAAAGCGCCATTGCCCTCGCGATCGACATAGCGGCGGATCACCGACGTGCTGATCTGCGCGTACAGATCGCCATGATGCCTCTCAAGCTCACGGGCAAATTTCGAGATGCTCTCAACAACAATGCCAAGCCGTGTCAGCGCGCGCATCGCCGAACGAAGGGCCGTCGAATCCATGCGTTGACGGCTGGTGTCGACAGAGAACGCCCGCACCAGCCGATCCGTCAAATCCCGGAACAGCAAACCATCAAGACCTTGCTCGATGAACAGTCGGCGATAGTTGCGCAAGGTTTTCTCACAGAAATAGCTGTCTGCTTCGCTGCGTACGTCCAAGGCATAGTGCCAGGCCATATTGAAGGCCAGGGCTTCCACCGTCGCCGCATCGCTCAGATCGTGCAGTTGCTGAAGAAGCAACACCCCGATGACAATGTGTAGATCCTTCGATGGCCGGCCCAGGCGCCCATCAAGGTGACGACAAAGATCGTCAACAGGAAGTTCGACCAGAAGATGGTCCCGAAAAACTCCGGCCCAGGATCGCTCTAACAGGCGCCGACGTTTGTCCCCGAGATCGGACCAACGATCGAATAATTCCCCGGTCCCTCGGTCTCGTAATGTATACATGCGCCATTATAAGGCGGTTGATTCCCGTGAGGAATCGACTTTTTACCGTCCCGTCAACTTTCGGGTATAGCTCACTCAACATTCACTAAAGACAC
>JAQBYC010000088.1 GCA_027623205.1 Pseudomonadota bacterium | reverse complement strand
CAATATGTCAAATGAAGCTGCATTCTTCGCAATTGTGGTACCGTTGTGGTACCTGAAAAAAACAAAGGGCTCAGACGTTTCCGGCTAAGCCCTTGATTTTAATGGTACGCCCGCCCGGGATCGAACCGAGGACCTACTGATTAAAAGTCAGTTGCTCTACCAACTGAGCTACGGGCGCATCGCGGCGGAACTTAGGTCGGTGCGGGGTTGGGGTCAACGTTAATTCGACCCAGGGGCCGGTAAATTACCTAGGGGGTCGATATCGCCCGTGGCCGCCGTGTTGGCGAAATCGGCGGCGAAGTTATCCAGACGGCCCGCGGCGACGGCCGCGCGCAGATTGGCCATCAAGTCCTGATAGTGGGTCAGGTTGTGCCAGGTCGCCAGCATGGCGCCCAATATCTCCTTGGCACGGAACAGATGATGCAGATAGCCGCGGGAATAATGCCGGCACAAGGGGCAACGGCAAGCCGCGTCCACCGGGCGGGGATCATCGCCATGGCGGGCATTGCGGATATTCAGCGTGCCGCGGGGGGTGAATAGCTGGCCCGTGCGGCCCGAGCGCGTCGGCATCACGCAGTCGAACATATCAATACCGCGCTGCACCGCCCCAACGATGTCCGCCGGACGCCCCACACCCATCAGATAGCGGGGCCGGTCCCGGGGCAGATGCGGCACGGTTGCGTCCAGCGTGGCGAAGGTCAGCGCCTGCCCCTCGCCCACCGCCAGGCCGCCGATGGCGTAACCGTCAAATCCCAGTTGCAACAACCGGGCAGCGGATTCAGCCCGCAAATCCGGGTACATGCCGCCCTGTACGATGCCGAACAAGGCGTAACCCGGCCGCGCCACGAAGGCCGTCCGGCAACGTTCGGCCCAGCGCATGGAAAGCTGCATGGAGGCGGCGGCGACGTCTTCGGCGGCGGGAAACGGGGTGCATTCATCGAACGCCATGGTGATATCCGCATCGAGCAGGCGCTGCACCTCTATGCTGCGCTCCGGACTTAGATACATTTCAGTCCCGTCGATATGGGATTTGAAGGTTACCCCGGCCTCGTCCATTTTACGCAGGCCGCTTAGGGAATAAACCTGAAAACCGCCGGAATCCGTCAGAATAGGCCGCTGCCAATGCATGAATTCGTGCAGGCCGCCCAGACCGGCGATGCGCTCGGCACCCGGCCGCAGCATCAGATGGTAGGTATTGGCCAGGACGATATCCGCTCCGGTTTCGCGCACCGCCTCGGGCGTCATTGCCTTGACCGTGGCAGCGGTGCCGACAGGCATGAAGGCGGGGGTCGCTATGGTCCCATGGGCCGTGGCGACCGCTCCCGTCCGCGCCGCGCCATCCTGGGCAAAAACCTGAAATCCAAAAGTCATCAGGCAGCCTTCCGCGGCCGCTCGCGCTCCAGCAAACAACCATCGCCGTACGAGTAAAACCGATAGCCCCGTTGGATGGCATGGGCATAAGCCGTCTGCATACGAGGCAAACCGGCAAAGGCGGCGACCAGCATGAACAAGGTGGAGCGGGGCAGATGAAAATTGGTCAAAAGCAGATCCACGACGCGGAATTCATAGCCGGGCGTGATGAATATATCCGTCTCGCCCGCGAACGGCGCCATCCCCTCGTCCCCATTCGCATTTTGCGCAGCGCTTTCCAATAGCCGCAGCGAAGTGGTGCCGACCGCCACGACCCGGCCGCCCCTGGCCTTGGTCCCGCGGATCTGTTGGACCACGGCGTCATCGACCTGACCCCATTCGCTATGCATCTTGTGATCATTGGTATCGGCCACGCTGACGGGCAGGAAGGTTCCCGCCCCCACGTGCAGGGTTACTTCCGCGCAGTCTATTCCGGCCTGTCCCAGCCGCGCCAGCAAATGATCGGTGAAATGCAGGCCGGCGGTGGGGGCCGCCACGGCGCCGTCGTGGCGGGCCAGGACAGTCTGGTAGTCCACCTGATCCTGGGCATCGACAGCCCGGTGTTTGCGAATATAGGGCGGCAAGGGCAAGCTGCCGTGACGTTTCAGGGCCGCCATCAGGGCCGCGTCGTCCCCTTCAAAATTCAACACGACCTGTCCATCCCTATGGGGGCCCTCTACGGTGGCGGTAAAACCCTCGGCGATGATGAGGCGGTCGTCCGCCCGCAGACGCCGCGCCGGACGGGCAAAGGCTCGCCACCGGCCGGGGCTCACAGATTGCAGCAAGGTCAATTCAACACGGGCCGCGCCGCGCCGGGCCGCCAACTGAAGGGGCAATACCCGCGTATTGTTGAAGATCAGCAAATCCCCGGACCGCAGCAAAACCGGCAGATCGCCGATCATCCGATCGTGCAATCCCGACCCATCCCCTGAATGGTCGAGGTGCAGCAACCGGGCACTATCACGCGGCCGCGCCGGTCGCAGGGCAATGGCCTCCGGCGGCAGTACAAAATCGAATAGATCAACGTCCATTAGATCGGCGTTCCGTTATGCGGTCGAACGGAGCAGCGCCGCCACAGGGCGCCTATTCTGGGTCGGCGGCGACCCGCATGCTGATGATCTTGTCCGGCTTATTGACGATACCACTGCCGGGCGCACCCTTCTTGATCTTGTCCACGGCATCCATGCCGTCGGTGACCTGACCCCAAAAGGTATATTGTCCGTCCAGCCAGGGCGCGGCCTTGAAGACAATGAAGAACTGGCTATCGGCGCTATTGGGATCAGCGGCACGGGCCATGGACAGGGCGCCGCGCAAATGCTTCTCTTTGGAGAATTCAGCCTCCAGGTGCTGCCCGGAGCCCCCTGTGCCGGTACCGGTTGGATCCCCCGTCTGGGCCATGAAATCCGTAATCACCCGATGAAAGACGATACCATCGTAAAATTTTTCCCGGACCAGTTCCTTGATCCGCGCGACGTGCTTGGGCGCCAGATCGGGACGCAATTCGATCGTCACCCGACCGTCCTTTAATTCCAGATAAATGGTATTCTCCAAGTCAACCGCTCCCGCTTGCATGGCCGGCAATGCGACGGCCAATATAAATCCAAAAACTAGTCGTTTTAACAGCATGTTACCGCCTTTTTCTAATCTATTACCGAAACCTGTTGCGCCGCCGGTCAAGGGCACATTCAGGTCCGCCCGACCCGCTCGTACAACCGCTTGACCACGCGCGGCGAGACAAAGGCCGAGATGTCGCCATCCAAGCGCGCGATCTCTTTCACCAGGCGCGAAGCAATGAATTGATACTGGTGGTTGGCCATTATGAAGATGGTTTCGATCTCTGCGTCCAACTGACGGTTCATGCCGACCAGCTGATACTCGTACTCGAAATCCGCCACCGCCCGGAGGCCCCGAATAATGATGCCGGCACCGTGTTCCTGCGCGAAATGGATCGTCAGATCGTCATAGGGATGCACTTCCACCAAACAGCCGTTCAATTTACCTTTCGCCACTTCCAGTTCGTCCCGCACCATCTCCACCCGCTCATCAAGGGTAAACATCGGACCTTTGTTAAGGTTGATGGCAACGCCAATCACCAGTCGATCAACCATCTTGGTGGCGCGCTGAATGATATCGCCGTGGCCCAAAGTCATGGGATCGAATGTACCCGGATAAAAGCCGACACGTTCCTTCGACAACATCGCCTCCTACGATCGACAGACAGGTCTCGGGGGATCATTAACCTTTCGCGGCCACCATGGAAAGGCCGAAAACGACGGATCACCTATACCTTACTATTCCGCATCGATATCCACGCCGCCGCCAATATCGTTGCTGACATCGGCAACGCCGCCAAAATTGTCGCCGGCGTCGGCCTCATCATTTCCGTCGGCACTGGCCCGTTCCGATAACCAGGCGACCGAGACCACGCGCTCGTTCGGCTCCACATCGAACAGGGTCACGCCTTGGGTATTCCGCCCGGCAATGCGAATATCGTGCACCGGTATTCGGATCAGGCGTCCCGTATCGGTCACCAGCATGATGTGGTGATCTTCCCCCACAGGGGCGGAGGCAACGACCGGACCATTGCGGTCGGAGGTTTCGATATTGATGATGCCCTGCCCGCCGCGCCCGGTAATCCGGTATTCATAGGCCGAGGTTCGTTTGCCATAGCCGTTTTCCGTAATCGACAGGACGAATTGTTCCGCCCCCGCCATATCCGCGGCCCGTGGCGGGGCCTCCGACGAGGTGGTGTCATCCAACTCGCCATCACTCTCGGCCCGGCGTCGCGCATTGGACCAACGCAAATAGCGCTCCCGTGTGTCACTATCGGTATCGACATGGCGCAGGATCGACATGGCAATCAATTCATCATCGCCAACCAGCCGAATGCCCCGCACGCCGACGGAATCCCGGCTTTTGAAAACCCGCACATCGATAACCGGAAAGCGGATGCATTTACCCCGGAGCCCGGACAGCAGAATGTCGTCATTGGCGCCGCAGATGGCCACCCCAATAATGCGGTCGCCTTCCGGCAATTTCATGGCGATTTTGCCGTTCGCCTGAACGCGTTGGAAATCCGCCAGATCGTTGCGCCTGACAGACCCCGACGCGGTGGCGAACATGACATAGCGGTCGGCCCACTCCGCCTCGTTTTCCGGCAAAGGCAGGACCGTATGAATGGTTTCCCCTGCTTCCAATGGGAACAGATTGACCATGGCCTTGCCCAGCGCCTGGGGAGCGGCCATGGGTAAACGATAGACCTTCAGCTTGTAAACCATGCCAGTGGAAGAGAAGAACAACATCGGCGTGTGGGTATTGGCAACAAACAGTTGGCTGACGAAATCCTCGTCGCGGGTCGCCATACCCTGACGCCCCTTGCCACCTCGGCGCTGCGGCCGATAGGTGGAAAGCGGCACCCGTTTGACATAGCCATTGTGGGAAACGGTCACCACCATCTCTTCGCGCTGGATCAGATCTTCATCATCCTGGTCTGCCCCCCCCTCGATAATCTCGCTGCGCCGCGGGGTGGCAAAACGCGCCTTCATATCCGTCAATTCGTCGCGGATGATCTCTCGCAGACGGTCGCTGGAGCGCAAAATATCGAGATAGTCGAGGATTTTCGCGCCCAGGTCCTGCAATTCCTGGCCCACTTCATCCCGGCCCAGGGCGGTTAACCGTTGCAAACGCAAATCCAGGATGGCGCGAGCCTGGATCTCGCTCAAGCGATAGACGCCGTCGGTCACCCTGTGCCCCGGCTCGTCGATCAACTGGATCATCGCCTCTACATCTTGGGCCGGCCAGTCCCGTTCCATCAACCGGGTCCGCGCCGTGGCCGGGTCCGGAGCGCTGCGGATCAAGGCGATGATGGCATCAATATTTGCCACGGCGATCGCCAGGCCGGCCAGGACATGGGCCCTCTCACGCGCCTTGCCCAACAAATATTTGGTTCGCCGGGTAACAACGACTTCCCGTGAATCGACAAAAGCCGTCACCAACCCGGCCAAGTTCATCAATTCCGGACGACCGTGGTTCAAGGCCAGACTGTTGACACCGAATGAGGTCTGCAGGGGCGAAAATCGGTACAACTGGTTCAACACCACATCCGCCATGGCATCGCGTTTCAATTCTATCACCACACGGACGCCGTTACGGTCGCTTTCGTCACGCAGATCGGATATCCCCTCAATCCGCTTGGCACGGACGGCTTCGGCGATCTTCTCAATCATGCCGGCCTTGTTCACCTGATAAGGCATTTCCGTGACGATGATGGCTTCCCGATCCTTGCGGATCGTCTCCACATTCGTACGGCCGCGCATGACAACGGAACCACGTCCGGTGCGAAATGCCGACAGGATACCTGCCCGGCCCAGAATAAGCCCTCCGGTGGGAAAGTCCGGACCATCGACGAATTCCATCATGCCTTCGACGGTGATCTCGCGGTCGTCGAGATAGGCACAACAGGCATCAATGATCTCGCCCAGATTATGAGGCGGAATATTCGTCGCCATGCCGACGGCGATGCCCCCCGCACCATTGACCAACAGGTTGGGGAACATGGCGGGCAGGACAACAGGTTCGGAAGTGGAACCATCGTAGTTATCCTGGAAATCGACCGTGTCCTTGTCGATATCGGCCAGCAGCATTTCAGCCGGCTTGTCCATGCGCACTTCCGTGTAACGCATGGCGGCGGGACGATCACCATCCATGGAGCCAAAATTGCCCTGACCATCCAGTAGCGGCAAACGCATGGCGAATTTCTGCGCCATGCGCACCATGGCGTCATAGATCGCCTGATCGCCGTGAGGATGATAGCGGCCCATGACATCACCCACCACGCGGGCTGATTTCCGGTACGGTTTGTCCGAGGTATAGCCCGCTTCATGCATGGCAAAAAGAATGCGCCTGTGCACCGGCTTCAAACCATCGCGGGCATCGGGAAGAGCCCGGCTAACGATCACGCTCATGGCGTAATCGAGATACGAGCGGCGCATTTCATCTTCGATGGCAATGGGCACTATGGCATCACCACGGTGGCCGCCGGAAGGCGGCATCGCGGGCGGCTCCGTGGGCGGCGCGGCGGGTGGGGCCGGAGGTGGTGTCTGGCTGTCGTCAGTCAATTTGATCAGTCCTGCCGGGTATATTTCGACGGCCAGCGTCGAACACGTTCAATTGGTTTTGCCGCCTGCAATCCCTGTCACGAGATATTGGGTGACAAGGCAAAGACTTATACCAAGTCTTGCGGTTTTCAGCAATCTTTCGCGGCCGGATTTGGCCTAAAATAAGTGGCCCAATTCCACTTTTTTGGCGCATTTCGCGAATAGCGGAAAGGCGGGAGCATGTTTTCTTAAAGCATGTTCAGACTCTTTAAAGATGAGAGCAATTGAACAAATTACTTAAATCGCGAGGGCGACTCCGTTTATTGAAGATTGCTCTAGGTTCGGGCCTCGCCCAGGGACCTGGACCCCGGGGCGGCGACGGGCGCGACCTGCACGATTGGCCTGCGTTCGCGCAGCAGCAAGGCCGGCAACATGGCGGCAAAATAGATCAGTGCCAGAAACAGAAAGACATCTCGGAAAGCCAGCATGGAGGCCTGCGCATAAAGACTGCCGCCCAGAAAATGCAAGGCCGCCACGGCGTGCATTTCACTTGGCCAGCCCAATTGCGACAACAGGCCGGATAGACGCTGTATCAGGTCCTGGGTGAGGATGTTGTCCGGGGTCTGCACACTGGTAAAAGCCTGCGAAAAAACAGCCGTACGATGCTCCAAAGCCACGGCGATCAAGTTGACCCCCAAGGCGCCACCCAGATTGCGCATGAAATTGACGGCGCCTGAACCCTGGCTCAACAGCGGACCACTCAGACTGCGCAGGGCGGTGACATTAATGGTGGGAATGACAAAGGCCAGACCAATGCGTCCCACCACCAGCCACATGGCAAATGTCCAGAACGGCGTATCCGTATGGGCCGCGGTCATCAACAGAGATGACATGGCAAAGGCGCACAAGCCACCCAGAATCAGCCAGTGACGCGGCAACCGGTCCGCCAGGCGGCCGCCAACGGGCATCAGCAGCATCATGGTAAGGCCCGCCGGCACCATCAACAGGCCCGACCGGGTCGGCGAATAGCTTTGCACGGTCTGCACAAACAGGGGGATTAAGTAGGTGGTGCCGTACAGACCGGCGCCAAGAGCCATGCGCACGACCGCCGCCGCGGCGAACTCGCGGTTCAAGAACAGCCGCAATTGCAGGATTGGATCCGGCACGCGCCACTCCCACCACAGAAATGCGGCGAAGGATGCCGCGAAGATGGAGAAATATACGGCGATTATGGGGGCATGCCAGCCCTCGCGCTGGCCCGACGACAACCCGACTAGCAGCGAGAAGATAAACGTCACCAGTAACAATAAACCGGTCCAATCAAAGCGTGGCTTGGCATCATTGCCCGACCGCCAGGGCATGAACAGCCAGGCCAGAATACTGCCCAGGCCAGCCACGGGTACCGAGGCGTAAAAGATGTAATGCCAATTGAAGCCGTCCAATAGCACGCCGCCCAGAGTTGGCCCCAGGGTAGGGGCGACGACCACGCCAAGACCAAACAGGCCCATAGCCTTGCCCCGTTGGTGGACCGGGAAAATCTGGTACATCAGCACCATGGACAGGGGCTGAACCAGACCCGCGCCGGTACCCTGCAACAGGCGCGCGACAATCATCATGTCGATGTTGGCGCTGATGCCGCCCATGACGGCACCGATCGTGAAGACCGACATGGCGCCAAGATAGGTCGCACGCATACCGAAGGTGCGGACAAACCAGTCGTTCAGCAGCATGGCTATGGTCATTGCCGCGATATAGCCGGTGGCCAGCCAATGTACTTTATCCTGGCCCACCCCAAAGGCCCCCATGATCACCGGTATGGCAACGTTAATCATGGTGGCGTTCAACAACATCGCCACCACACCCAGGATCGCCGTAAAGGTCACAAAGACCCGGTATCTGGGGCCATAGCGTTCAAATAACGCCTCAATAGCGGTGGAAGGCACGGTCTTTCCGTCAGCCCGGCCGTTGCCGAGGCAGCGGTTGTGCCATTGCCTCGGGCTTTCGTTCACGTAACAAAATGGCGGGTATCATGGTTGCGAAATAGACCACGGCAATAAACAGGAAAACATCGCGAAATGCCATCATCGAGGCTTGAGCATAGACACTACGGCCAATCAAATAAAGCGCACCGGCCGGGGTCATTTCAAAGGGCCAGCCCAATTGGCCCAACATGTGGGCGAACTGCGACAGGAGGTGCATGGTGGTAAAATTGTCTGGCGTTTGCAGACTCGCAAAGGCGTCCGAAAAGAAGACCGTGCGCCGCTCCAACAACATTGCCATCAGATTGACGCCCACCGCGCCTCCCAATTGGCGGGTGAAGTTGATCGCGCCGGCGCCCTGGCTTAGCTGTTCCGGCTTCAAGGTAGCTACGGCACTGACGGTCAAGGTCGGCATGATCGCCGCCAGCCCGACGCGGCCGATCATGATCCAGATGGCAAAAGTCCAAAACGGCGTATCCGTATGCACCTGGATCATCAAAAGCGACGAGGCCCCAAACACAAACAGTCCGAACATAACCATCTGATAAGACGGCAATTTGTCGGAAAGGCGCCCCGCGATAGGAAACGCAATCATCATCAGAATTCCGCCAGGCACCATCAGAAGGCCTGATCGCGTCGGGCTATAACCTTGAATCGTCTGCACGAATAGCGGGACGATATAGATCGATCCAAAAAGACCGGCCCCCAGCACCATGCCGACGACGGCGGCGGCGGCGAAATTGCTGTTATTGAATACGCGCAATTGCATGATGGGATCAGGTGTTGTCAGTTCCCAAATGATAAATGCCAACCCACTGACCGCCGCCGTCGAGAAATAAACCGAGATGATAGGCGCGCCCCAGCCCTCGCGCTGGCCATTGGACATCCCGGTCAGGATTGACGAAACGAATACAATTACCAGGACCAGGCCGGTCCAATCGAATACCGGCAATGGCCCCTCGCGCTTGCCGCTGGGCATGAAAACCAGGGCCAGCAGGACGCCTACAGCCGCCACCGGTACCGACATGAAAAAGACGTAACGCCAATTGAAGACATCCAACAGCACCCCGCCCAGAGTTGGTCCCAGTGCCGGCGCGACGATGATCCCAACGCCGAACAGCCCCATGGCCCGGCCTCTTTGTTCCACGGGAAATACCTGAAACATCAAGATCATGGACAGGGGCTGCACCATCCCTGCCCCCAGGCCTTGTAGAATGCGGGCGAAAATCATGGTATCAATGCTGTTGCAGAGCCCACCCAGTATGGCGCCGAAAGTGAAAATCCCCATGGCCGCGAGGTAGGTAGCCCGTTCACCAAATGCCCGCACCGACCAGTCGTTGACCAACATGGAGATCGTCATCGCCGCGATAAAGCCTGTGGAAAGCCAATGCGCGGTGTCCTGACCAACGCCAAAGGTGCCCATGATCACCGGAATGGCCACGTTGATCATGGTCGCGGTCAATACCATGGCCATGGTGCCAAGCATCGCCGTGAAGGAGACGTAATAGCGGTAGCGCGGTCCGAACCGCGCGAACATTGCCTCAATCGCGGGTGATCGCAATCTCAACCTCGACCATCATGCCCGGCCGCAATAAGTCATTGACCTGCGGAATGGCAATTTTGACCGGCAGCCGCTGGGTGATCTTGGTGAAGCTGCCGGAGGGGTTTGGGCTGGGCAGCAAGGCAAACTGGTTGGTTGCCGCGTTGCCGATCCGAACGACTTCGCCAATAACTTTAAGGTCCGGATAGGCATCGATACCAATTTTTGCCTTGGCGCCCAATTTGACGTCGCGGATATCGGTTTCCTTGACATTCGCCTCGACCCAGATCACCGATGGATCGTGCAACAACAACAGGCGCTGTCCCCGCGCCACATATTCTCCGGGATCAATAAAGATGCGGTCCACAATGCCCGGGTTGGGCGCCTTGATGATACGGTCGGACAGATCAAGTTGTTGCCTTTCGTACTGTGTTTTCAGGCGCTCTTCATCAAACCGCAGGCTGGCGACGCGGCCCTGCAAGACGTCCATGCGTTGGCGGTCCGCCTGGGCCTCGATAACGGCGGCATTGGCCTGAGCCACATCTGCCTCGGCTTTCAAAACAAGTTGCCCCGCGATGCGATAGGAGGTGCGCAAGGATTCCCAGCGCTGCCGCGAGATCACTTTTTTCTGCAGCAGGGACTCGGCCCGCTTGAAATCACTACTGATCTGCTCCAACTCCGAATCGACGCCCGCCTTCGCCGCCTTGGTCGCGTTCAAGGCGGCGAGACTGGCGTCATAGCGGCCACTGGTTTGCTGGTCGATCATGTGGACTTCGGCCTGGATTCGTTGCCGTTCCGCCTGCATTGAATTGCGCTGGGCGTCTATTTCCCGCAGGTGCAGAGTTGAATAGCGATGATCAATCATGACCAACGGTTGGCCGGCGGTCAACTTGCCGCCCTCTGATACGGGAACCTCGGTGACCCATCCGTCGATCCGCGAGGATATCATGATCATGTCGGCCTTGATCCGGGCGTCATAGACGACCACGTTGGTATAACGGCCATAGACCCAGTATATCAGGCCAGCGACGCCAACTGCGACGGCGGCCACAAACAGGGCCCTGCCGATGCTGCGGCGCAAACGTGATTGTCCATGGGGCAGACCGCCTTCAAGAGGAGCGGCCTGCGTAGTACTCTGCATTCCGGCCTGCCCATCCGTTGACGTTCCGGTCTGTCTATCATTCTGCGGCTCCAGCCGCTGGGTCGTCGATTTGTCGTTCACCTGATCAATCCGATCCTGCCAATTCAAAATCCAATTCCATAGCTGCATCGCGACCGGACACGGCCGCCGCGGCCTGATCCTGTACGCGGTCAAAAACCTCCAGACAATGCGCCAAATCGGCATCCGAGATGCCAGCCAGATGCTCCTTCCTTAATGCCACGGCGACGTCGTCCAAGACCTGAATCATCCGCCAACCCTGCGTGGTCAAATGTACCGTTTTGCCGCGCCGGTCGGCTTCGTCCTGGCGGCGTTCGATCAAACCCTGGTTTTCAAGTTTGTCCAGGATATGCACCAGGGTTGGCCCCTCAATGCCGACAACGCCGGCCAGGGCTTTTTGCTGATAGCCATCGGCACCCCGTTGCAGATACATCAAAACCACCCAACGAGCCTGGGTCAGGCCATGGGGACGCATTTTTTCGTCCAGCCGGGAACGCCATAACCGGGCCAGCCGACCCAGGCGAAAGCCGAACTGTTCGCGAACATCCATTTTATCGCCGACTTTTTCGCCGTCCACCACGTTATCACCATGATCCATGGGAACAAATTGCACTCTATTAATTAGCATACTATTAATTCAGGGACAATTTAATATCGTGCTTAGCAAACAAGCCCGGCAATGTCGTAAACTGTCGAAGTTCTGAACTCAATTAGGAAGGAAAGCATCATGCTACTCGACGTACGGACCTACACTTGCCGCCCCGGAACCATCAACCAACATCTCGCCTTATATGCCGAGAAAGGCTTTGCGCCGCAAAGCCGCAATCTGGGTCAGCCCCTGGCCTACATGAAAACGGAAACCGGAAACCCTAATCAGTATATGCACATCTGGGTGTATGAAAATGCCGGCGACCGCGAAGCGAAACGGGCGGCCCTATGGGCCGATCCAGAATGGATTGCCTATACCCAGGCTTCGGCCGCGATGGGCGCCCTGGAAAAACAAAAGAACGTCTTAATGACCCCAACCGATTTTTGCCCAATTAAATAGTATCCCGGCGGGGCGGCGGCCTCCCATGGCGCCGCTCCTGCCCGGACCGCACTTGACCGGATACACCTCACGGGCCAATGATTGCCAACACGCAAACCACTATTATGAAAGATGTCGGCCATGACCCTGCACCTTGATGAGCATCTCCGTTTTGGCGTTCAGACCATGCACCGGCGGACCGAGCCAGCGGAAGGTTTGTGGATGCCCGAGGCCGAGGACGGCCGCGCCATGGTCGAATTGGTCGATCGTCTGGATTACGATTCCCTGTGGGTCGGCGACCATTTGTCCTTCGCAATTCCCATCCTTGACCCTCTGATCCAACTGGCACAGGCCGCGACCTTCAGTTCCCGGTTGGCACTTGGTGTCGGCGTCTACCTGTTGCCTCTACGTCATCCGGGACCGGTTGCGAAACAAGTAGCCAGCCTGGATCATTTATCCGCCGGCCGATTGATTCTCGGGGTCGGGGTGGGTGGTGAATTCAAGACGGATTTCCAGGTTGCCGGCGTCTCGCCAGCAGAGCGTGGCGCCCGCCTAACCGAAGGTATTCATGTCCTTCGCAAGTTGTGGAGTGGCGAGGCGGTCTCCCATGATGGCCCCTATTTCCCGTTTCCGGAATTGACCATGTCACCCCCGGCCCGCCAACTGGGCGGTCCACCCATCTGGTGCGGTGGCCGGTCCGCCGCCGCCCTGCGCCGGGCCGGTGAAATCGGTGATGGCTGGTTGTCATACGTGGTCACGCCGGCCATGTACCGGGAGTCCCTTGAACGGATCCGTGACGCGGCGGCCGCTGCCGGCAGTCCCGACCGGCCTTTTGGCACGGGTCATCTGTTATTCGCCACGGTCGACGACACCTACGAAAGCGCCCTGGATAAGGCGACGAAGACCCTATCCGTCCGCTACGCCATGGATTTCCGCGAAGCCGCCAAAAAATATTGCGCCTTGGGCCGGCCGCAGGACGTGGCGGAAAGGCTGCGGGAATTCCATGCGGCAGGCACCCGGCACGTAATTATGGATTTCGTCGGCCCTTATGAAGATCGCGATCGCCAAATCGTCCGTTTTGCTCAAGAGGTCATGCCTTTATTGGCTGATCTGCGTTGAATATCCGGCATCGATGGACCGGTCCGTAGCCGTGCGTGTCGCGACTTTGGTCAAACCTGCAAAGGCTTATGGCCGCGCGATCCAGCCGCCGCCCAGGACTCTCTCGCCATCGTAGAGGACACAAGCCTGGCCCGGTGCGACGGCATCTTCGGCCTGCAACAACGCCACTGTCATTCCAGCCCTCGGCGCCGTCTCTACGGCGCCTAGATTGGCGGCGACCGGTGGGTGGGTAGAGCGTATCCGCGCCTGCACAGCCCGGCCTGACGCCGGTTCGTCCGCATCCAGCCAATTGACATCATGCAACCGCACCAGACGCTGGCCAAGCGCCGCCCTGGGACCAACCACTACGCGTCTCGCGGCAGCATCCAGGCGCAGCACATAAAGGGGCTCGGGCCCGGAAAGACCCAGGCCCCGGCGCTGCCCTATGGTAAAATGGATTACCCCGTCATGCCGCCCAAGAACCTGACCAGCGCCGTCAACGATCTCGCCGGGTTCCACCGCCCCGGGCCGCAACCTTTCGATCAATTCCCCATATCGCCCGTCAGGCACAAAACAGATATCCTGACTGTCGGGTTTCGCCGCGACGGGCAATTGAAATGCCGCAGCCAGCGCACGGGTCGTCGATTTCGCCGCCAGGTCGCCCAGGGGAAAGCGCAAATAATCAAGTTGTTCCCGGTTCGTTGCGAACAGGAAATAGCTTTGATCGCGGGCGGGATCGGCAGCGCGGTGCATTTCAACGCCCCTGGGGCCCTCCACGCGGCGGACGTAGTGGCCGGTAACCAGTGCCGCGGCGCCCAATTGCCGCGCGGTTGTCAGCAGATCCTTGAACTTGACCCGTTGATTGCAGCGGATACAGGGAATGGGGGTGGAACCGGCCAAATAATCATCGACGAATTCATCAATTACGGCGGCGCGAAAGCGGTCCTCGTAATCCAGCACATAATGGGCAATGCCCAAACCACTGGCCACTTGTTTAGCGTCATGGATATCGGCACCGGCGCAACAGGCACCAGTACGCTGGATGGCCTGACCATGATCGTAAAGTTGCAAGGTAATGCCGACCACTTCATAGCCCGCGCGTTGGCATAGCGCGGCGCAGACGGAAGAATCTACGCCACCGGACATGGCGACAACAACACGCGCGCCGTCTGCCACCCCCTTCAGGCGGATACCTTCCGTGATCATCTGTTCCGGCAACGTTTCCGCCATCCATGTGCTCAACATGGCCGGCAATATAGTGCGCCGGCCTCAGGCAGCAAGAGATTCCTGTCCGATAGGTCGCATTCGCACCACCTTTTCAGCGATTTATTAACCATATGCCGCGAAGCTATCTGATCATGAGCATGGATGAACATTCATCATCTCCGGCACTATCGTCGGAAACCATCGCTAAGGCGCTTTGGCGCCAGGCCAATGATCTGGCCGGGCAAGGGAAATTGCTGGACGCTGTTCCCTTGTACCTGGAAGTTTCTGATTTATGGCCGGATCTGCCGATGGTTTGGCTCAATCTCGGCGTCGTATTGGGTGGCCTGCATCGCCATGACGAAGCCAGTCTATGCTTGCAACGGGCCCTGGATATGGACCCGGACAATCACCAGACGCATTTTCAATTGGGCCGAATGCAGGAACACCTTGGCCAGAGCGACGCCGCGGCCCAAAGCTTTTTGGCCGCAACGGCATTGGAACCGGCCTTTCTTGATGCCTGGCATGGCTTGGCCGATATTTCCCTGCAATGCGGCGAAATCGACCTGGCGCGTCAATATCTGAGGCAGATTTTCCAATTCGATCCAAACCATGCCGCCGGCAATTTTTCGCTGGGTAATTTGTTGTTGAGCGAAGGCGACGATGCCGGTGCCGCCGAACATTTCGCCATCGCCTACAAAACCAGCGGCGATCCGGCCTGCGGCAATAATCTGGCCGGCACGCTGGAACGGTTGGATCGGATCCCGGAGGCTATCGATCTGTTGCGTGATCTGCTGAAGACCCGGCCCGAGTACAAATTGGCGTGGAATACTCTTGGCGGCCTATTGATGCGCTGCAAGCGCAATGTCGAGGCGCGCGAGGCGCTGACGCAGGCCTTAAGCATCGACGACGCATTCCATGCCGCCCGCCATGGCCTGGCCCGCTGTCTGGTGCAAATGCGTGACTTGATGGGCGCCCAGGAACAGATGCTGCGTCTGTTGCAGGAAACGCCAAACGACGTTTCGGTAATGAAGGACTATGCCGTGGTGTTGGAGCGCCTGGGGGCGTTTGATCTCGCCTTGACGTTGCGGGAACAGGCCATGGATCTGGCACCTGACGATGCCCGGCTCCTTGCCGACCATGCCAACCTGCTGCAGGCCCTGCAGCGGTTCGAAGACTCTGAAATTTTTGCCCGGCGCGCCCTTGCCCTGGATGAAAACGAATTGCGGGCGCACATGGCTATCATTTCCGCGTGTAGCAAAAGAAAACACATGCAGGAAGCATACGAGCATCTATCAGTCGTCATGGCATCGGGCACCCGGGACGTTCTGGTCCTGAATACGGTCGGCTCGCTGTTTGAACAGTGGAAGGAAGCCGGCAAAGCTATCGCCATTTATGAGCGTGTATTGGAGATCGACGCAAAAGACGCCAATGCCGCAACCAGGATATTCGATTTGAAGATGGGGATGTGCGATTGGAGCAACTATGATGAAATTTGCCGGGCCCAAATCGATCAGATCGATGCCGGTTGCACCAAGGATGCGGAGGAAGGCAGCCAATTCGATGTCTTCAACCTGCAAGCCCTGCCCGTCGGTTACGACTTCATCGGCAGGGTCGCCAGACATGCCGCCAAACAGATTGCCGCCGATGCCCGCCTGAACCTAAGCGCACCGCCCCTGGTGCACGCCGCGCCGCGCGGGGGACGAATTCGCCTGGGCTATGCCCTGGGCTATACTTGGTTCCATAGTCTGCCTCTGGTTATGAAGGAAGTCGTCAAACGTCACGACCGTAACCGGTTCGAGGTTTTCGGCTATTCGATCCGGCCTACCGATGGCGGCGAATTCAACGATCGCTACAGGGCTGCGTTCGACCATTTTCGCGACATTCCCGGCTCGGCGCCCTATCTGGCGGCGCAAATGATCAACGAAGACGCCATTGATGTCCTGATTGACGTTACCGGCCTGACATCCATCAACTGCATGCCGGTCAGCTCGTTCCGGCCGGCACCCGTGCAAATGCATGGCTACGGCTATTCCATCACCACGGGCGCCGATTATATCGATTACCTGATTACCGACCGCATCTATATTCCCGCGGAGTGGGAGGCCGTGGGCCCGGAAAAACTACTCTATCTGCCGAATACCTTTCTGCCAACCAAACGGCCCGACGGCGTGGGTGCCCCCGTGACCCGGGCGGACGTGGATCTTCCCGATGACGCCGTGGTGTTCTGCAATTTCAACCACCCCTGCAAATTCGAGCCAAAAATATTCGCTGCCTGGATGGAGATCATGACCCAGGTGCCAGGCAGTGTGCTTTGGTTCGGTGCCTGGATGCGTGACACCCGGTCAAATCTTCGTCAAGAAGCCGCCAAGCGTGGCATTGATGGCAATCGCTTGATCTTCAGCGAAATTGTCGTGCACGACAGTCACCTGGCGCGCCTGGAACTGGCTGACCTGGCATTGGACAACCTGCACCATGGCGGCGGTATCACCACAGTCGATGCCTTGTGGGTCGGCCTTCCGTTGCTGACGATCCTTGGCGACAAACCCGGCGCCCGTCTGGGCGCGACCCTATGCAATGCCGCCGGCGTGCCCGAAATGGTCGTGCCGGATCTGCCCGCCTACATTGCACGGGCCGTGGTCCTGGCCAATGACCCGAACCAACGAAAGGCCTTGCGTCAACGGCTGATCGACGGGCGCGACACTCAACCGTTGTTCGATAACGAGCGCTATTGCCGCAATCTGGATAACGCCATCGAAGCCGCCTGGAACAACCATCTGACTGGCCATCCCCCGCGCCGCATCGAAATCAGCGAATAGGCTGAGGCAACTGGACTGCATCTCGTTACCATTGACAATATCCCTCGATCACGCAGCGTCAAACCGGCATTCCTTTGGGCGATCAGTCGATCCTCCCCGCTAAATTTTGGTTTTTGCCGACATCAGCTTTTTAGGGTCGGATCGAATTGCCGACTTCTAGGGAGAGCACAGAAAAAGTAAATTCTGCTCTATAATCGGATGGTGTTGTTACAGAGAGTCTGCGCCAGCTTAGACGGATGGGACGCCGCCGCCAAATGCGCGCGCGCGGTATCTGACAAGGCCGCCTCGGCCAACTCCACGAAGTCATAGGCCAGTCCTTCCGCTTGTTCCAAACCGCCATGCACATCCAGAACATGCAGCAAATATAGAAAGAGTTCGAAAATTGCGGTGCTGCACGATATTCCGCTGCCCAGATGGGTAAAATGGGTGTTCATCAATCCCAATGCGGCCTGCATACGCGTTGGCTGATCGGTCAGGACAAAATTCACTTCACGCGCCATGGCGGACAGCACTGCCAGATCGTCCGTGTAGCTGCGTGCGGGTTCACTCCATAGAATGGCGCCTTCCGCTGGCACACTGCGGCACAGCGCCTGGTGGGGCTGAAATTCCTGGTTGCAATGACCCTGAATGAACGCATCTAAGCCGGGCGCATGGGCCACCGGCTCCAGACCGGCACCGCTTAATAATTCGGCGAATTCCATGGCATTGTACCAGTCTATGTGTGGCGCGGTCAGATCGTTCCGAGCACGGCGCCGGGCATCGCGGGTCAGGGGCACGCTTTCCAAGCGAAAGGCGTCCTCGTTCGGGCGCGGATAAAGTTGCCGCGCGGTATCCACCGTAAACTGGCGCAGGCTGCCCGCATCATACCCGTAGATATAGAATTGCGCCGTTTTGCCCGGCGCGAGGTGACGCAACGCCTGTAATAGCGCTGAGGGTCTGGAGATATGATGAAGGACCCTGTACAGCCATACAATATCCAGATTGTCAGATGCGATGTTCTGGCTCAGCAGATCGCCATGCACGATGTCGATGCCATCTATCTCATGTTGTTGGCAGTAATCATGTAGCCGCCGGACATTGTCGATTGCCGCGTCAACCGCCAACACATGCTTCGCGCCGGCGCGCAAGAATGCCAGGGCCCAATCGCCCCGACCACAGCCATAGTCGATGACCTTGGCGCCCTGCAAGCTGTCGCCAAAAGTGTGTTGCAGATAAGAGGCGCAAATATCAAGCCAGCCATCATGCATGCGCTCTCGCCGAAACATGGTGTTGGCATAGTCATTAGTTAGAGTAGGTGATACGAGATACATGGCTTCAACTCAATAAGGTCTTAACAAGATAGTCGTCAAAACAGGGCATCATGCAGTCGACGGTCGGATGGTTCATAAATTTCCGCTTGATGGCGTAAGTGCAATACAGCCTGAAAAAGATTAATACTGGCTGAACTTGCCGCAGAAAGAAGCGCATCCCTTGGCGGCCCACCGTAGCCGGGGATCCAAATCGCCGCTTTTAGCATGCCGTTCGACGCCTGCAGGCGGAATTGGTTGTCTCGGTCTCGCAGTCAGGCACCGCCAGGGCGACGATCCCGTCCAGTTCGATAACCCGGCGGTCGTCTTCATTCCGGCCCATGCAAAACAACCCCTGCTGCCCAATGGGAGGGCACGTTGATTCCACCAATATCAGAGCCTGGATCAAGTCCCTCACACCAAATTTATGATTAACAAATTATTGAGCTTTGTCCGGATATTATTCTGAACGTGGATGGCAATTGTTTCGGTACACATACTAGTTAGCGCGCCTTCGGTCTAGCAGATACATGCGGCCTGATACAGTAAATATTTAGTCCGTGTTGTGCCGTTGCAATTTGGGAATTAATCGATGACATGTTTTGCAATGCGCGCCTTCTCCGACCATGAAAGCGTCGGTCACGAAAGGTGGCGCGAGCCGGGGTGCGCCAGCCTACGACAGGGTGCGAACGACGCGCTTTCTACTTCCCGGACAGACCGACCACTGTTTGCTCGCCAACGCCAAGTCAATCGGAAACGTGATGCGCAATTCAGCTAAAATATCCTACACCAACGGTGACGGTGCAGAAGTCAACGCCGAGCTATACAGCGACGAAGGTTACGCCTTGATGTCCAAGCTTTGGATCAAGGTTACCGCACAACAGCGCCGCCAATACGAAATTTCCTGGCTGGGCGTGCCGACCATCCAGTTTCCGGAAGATGTTGTATTGCTACAGGAGCTGATTTGGCGCCTGCGTCCCGATGTCATCGTGGAGTGTGGCATTGCCCATGGCGGCTCGCTGCTGCTATACGCGACCATCTGCGAAGTGATCGGTCACGGTAAAATCGTCGGGGTTGACGTCGAAATTCGCAAGTATAATCGTGTTGCCATACAGGCTCATCCGCTCGCCGACCGGATCAAATTGATCGAAGGCAGTTCGATCGATCCGGATACGGTCGCGCAGGTAGAAGCGCATTGCCGCGGCGCCGGTCGGGTCCTGGTCTTGCTCGATTCAAATCATTCACGTGATCATGTGGCCCAGGAGCTTGAAGCCTACAGCCGCCTAGTGACGCCGGGCAGTTACCTGGTCGCGATGGATGGCGCACAGGCGCTGGTTCACGATATTCCGGCCGGCAAACCCGAATGGAAGAACGACAACCCTTTGGCAGCAATTCATGATTTCGTCGGACGACGTGAAGATTTCGAAATAGATCAGCATTTCAACCGTCTGGGCGCGACATCCAATATTGATGGTTTCCTGTACCGCAAGCCCATCCAAGCGCTGGTCGGAGAATTGTTACCCGCGTCATGACACAGTCGGAATCAATATTACACTGCGGCGACGGTTCTCAACTGGCGCGACCGCGTCAGGCTGTGATCCTGGCTGGTGGAAGAGGAACCCGGTTGGCGCCGATCAGCGATTTACGCCCCAAGCCGCTGATTGAGTTTCATGGCCAACCTTTCATCAATTACCTGCTTGAGATGCTTTCACGCGAAGGCTTCGAGCGTGTGGTCGTTCTGACCGGATACCGGGGACGACAGCTGGAAACAGCGTTGGGCAATGGCGCCAAATGGGGTCTGAAAATCGTTTATCATTGGTCGCCAGAGGAATTCGATACCGGTACCAGGGTGCAGGCGGCCGGTGCCCTGCTGGATGAAACCTTTTTGCTGCTTTATTGTGACAACTACTGGCCCCTGCCATTCGACCAGCTTTGGCTGCAATATTGCGCCATGGAGGTCGACGCGCTGGTAACGGTCTACCGGAATTCCGACAATTATACCCGCTCGAACCTCATTGTCGACGCAAGTGGAAAAGTTGTCCTCTACGACAAGACCCGAAGCGCGAAAAACCTGCAAGGGGTCGACATCGGGTTCTTGATCTTGCGCAAACATTTGCTCGAACTGCTGCCGCCCGGCAACATCAATTTGGAGCGTGAGCTCTTCCCCAAACTAATTGAGCAAGGACAACTGGCCGCCTTTGTCACCGAACATCGCTATTACAGCGTTGGCGACATTCTGCGACTGCCGGCGACGGAAAAATTCCTGCGGTTTGAACCAACCATCCTCCTAGACCGCGACGGCGTGCTTAACAAAAAGCGGCCGAGAGGAGAATATGTGACGGATTGGCGCGAATGGAAATGGAAAGACCATGCCCTTTCCGGATTGCGGAAACTTACGCAGGCAGGCTATCGCATCGTCATCGTCACCAATCAGGCTGGCATCGCCCGCGGAATGATGGATGCGGGCGCACTGGAAAACATCCATTCCCGCATG
>JAQBYC010000087.1 GCA_027623205.1 Pseudomonadota bacterium | reverse complement strand
CCCGTAGCATGCGATACCTCCAAGCCCTTGGAACGCTTCCAAAGACCGGACATATCGTCTGCTACAAAATCCGGACATATCATTCGCTACTGACAGATTATCTCTTAACGCCTTGTGTGCGCGGGCTCGATAATCGATATTGCGCGGCGATGCCCGCGGCATCGCACCAGTTCAATTCAATCCGTGAAAACTTGCAAAAGAAAGCCATTGTTCCATGCGAAAATTCTCCCTCGCACTGTTGGGCGCCAGCCTGACAGTCGTTGCTTTGCTGTACTATTCACCGCTACAGGCACAAATGAAAAATGCAAGCGGCGCGCCGTCCGACGACCGGGTCGTCGCCGTCGTCAAAGGCAGCAAGATCTTGTTCCGCGATGTACGGTTGGCCCAGGAAAACCTGCCACAGCAATACAGCGGCACGCCCTTGGCACAGATTTATAAACCCTTGGTGCAGCAATTGGTGGAACGGCGGCTCGTGCTGTTGGCGGCAGAAGCGGAAAATCTGGCTGAAAAAGAGGACGTGGCCAGCCGCATTGCCCAGGCCCGGGACCGCATCCTGGAACAGGCATATATCCTAGACAAGGTTGCCGCGGTTGCCACCGAGGAAGCATTGCAGGCCCGTTATGAAGCCGACAAGGCCATGAACAAAGGGCCGGATGAAGTGCGCGCCAGTCATATTCTCGTGGAGACCGAGGCGGAAGCTGATGCCATCGTCGCCGAGCTGCAAAAGGGTGGCGACTTCGCAGCGGTCGCCAAGGAAAAATCGAAGGGCCCCAGCGGCGCCCAGGGGGGCGATCTGGGCTATTTCGCCAAAGACAAGATGGTGCCTGAATTCGCCAACGCGGCCTTCGCCCTGAAGACGGGAGAAATCTCGGCCCCGGTGAAGACCGGATTTGGCTGGCATGTCATCAAGGTCGTGGATCGCCGGCAAGGCGAGGGCGCTTCTTTCGCCGAGCGGGCACCCGCCTTGCGTCAGGCCATGGCGCAAACCGTGGTGGCCGAGATTTTGACGACGCTGACCAAGGGAGCCGATATTCAAATCTTTGAATTGGACGGTAGCCCCGGCAAATTACCCGCCGTTGGCGCGCCGGCCAAGTGACGATTTTACAGCAATGCCACCAGAGCGTGTTTCCTTAAAACATGCTACGAGTCTTTAAGAATAGAGCAATTGAACCAATTGCCCAAGGCGTGAGAGCGACTCGGATTAATTGAAAATTGCTCCAGTTGGGATGTGCTTGTATGCCATGGGAGGGCTGGGTACCATGCGTCGACCTAACTGCTTGGATTGATCATGCCCGATATTCCTGTTTCGCCTTTTGCCCCGGCCCGTTTTCCGAAACTGCCTGCCGTCGCCGGTTTGCGCCTTGCGGCCATAGCGGCGGGCGAACGTTATCGTCGGCGGGCCGATCTGACCCTGGCGGAACTGGCGCCGGGCAGCACGATAGCCGGCGTCTTTACCCGCTCCACCATGCCTGGCGCGCCGGTGCTGTGGTGCCGCAAGCATATTGGCCGGGGCAAGGCCAGGGCGATTGTGATCAATGCCGGGAACGCCAACGTCTTTACCGGCCGTCAGGGCATGGAGGATGTGGCTGCTACCGCGGTGGCCGTGGCGGCGGCGGTAGGTTGCAAACAGGAAGAGGTGATGGTGGCCTCCACCGGGGTCATTGGCCAAACCTTGTCGGTGGATCGTCTGCTGCGCGCCGTGCCACGTCTGCATCGTAGGCTGAATGCGCGAGGCTGGCGCGCCGCCGCCCGGGCCATCTGCACCACCGATACCTATCTCAAAGGCGCGAGTGCGCAGGCCGAAATTGATGGCAAGGTGGTGCTCATCGCCGGCATCGCCAAAGGCAGCGGTATGATCGCGCCGGATATGGCGACCATGTTGAGCTTCCTCTTTACCGATGCGAAGCTGCCAGCGGATGTATTGCAATCCCTGTTGCATTGGGGCAACGGCCAGTCCTTCAATTGTATTACGGTGGACGGCGATACCTCGACTTCGGATACCGTATTGCTGGCGGCGACCGGGCAGGGGCCGAAACATGGCATGATCACCGATGCGAAGGACAACCGCCTGGCCTCGTTCAGGGCGGCGTTGCTATCCGTGATGCAGGATCTGGCAAAGCAGGTTGTCCGCGATGGCGAAGGCGCGTCGAAGTTCGTCACGATCACGGTTTCCGGTGCGGCCTCGGCCCGGGCGGCACGGCGGATCGCCATGACCATCGCCAATTCCCCACTGGTAAAGACCGCTATTGCTGGAGAGGACGCCAATTGGGGCCGTATCATCATGGCGGTGGGCAGGGCCGGCGAAAAGGCGGACCGCGACCGTCTGACGATCCGCATCGGCGGCGTGGTGATCGCCGAAGCGGGTCACCCTCATCCCGACTATCGCGAGGCCCAGGTGGTGCCCCATATGAAGGGCCGAGAGATCGATATCGCGGTTGATGTGGGGGTTGGCCGGGGTAAGGCGACCGTGTGGACCTGCGATCTGACCCACGGATACATCTCGATCAACGGAGATTACCGTTCCTGATGCCGGCGTTGCCAATGCTGCTGGTCGCCGCCGCCGCGCTGGTCGATGTCGATGGTAGAGTTCTGCTGCAGCAGCGGCCCGAGGGCAAAGCCATGGCGGGTCTTTGGGAGTTCCCCGGCGGAAAAGTGGAGGCAGGTGAAAGTCTCGAGCAATCATTAATCCGGGAGTTGCGGGAAGAGCTGGATATCGACGTGACGGAGGCTTGTCTGGCGCCTTTTACCTTCGCCTCCCATGCCTACGAGGATTTCCGCCTGGTGATGCCCCTGTTCGTCTGCCGTGTCTGGCGGGGCAGGTTGCGCCCGTGCGAGGGCCAGGCGATCAAGTGGATGCGGCCTGCCCGCATGGCGGACCTGCCCATGCCGCCCGCCGACCTGCCCCTGGTCGCCATGCTGCGCGATCTGCTGTAGCTGAGACAATGCGGTCTCCCCGGCCAAGTGTCAGACAATTACCGTTTCGGCCACCATTGCGTAGCGCGCAATTGATCTTGCGGCCACTGGAACGCGCCGACGCCCCCAAGGTTGCTCAACTGGCCGGGGATTGGGAGGTGGCGCGCTGGACCTCGGATATCCCTCATCCCTACGATGCCTCGATGGCCCGGGACTTCATTGCTTGGGCCCAGGATGAATTGGCCGGGCAGCGGCGGTTCTTCTTTGCCATGGTGGCGCGGGCCAGCGGCGATCTGGTCGGGATCATATCGCTGACCCGAAACGGCCCGGAGGAGGGCGAAATTGGTTATTGGGTGGGCTTGCCCTATCAAGGCCAGGGTTTCGCCCGCGAAGCTGCCGGCGTGATGATTGCCATGGGTTTCGAGGCTCTTAGCCTGCGCCGCGTCGTGGCTGCCTGCCGGCCGGACAACGAGCGATCTTGGCGGGTCATGGAACATTGCGGCATGCGCTATGTGGAAGACGTTCAGCGCTGGTCCATGGCCCGGCGGCAGACCTTCCGGCTATCCCTCTATGCGATTGAACAATCCGTCGAAAGCGAGCCGCGCTGAATAGTCAAAAGCGCGATCGGTTTTTGGGCAACGGCGGCAGCTTGACTGAACAACGCGCCAATGCCGCACTGAGCAGCCTACCGCTTATACAGGCCCATCAAGGCGGTTTTCTCGATGGTGTTGAAGTGCAACATGAAGCCGACCACGGCTGCAGACGTGTCGGCCTCCACCGGCAGGGCGTCGAGGCCCACCGCATGCAGGGTAAATAGATAGCGGTGCGGATGGGCACCTTCGGGTGGGCAGGGACCGCCGTAACCTGGCGCGCCAAAATCCGTGCGGGTCTGTAAAGTTCCGTCGGGCATGCCGCCACCGCTGCCCGCGCCCTGGGCCAGCGCCCTGATATCGGCGGGTATATTGACCGCGACCCAATGCCAAAACCCGCTACCCGTGGGGGCGTCCGGGTCAAAGCAGGTCACGGCGAAACTTTTTGCGCCATCGGGCACTCCGGACCAGGATAGTTGAGGTGATTGATTGCCCCCAGCGCAGCCGAAGCCGAACGTCTCGGACAGAATATGGTCGCTATCCAGGTAGTCGCCATCCTTGAAGCTTTTGCTGGTAAGAACGAGTGTCACTTTCCGGTCCTCCCTAAAAATTGATCTGCGATAGATTTCACCTTGGCGCATCGGAATGCAAGTATGCCCTATTGTAATGACCAACACTAAATTGGGAAGCCGATGACTGAAATAGATTATCAGGATCTACCCTGGCCGGTGCGTGAGGATATCACCGCCGCCCAGAGACGGGCCTGGAACCGACTGGGCCGGGCCGGTACTTGGTTAACCGGGGCGGAGCGGATCGCGATTGCGGGAGAGGCGCGTAATGCGATGAATTGTGAATTGTGTCAGGCCCGCAAACAGGCCCTCTCGACACAGTTCGTAAAGGGTAGCCACGATCATCTGGGTCAGTTGTCCACCTTGGAGGTGGAACAAATTCACCGTATCTGCACCGATCCGGGCCGCCTCAGCCGGTCCTGGTATCTTGATCTGCGCGACAGCGGCATGGCGGAGGAACGCTATGTGGAAACCGTTGGTGTCATCGCCACCACCGTGACGGTGGATACCTTCACCAAGGGTCTTGGCCTGGGTCCCTGGCCACTGCCGACGCCACGACCGGGCCAGCCGTCGCGGCAGCGGCCTATCGCGGCCAAGCGGGAACTGGCCTGGGTCGCGACCCTGACGCCGGCGGATGCGGTTGGCACGCCGGACGCGGACTTGTATGCCGGCCGGCCGACAGCGGCACATATCTATCAGGCCATGAGCTTGGTGCCGGCGGAAGTGAAGGGCTTTTTTGATCTGGTCACAAACCAGTACCTGCCGCCCGCGGCGATGATGGATTTCGATAACGAATACCGGGCCATCAATCATGCGCAGATCGAGTTGGTCGCAGGGCGGGTCTCGGCCCTGAACCAGTGCGTCTATTGAACCACCAGCCATGGCCAGTTGCTCCGTGCGAGCGGCAAAAATGACGGTGATGACTACGATCTTTCGGTGATGACCGGGACCGACGCCGCCGGCGATGGTGGTGTTGCCAATGGCAGGAAGCTGATTCGCTTCGCAACGGCGGTTTTGCACGATGACGCGTCCGAATTGGCGGCGGCGCGGATGGATATTGCGGACACCATGGGCGGCGCCGCATTAACCGATACGGCGGCCGTGGCGGCCTTGTTTAATGCCATCGATCGGGTGGCTGATTCTACCGGCATCCCGTTGGAAGACGTCAAGGCTGCAGCGACCGTGGACTTCCGTGCCGCGATCGGTATCAATGACTTTGCCGCCGCTTCTGAAAAGGGCGGCGCCTCGTGAAGCGGGTCATGGATAGCGTATAGATGTGGACGGTGATGGTGCCTTGCCGTGGCCGCGTCGCCATGGCACAAGCAGACCGATAAATTTTCGGATGGAAGGGGTTTCATGCTGATGTTGGCTCGCAACTTGGTCGTCATATCCATACTGTTTTTGTGGCCATTGTCTGCGGGCGCGCAAAATTTTCAGGCATGGTTGCAGGACTTGCGGACCGAGGCCCGGGAGCGCGGCATTACGGAAGCCACCCTGGATAGCGCCCTGGACGGTGTCGCGCTGGTCCCGCGGGTCGTTGAACTGGATCGCCGGCAGCCGGAATTCACCCTGACCTTCAGGCAATATCGGGATCGTGTGGTGCCGCTGTCGCGGATCGAAAAGGGCCGCCAAAAGTTGGCGGAAAACCGTGCCTTGTTGCAGGAAATTGGCACAAAGCTTGGTGTTCAGCCTCGCTTCATCGTCGCCTTGTGGGGGATCGAGACGGATTTTGGCCGCGTCACGGGCGGCTTTTCAGTAATTCCCGCCTTGGTGACCCTGGCCTTCGACGGCCGCCGCAGCGCCTATTTCCGCAAGGAATTGCTCAACGCTCTGCGCATACTGGATGAGGGCCATATCACGCCCAAGGCCATGGTTGGATCCTGGGCCGGGGCCATGGGGCAGTCGCAGTTCATGCCGTCCTCATTTCTGGCCCATGCCCTGGATTACGACGGCGACGGACGACGCGATATCTGGACAACCCGCGCGGATGTTTTCGCCTCTGCCGCGAATTATCTGGCCAAGTCAGGGTGGCGGGCCGACCAGACTTGGGGCCGGGAAGTAACCTTGCCAGCCAATTTTGATCCTACGCTGGCCGATCTCAAGGTTCGGAAAAAAATCAGCGAATGGCAAGCCATGGGAGTGCGGCGTCCGGGCGGTGGCGACCTGCCGCCGCGGCAGCTCTCTGCCTCCATCGTGTTGCCGGAAAAGGGTGCGACATCGCCGGCTTACATGGTCTATGACAACTACCGCGCGACGTTGCTCTGGAACCGCTCGACCTTTTTTGCCCTGGCCGTGGGGCTATTGTCGGATGGCATTGGCGCCGGCGGTTAGTCCAGACATGCAAGAGGGGCAGTGAATGTGTTGCGTGACAAGTATTCGGCTTTGATATGGGAACGGCGCAACATGGGGGAGTCGCCAGGGATATTTCGGCGGTCCTTGCGCTGTTTGCATTGGCTGTTTGCCGCAATCACCTTGGCGGCCTGTGCCGAGAGCCAACTGGCGCTGCATATGGCCAAGACGATACACCAGGCCAACGAGCGGCAGCTCGGCGCCGATGCCGAAGTGTACAAGATTGGCCAGCCCTATCAAATCAAAGGCGTCTGGTACTATCCCCGCGAGGATCCGCAATACAGCCAGACGGGCATAGCATCATGGTATGGCGAAAAGTTTCATGGGAAGCGTACGGCGAACGGCGAAAGTTACGATATGAACGGCCTGACGGCGGCGCACAAGACATTGCCCATGCCGGTGCGGGTGCGGGTGACGAACCTGGAAAATGGCCGGTCTCTGGTGTTGCGGGTCAATGACCGCGGCCCGTTTATCAATGGCCGGATAATCGACGTCTCCCGCCGTGCGGCGCAGTTGCTGGGATTCCAAAAACAAGGCACGGCCAAAGTGCGGGTGACCGTCATCGATCAGGAGAAAACAACGGTTGTCGCGAAAAAGGCCGTCACCCCGGCGGAGCAAAAGACGGCCCTGCCAGCCCTGCCCCGCGGTCAGGTAACCTCGCAAGCCCTGGCGCCGCCGCCAGGTGTAAGGCAAACGAACGGGCCGGCGCCGAGCCGCGCCACGCCGTTGCGGGTGGCCGACGCCGGCCCCATTGAGGCGGTGAATCCGGGCGCTGCCGCGGTGAGCCAGCAGCCAGTAGGCCCCTCGAGCATCTATATCCAGGCCGGCGCTTTCGCGCTGGCCGAGAATGCGGCCAAGCTGCGCGCCCGCCTGGCCTATATTGGCCCGTCCAGCGTCACCAATGTGTTCATCAAGGGCCAGGAAATGTTCCGGGTCCGCATGGGGCCCGTGTCTTCGGTAGAGGCCGCCGATAAGATCCTGTCACAGATTCTGGACAATGGCGTCAACAATGCCCGCATCGTCGTCGAATAATACCGGCGCAATTTTGTTAGAGACGACGCGGCCGGCATCTGCTCAAATTATCGCCGTAGCTGGCTTGGTCCCCGTTGAAAAATGTCCCAATTGGCGTTTTCGTAGGAGGCTATGAGTTATGCGAATTCCGATCTATCAGATTGATGCCTTTACCGATGCGCCGTTCGGTGGCAATCCCGCCGCCATTTGCCCCCTGGATGCCTGGCTGGCGGACGACGTCCTACAGGCCATCGCCTTGGAAAACAATCTTTCCGAAACAGCCTTTTACGTGGCCCAAGGTGATCGCTATCATTTGCGCTGGTTCACGCCGGCGATGGAAGTTGAATTGTGTGGCCACGCGACCCTGGCGACGGCACATTTGATCCTGAACCGCCTATCGCCTGCTTTGCCCCGGGTCACGTTCGAGACGCGATCAGGTGCGCTGGTGGTGCAACGCGTGGGCGATAAATTGGCCATGGATTTCCCCGGCCTGGCCACGGAGGCGCCCATGCAGGCGCCTTCCGACCTGATCGCCGCCTTGGGAACGGCGCCACGGGAAAGTTACCCTATTCGCAAAATGCACAATGCGCCCTATTGGCTTTTCGTATACGAGACCGAGGCGCAGGTGGCCGCCTTGACGCCGAATTTCATCACTATGGAGGCCAATGTGATCGCAACCGCGCCAGGGCAAAAGGTCGATTTCGTCTCGCGTTTTTTTGCCCCCATGTCTGGTATCAATGAAGACCCGGTAACCGGCTCGGCCCATTGTACCCTCGCGCCCTATTGGGGCGAACGGTTGGGCAAAACAGAGCTTGCTGCGCGGCAAATCTCCGCTCGTGGCGGCGAAGTGGGCTGCTGCTTGAATGGTGACCGGGTTATCCTGACGGGCAAGTGCGTTTTCTATATGGCGGGCGAGATCGAATTATCGGTATAGACAGGCTCGCGCGGCGGGAAGAAAATGCCCTATGATCGTCCCCATGAAAGTGTATTCCGGCAGGCGCGAGGGCGAACGGGTTACGGTTACCGTTGATGGGCAGCCACTGGATCCATGTTTGGGTTTGCGCAACTTTCAGGCCGGTGGCTTTGAATGGGGATACGGGGGCAGCGGTCCAAGCCAGCTGGCTTTGGCGATTCTGGCTGAACATGCGGGCCCGCAGGCGGCGCCGGGCGGCTATCGCCACTTTGTGCAGACTGTTATAGCCGAAATCGAAACAGGCAATTGGCGGCTGACCAGCGACGAAATAGATCAACGTATCGCGCCGACCACCATTGTCCCCATGGACCTGAAAACCTTGATGCGGAAGGTCAAGGGCGAAATTTAGCCGGGAGTAGCTTTGCGTATGGATACCGTTACCGCACTCATGAATGACATGGCTGCCGCTCATGGTGCGGATACTGCAATCATCTACCATGATGAACCAATTAGTTTTGCCGAAGTTGAAGATATGGGCCGCCGGGCCGCCACCGTTCTGGCGGATCTTGGCGTTAGCGTGGGCGACCGGGTTGCCTTGTGGCTGCCGAATTGCCCGGCTTATATGGCGTTGTGCCTGGGCTGCTGCCGCCTGGGCGCCATCGCCGTCGCGGTCAATACCCGTTTTCGTTCGACCGAGGTCGCGGACATCATTGGCCGCTCGGGAGCGGAAATCATGGTGATGTGGCCAGGCTTCCGCGAGATTGATTTTCTGGGCCTGCTGGCCGGGGCCGGCGGCGAGGCGCTGGCCGGGCTGAAGACGATTATTTTGTATGACGAGGGGCGAAAGGCAACCGCTATACCGCCCGCCGTGAACCACTGCCAGCGCCTGGATTATAACGATCTAGTCCATTGTGTCCCGTATGCGGAGGATCATGCCAGGCCGGAGGCAGGCTGTAACATCTTCACCACCTCGGGCACGACCAAGGCACCGAAATTTGTCTTGCATTCACAGGGCAGTATTTCCCGGCAGGCCCGCCTGGTCGCGGCTGGCTTCGGCTACGGCACATCCGACGGGGCGCTCCTGCAGATGATGCCGCTGTGTGGCGTTTTCGGCTATACCCAGAGCATGGCGGGACTGGCCTCTGGTAAGCCGACAGTGCTGACCGCCTCTTTCGATCCCGTGGAAGCCGTGACGCTGGCTGCCCGCCATAACGTGGTCAATTTCAATGCCACGGACGATATGATCCAGTCGATCCTGGATACCAGTCCTCTGGACCGGCCCCTGCCCAATGTCCGTTTCGTTGGCAGCGCCGCGTTCGCCACCAATTACGCCGAGTTGGCCGTACGGGCCGAGGCTCGGGGCATTAAGATGGTAGGCCTCTACGGTATGAGCGAGGTACAGGCCCTGTTCGCATTGCAACCGCTTGACCTTCCCCTGGCGGAGCGGATCGTTGGTGGCGGCAGGCCTATTTCCGATCAGTCCGCGGTACGGGTGCGCGACCCCGACAGCGGTGAATTATTGGGCCCTGGCGAGGCGGGGGAGTTGGAGATGAAGGGCCCCTCGTTGATGAAGGAGTACTACCTGAATCCCGAAGCGACGGCGGCGAACATGACCGACGACGGATTTCTGCGCACGGGTGATCTGGGCCAATTGACCGGGGACGGCCGCTTCCTCTATCTCCAGCGTATGGGCGATGTCCTGCGCCTGGGTGGTTTTCTGGTCAGTCCGGCGGAGATCGAGCAACACATCATCGGTCACGACAGCGTGGCGGATTGCCAGGTCGTCGGTATCAAGAGCAGGCAGGGTACCATCCAGGCCGTGGGTTTTGTGATCATGAACACCGGTGCGGCATTTGACGAGTCGGCTCTGCGTCAACATTGCCTGGACGGTCTGGCCCGCTTCAAGGCACCGGTGCGGATCTTTGCTCTCGAAGAATTCCCCACCACGCAGAGCGCCAACGGCACCAAGATTCAACGCGCCGAACTGCGCCGCATGGCCAATGACTGGATCGCCGACGATGAACCGTAAAGATTCACGATAACAGAGTTTGCCGGGAGATTGCCATGCGTGGCTTGATGATGGATATCCCGCTGCTGGTCAGCAGTATCATTGATTACGCCGCCGATTGTCACGGCGATGTGCTGGTCGCCTCCCGGGAAATGGATGATCAAATCCACCGTTATACATATACGGAGGCGCGCCGGCGCAGCAAATGCCTGGCCCAAGCCATGGAGCGGCTTGGCGTGGTGCAGGGGGATGTGGTGGGCGCCTTGGCGTGGAACACGTCCCGCTATTTCGAATGTTTTTACGGCGTATCGGGTATGGGTGCGGCTTTGCATACGATCAATCCACGCCTGTTTCCCGAGCAACTGGTCTACATCATCAATCATGCCGAGGATAAGTGGCTGTGCATAGACCGGGGCACCCTGGAACTGGCGGAACAACTGGCGCCGGATTTGGAAACCGTACGGGGATATATCTGGCTTGATGATCCCAATGATCGGCCCGGCACCACCTCATTGCCGCAGTTGCTGGATTATGACGGCCTGCTGGCGGCAGAAGACGGCAGCTATGAATGGCCGCGGTTCGACGAATGGGAAGCTTCCACCATCTGTTATACCTCCGGCACCACCGGCAACCCCAAGGGCGTGGTCTATTCCAACCGCTCTGCCGTCTTGCATGCCCTGACCTTCGCCAATCAGGAATTCATTGGCGGGCACGTCAACGGTGCCGTGGAATGTTATCTGCCCCTCGCGCCCCTGTTTCACGGCAATGGCTGGATGATGCCTTACACAGCGCCCATGTCGGGTAGCGGCTTGGTCCTGCCGGGGCGTAATTACGAGGCAGACAAGCTGTATGACCTGATCGAAGGCGAGGGCGTCACCGTGGCCGCCGGGGTGCCGACGATCTGGTTGATGCTTGTGGACTATTTGCGCCAGAACAGGCGGCGTTTTTCCACCTTGCGCGCCGTCTTGATGAGTGGCGCCAAACCGCCGCGCAGCCTGATGAAGCCTTGGAAGAGGAGTTCAACATCGATGCGGCCCAGGTCTGGGGCATGACCGAGGCGCTGACCGCGGGCCAAGGGGGCTTGAGGCAGGGCTATGACAGGTTGACCGGACCAGAACGTATTGACATCAAGATGCGCGGCGGGCGTGTGGCTTTTGGATCGCAATACCGGGTCATCGATGACGATGGCAATAGTCTGCCCTGGGATGGCGAGAGTACCGGCCATCTGCTGGTACGCGGCAGCCGGGTCGCCTCGGGCTACCTCAAGGATGGCGAAGGGGTGCATGGCGCCACCGGGGTCAAGGACGGCTGGCTGCACACGGGCGATGTGGCGTGTATGCATCCTGGCGGCTATGTGGAGCTGGCGGACCGCGCCAAGGATGTTATCAAATCGGGCGGCGAATGGATTTCCTCGGTCGAGGTGGAGAACGTCGCCATGGGACACCCGGATATCTTCGAGGCGGCGGTGATCGCGGCGTATCATCCGAAATGGCAGGAACGTCCCCTATTGATCGCCGTCCGCCGCCCCGGTGGCGCGGTCACGGGCGCGGAAATTCAGGCCTGGTTAAGCGATAAGATTGCGCCCTGGTGGGTGCCCGACGACGTAGTTTTTGTCGGCGAACTGCCCCACACGGGGACCGGCAAGGTGCATAAACTGATCCTGCGGGAACAATTTTCCGACTACACTTTACCGGGGGCGGGTTAAGGCAATCTTCAATTGCCCTATTCCTAAAGAGTCTGGGCATGTTTCAAGAAAAGATGCGCTCGGCGGCGATCTTGACGGATTATTTCAAACCACAATCTATCATTGGATAGGTAAATAGGAACAGACGCGCCATTTGGGGGGGAACCATGCGGATCAATATCGATTTCCAGCAACGGGTGATGCTCCAGACGCGGGCGCAACCTTGGGTCGATTCTCCCGCTAAGGGGGTGCAGCGGCGCATGTTGGACCGGGATGGCGCCGAGCAGGGCCGCGCCACGTCGTTGGTGCGCTTTGCCTCCGATAGTTATTTCCCCGAGCACAGTCATCCGGGGGGGGAGGAATACCTGGTCCTGGAGGGCACGTTCTCGGATGATGGCGGCGATTGCAACACCGGTACCTATGTGCGCAACCCGGTAGGTTCGGCCCATACACCCTTTACCAGGGACGGCTGTGTCATTTTCGTTAAATTATGCCAGATGGATGCGGCGGATCAAAAATTCGTTCGTATCGATACAACCCAGGAAGCGGGCTGGCGGCCGGGTCCCGTGGGCGGCCTATCGGTGAGGTCCCTGCATGAGTTTGGCGGTGAAAAAGTCGCCTTGGTTCGCTGGCAACCGGGCGCCCGATATGACCTTCACGAGCATGTGGCCGGAGGGGAAATTCTGGTCCTCGACGGCACCCTGGCGGATGAGCACGGTACCTACCCGGCGGGCACCTGGCTGCGCATGCCGCCGGGCAGCCAGCATGCGCCGTTCAGTGAAAGCGGCTGCACCATCTATATCAAAACCGGACATCTGGGCGGTGCTGGTGGCGAGGTGGACAGATGAACCTGGAATACAGCTCCGACATTGCCTTTACGCCGGCGGTCAAGGCAGTCCCGCAACGGAAAGGCTTGCGCAAAGCCTATGCCCGGATGGGGGAGCCGGTGGGTAAGTCAACCTCGAAAATGGTCTAAAGCCCGATCAGACCTGATCTGAATAGCTTTCCACCAACTTGTACAGGCGGTGCATCTGGCCGTCTGCAAGTCCCAGGTCGTCAAGGTGCAGTACAAGATTGTGCAGGTAATCCCGGCAACGGCCCAGGCGGCCTTCGGCTGTGGCGATTGTGTGGACGGCATCCGACATGGGCACCTTGCCGCCAAAACGGTGATGTTCCGGGTTGGACACGAAGGTGATCGCGCGCACGGTGTGTCCGTCACAGCGGGCCTGGACCCAGGTGGGACAATAGCCGCCGGCGAGCATTTCGCGGCGCCAAAGAATGCGGGTTTCCGTATCCACCAGATGCTTGGGAATGCGCAAAACCAAGCCGTGGCACGATCCGCCCCGCTGCAACCCCAGGGTTAAGCCCGGCCGCTCCGGGGTGCCCCGGCCCAAGGGCGTCCATAGGCAAAAGCGGCGGTGATAGCCAAAAATCCGGGCCGATCGGGTCTCGCTATGATGAAAGGCTGGGTTCCACATCAACGAACCATAGCCAAAGACCCAAAGATCCTGGTCTTTCGGATGGGCCGCCAGCGTGACCCGACGATTGGCATCGCGTTCCGCCTCCGTATGGATGCGCATGATGCCGGTGTCGCCATATTCGCGGGCCAGCTCGGCCACCCGCGCTTCCGTCAGTTCCTCGCGGCGCAGACCGTCATCGACTAATTGCCGCCGTTTGCCACTGCCGCCTGTCATTTGAGATTGCCGCCGAGACCGCTATTGCACCACATGCGGTTAGTCATAGGACCCTGGGCGGTGCCTGTCGATGGCGAAATTTTCCCAGCACCATACGGCGTTTATTCTGCGCGCGCCGCCGACCCGCCAAAGCAATTTTCAATTAATAGGAGCGGCGAACGCGGTTTAGGGAATTGGTTCAATCGCTCTACTCCGAAGATTCTGAGCATATTTTATTCAAATGGTCTCTAGCCGCGGGATCTTTCGACGATGGCCTCCAAGCCCTCGACGATCTGCTTGGCCACTTCCGGTCCGGTGCCTTTGACCCTCTGCGCCGCCACCGTCTGCATGGCATTTAAATGGGCATTGATGGCCAGCTCCTCGTCTGTGCCGACATCGCCCATTGGCGATAGCAATTCACACAACAGTATGCCGATATCAGAGATCAGTTTGTAGCCGTAGGTGCCCGCCTCGCCCCTAATTTCGTGTGCCCGGTCGTGCAACGCATCAAGGTCATAGGCGCCCGAGGTTCGCATCCTTCCATAGGTCGACAGCAAGGTTTCGATTTCCGCCCCCATGCGTTCTTCGTAGGCTTCCTTCATCTGTTCGACAACAGCTTCGGCCCGTTCCAGGGCAGCCGCGCTGGCGCCAACGCCGGGCCCGACTTTCTCCAGCAACTTGTTGGGCACCTCGATCTCTTCATAGTCGCCGGTTTTGCCGCGTGGTGCGGTATTTGCTTTCGGTTGCGCTCGCGGCATATGCCGGTCTCCTATTGCTTTACGCTTCTAAGTTCAGGTCATTGTCGGGTTGTCAAAGCGATGCCAATAGCCGTTCGATATTTTCGGCGGCTTTTTCAGCGCCCTGGTCAAAATCGAGCAGCGGGGCTAGCCGGTCCGGCTCATGGCGCCGTTCAGGGCCCATATATTCCCGCCAGTTGACACGCCGGCGGCAGGGGCCAAAAAAGGATTTCGTCCGCACATAGGGTCGCGGCTTTTCGATCACCGCCAGAATGCGGTCATACAGTGTTTTGGCTGTTATGGGTTTGGCCAGCAATTCGGTGACGCCAGCATCCCGTGCTGCAATGATGCGCCACTTTTCAGTATGCCCGGTCATCATGATTATCGGTGTGAAGATGTCGGGGCTATCGATATCGCCTCGGATGAAACTGGTGTATTCCATGCCGTCCACCGGCGCCATCATCCAGTCCGTGATGACCAGATCGGGGGTAAATTCCTGTATTGCGTTGATCGCCTCCTGGCCATTGCTGTAGTCGCGCACGTTCTCCATACCGAGCGCGTGCAGCATTGCCTTTACCAACGCCCGCATATTGGGATTGTCCTCGACCAACTGGACCTGCAAATGCTCGAGGTTGTAAGCCATGTATCCTGCTGTTTTTGCGAGACTAATACAATTTTACGGCGGAATTTGGTGATATTCCGGCGCAACCTCAAGCTAACAGCAGTCCGGTAAATAAGTTGTTAATACAAAGCCTTTCTCCGACAACGCCCGCCTCTGTCCGCATGCGTCCAAAACGGCACCAAATGATGTGATCCCGGGCCGGGCGGGTTATATTTGCCCCTATGGATGACATCCCGCAACAGATCGACCTGCCCCAGGTCCTGGTGGCCTGGTTCGCCGCGCGCGGCTGGCGGCCACGGCCCCATCAACTGGCGGTTCTGCGCTGCGCCCGGGCTGGCCAATCGGTGCTGCTGACCGCGCCCACGGGCGGCGGCAAAACCCTGGCGGGCTTTCTGCCCAGCCTGTGTGACCTGATCGAGGGCGACGGTGCCGGCGTCACGGCGGCCCGGGCTGGCCGTCTGCATACCTTGTATTTATCGCCGCTAAAGGCGCTGGCGGTGGACGTGCGGCGCAATCTGGAACAGCCGATCGCTGATATGAAGCTGCCGATCCAGGTGGAAAGCCGGACCGGAGATACCCCGCAATCCAGGCGCCAACGCCAGCGGCGCAATCCTCCCCATATGCTGTTGACCACGCCGGAGCAACTGGCCCTGTTACTGTCGTACCGGGACGCGGCGCGCTATTTCGCCGGCCTGCGCTATGTGGTGATCGACGAGTTGCACGCCCTGGCAGCCAACAAGCGGGGCGATCTGCTGGCCCTGGGCCTGGCCCGTCTGGCTGGCATGGCGCCCGCCGCGCGGCAGATCGGTCTTTCGGCAACAGTGGCCGCGCCAGCCCAAATGGCGCGTTTTCTGGACTCCGCCGGGCCGGTATCGGTAATAGACGGGGGGCCTGGTCCACGGCCGGAAATTGCCATCATGGCCGCCGCCGCCCGGGTGCCCTGGGCCGGTCATATGACCCAGCATGCCATGGCCGATGTCTATGCGGCCATCGCGCGGCAACGGACCACCCTGGTCTTCGTCAACACGCGGGCCCAGGCCGAGGTGGTGTTCAATCATCTGTGGCGTTTGAACGAGGATGGTCTGGCCATTGCCCTGCATCATGGCTCTCTGGCGGTGGAGCAGCGGCGTAAAGTGGAGGCGGCAATGGTGCGTGGCGATCTGCGCGCCGTGGTCTGTACTTCGACCCTGGATTTGGGCATAGACTGGGGCGCGGTGGATCTGGTCATCCAGGTTGGCGCGCCCAAGGGGCTAAGCCGCCTGGTGCAGCGGATCGGCCGGGCCAATCATCGCCTGGATGAACCCAGCCGGGCCTTGTTGGTGCCCTCCAACCGTTTCGAAGTGCTGGAATGTCAGGCGGCGGCCGAGGCGGTTATGGATGGCGAACTGGACGGCGAGCCGCCGCGCCCCGGCGGCCTGGACGTGTTGGCCCAGCATATCCTGGGTACCGCTTGCGGCGGTCCTTTTCGCGGTGATGATCTGTATGCGGAGGTCCGCCGCGCCGCGCCTTATGGGGGATTGAGCCGGGATAGTTTTGACCGCGTGGTTGATTATGTCGCCACGGGCGGCTACTGCCTGCGTCAGTACGAGCGCTATGCCCGCCTGCGCCTGGATGCGCAGGGCCGCCATGAGATCGCCGGGCCGCGGGTGGCGCGGCAATACCGCCTTAACGTCGGCACGATCGTACAGGAACCCATGATCCGGGTACGCCTGCAGCGCGGCAGAAACCTGGGACAGATTGAAGAATGGTTCATCGATCAACTGGTGATCGGCGATACCTTTGCCTTCGCCGGTGAAATTCTGCGCTTTGAAGGCATGCGCGAAACAGTGGCGACGGTCAGCCGGGCGGGCGGCGTCGAGGCCAAGGTGCCGTCCTATTACGGTGGCAAGTTTCCCCTATCCACCTATCTGGCTGCCCGCGTGCGGGTGCTGCTGGCCGATACAAAGGCCCACGGCCGCCTGCCGGCGCAGGTCCGGGACTGGCTGGCCCTGCAGCGCCGCCGCTCGGTCCTGCCTGGCCCGGACGGCTTGCTGGTGGAGGGCTTCCCCCGCGGCGGCAAGCATTATCTGGTCTGCTATCCCTTTGAAGGCCGACTGGCCCACCAGACCCTGGGCATGCTGCTGACCCGGCGCATGGAACGGGCGGGCTATCGCCCCTTCGGCTTTGTCGCGTCGGAATATGCCCTGGCGGTATGGAGCCTGAACCAGGTGGGGCAGGTGGACCCCCTGTTTGACGAGGATATGCTGGGCGATGATCTGGAGGCGTGGCTGGCCGAATCCAATCTTTTGCGGCGCACATTTCGCAATGTGGCCCTGATCGCCGGCCTGATTGAACGGCGCCACCCAGGCCAGGAAAAAACCGGCCGGCAGATGACCTTTTCATCCGATCTGATTTACGACGTGCTGCGAAAATACGAACCCGATCACATCCTGTTGCGCGCCACCCAGGCGGACGCTGCGACCGGTTTGTTGGATATCCAACGTCTGGGCCAGATGCTGGCGCGGGTGCAGGGCCGCATCGAACACCGCAGGCTGGATCGTGTTTCCCCCCTGGCCGTGCCTCTGATGCTGGAAATCGGCCGGGAAGCCGTGCATGGCGACAGCATGGAAGAATTATTGAGCGAGGCGGCGGAAGAGTTGATCGGGGAGGCCACCCGCCTGCTTTGACATGCGCTAGCCGGGTTGTCCAAGAACCGCGGCGCATTTTCGCCTATTTGGGTTATACTCAGGCCTGGACACAAGCGGACGAGGTTATCGCCGCAGGGGGAATGCGCGATGCATTTGTTTCAACAACAGGCGGCGCGGGATCTGGAAGCTGCGGTGGGCCAGTTGCCCATAATAGATCTGGGCCCGTATTTTGGCGGCGAAGACGGCGCCCTGGATAAGCTGGCGCGGGAGATCGCGGCCGCCTGCGCGAAGGTAGGTTTTTTCTACATCACCAACCATGGTGTGCCCGAAGACCTGATCGCGGGCGCTTTCGCGCAATCAAGGCGCTTTCATGCCTTGCCCCTGGCGGCGAAACAGCGCCTGTCTCTGGATCAGAATAATATTGGCTATATGGCCATGAACACCTCCATGCAGGCCCATTCCACGGTACACAAGGCGACCACACCGAACCAGAATGAATCGTTTTTCGTAACCCACGACCGGGGACCGGAGCACCCGGACGTGCGCGACAAGACACCTCTGCGCGGCGGCAACTACTGGCCTGACGCACTGCCGCACTTTCGCCAAGAGGTGATGGCGTATTTTGGCGCACTGAACTATTTGGGGCAGCGTTTGCTGCCGGCCTTTGCCGTTGCCCTGGGTATGCCGCCCGATTACCTGGACGATGACTTCGCGAACGAAAACAACGCCACCTTGCGCCTGTTGCACTACCCGCCGACCCAGGTGGAAGGCAATGATTTTGGCGCCGCGCCGCACACCGATAATTCCTTCATGACGATTCTAGCGCGGATGGAGGTGCCGGGCCTGGCCATTCGCCTGTCGTCCGGGGAGTGGCTGCAGCCGCCCCTGATACCCGGCACGTTTCTCGTCAATATAGGCAATATGCTGCGGCGCATCTCGAACGACCGTTTTCTGTCCACGCCCCATGGCGTTATCGTGGATGGGGACCGTGACCGTTACTCCATCGCCTATTTTCACAGCCCCAATCCTTACCGCACGATCCGCGTGGCGCCGTCCTGCGTCGATGCAGCACATCCCGCCAAGTACGAACCGCGTCTTTATGCCGATATGATGCAGGAATTCTACCGCGCCAATTATTTTCACCAGAAACAGCACGGCAATATCCAGATTCAGGACAGATACGATTAACCAATAATACGATCGCAACAGCACTCAATCAAAGAGGCAGGACTTCATGGATCTTGGGATATCGGGACGCAGCGCCATCGTCTGCGCATCCAGCCGCGGTTTGGGCAAGGGTTGCGCCATGTCGCTGGCGAAAAACGGCGTCAACGTCGTCGTCAACGGCCGCGATGAAGCGGTCACAAATGCAACGGCGGCGGAGATCCGTAAGGCCTCGGATGTGGAGGTGACCCCGGTGATCGCCGATGTTTCCACCAAGGAAGGGCAGCAGGCATTGCTGGCGGCCTGTCCTCGGCCCGATATT
The DNA here is from genome assembly GCA_027623205.1 of Pseudomonadota bacterium. Taxonomy (GTDB): domain Bacteria; phylum Pseudomonadota; class Alphaproteobacteria. The sequence continues at coordinate 2,125 of JAQBYC010000087.1, read as the reverse complement.
CTTGTCAACAACAACGGCGGGCCGCCGTTCCGGGATTTCCGCGATTTATCCCGCGCGGATATGTTGGAAGGCGTAACCATGAACTTCGCCACGCCGATCGAGCTGATCCAGGCGGTGATCGACCCGATGATCGCGCAATCCTTTGGCCGTATCGTCAATATCACCTCAGTGACCGTGAAGCGGCCGGTCTTCGGTCTGGATCTGTCCAGCGGCGCCCGCGCCGGTCTTACCGCCTTTCTGGCCGGCGTGGCCCGTTCCGTGGCCCAGCACAACGTAACGATCAATCACATCCTGCCGGGCTATATCGACACGGACCGCCTGCGCGGCGGCCTGGGCTACAATGCGCAGCAGAATAATATCTCGGAAAGTCAGGCGGCGGAAAATCTGGCCAACGATGTGCCGGCCAAGCGTTTCGGCAATCCGGCGGAATTCGGCGAGGCCTGCGCCTTTCTGTGCAGCGCCCAGGCAGGCTATATCACTGGACAAAGCCTGCTGCTCGACGGCGGTCTGTACGAAAGCAATTTCTAGCGCAATTTTCAATTAATTGGAGCCGCGAACGCGGCTCAAGTAATCGGTTCAATATTCCATCCGCGCCAATTCTGGAAGGCGGCATTTGCGCCGTTACAAGGTCCATACGACGATCGGCTCGTCGCGTCCGCGCACGGTTTGTGCCCCGACGTTGCCAAGGCCCGAGAGCAGCGTGTCAACGTCGTCGGCAGGCTCGTCATGGATAGCCTTGGCAAGATCATCGCTCATCGCCATTCTGACCCCCAGGCTTCGGGTCAACTGCTCCAGGCGGCTGGCGACATTGACTGTGTCGCCGAGCACGGCGTACTCCAGCCGGCGCGCCGATCCGATGTCGCCAAGAACCACCATGCCGTAATGCAGCCCGATCGAGATCGCGATCTCTTCCGCGCCGGCAGCCATGCGTTCACTGTTCCATTGATCAATATCCGCCAACATGGTGCGGGCGCAGCGCAGCGCATTGCTGGCGTCGTGCGCGCCCGGATCGGGCGTGCCAAAGGTTGCCATCAGGCCGTCGCCCAGAAACTTGTCCAGGGTGCCATGTTGATTGAAAACCGCGTTTTCCATACGGCCATGAAACTCGCGCAACAAGGCCACCACGTCCGCCGCCGATTGCCGCTCGGCGATGCGGGTGAAACCGACGATGTCGACGAACATAACCGCGACCACTTGTGAACGGACGTCTCCCAGGGGCTGATGCCTCTTGGCCATCTGGTCGACAATATTGGGTGGGAAATGGCGGGCAAGATTGGCCCGCTCCCTTGCGACCTCGGCCTGGCGGATAATAAGTCGGTTGGTGCGGTTGCCATTCAACGCGAGGATCCCCGCAACGATCAGGAACACGACAATTTCCTGCACCCGAATGGGAATTTGCGGATTGTTGGGATCGAGGAAAGCCAGCATCCTGTCGTAGCCGGTCAAGGCAACAGCCATCTTCTGTGACAGTTCGGGGATTTCAGTGCCGAATAAAACCACCAGGGTCAACGCCCCTAGCCACAGGCCGGTGGTCCAGGTGCCGAAGGCGACAACGGTTCGCCATGAATAAGCCATGGTGGCGCTGGCCAGCAACACATAGAAATAGCTGAAGCCCGCAAATTCATACTGAAACGCGGTCGGCCAGATTTCGTGGTGAAACGGATTGGGCACCACGATGACGAATGTCATCAGCGCCAAATCGCAGAAGATCAGTAACAGCTCCTGTCTGGACTGCGCCACGCGCCCGACCCTCAGTTGGGCCCAGCCGATCAACGCAAAGCCGACAAGCAGGGCTTCGTAGTAAAGCGCCTCCCAGGTGAAATTGAGATAGGGGATTAACATGGCGATGATTGCCAGAGCGACCCAGCGCGCCCGCACGGCGAGACGAAGACCATCGCGCTTATTTGCGCTCAGCGCTTCGTACAAATATTCATTGGCGTTGATCAAGTCTTCCTCACGCAGGCCGCTACGTCGAGGCCGGAAATTACTACGCCAGCGACTTGTCTTCGAACTTTCAGCCATGACGGCTCCCCCCATGCGGATTGCGTGTTAGCAAGTGAACCGCTCCGGGTTTGCCGGAGGCTCCAACTCTTGAGAGGCTGGAGCTATGACAAAGAAAACATCG
>JAQBYC010000086.1 GCA_027623205.1 Pseudomonadota bacterium | reverse complement strand
CCATTGATCATAATCCTGTGGGTGGTCGGGAGGGGGAGCGGGTGGCTCGGCGACTCAATGAATCTCGAAATTGGCTAGAAACCAGCTAAGCTTCCTCCGCCACCACGTTGTTCGCCAGACAGCCGAGGCCTGTGATTTCCACCTCGATGCGGTCGCCGGGCTGCATCCACAGGGGTGGCTTGCGCCCGGCGCCGACGCCGCTGGGGGTGCCGGTGGCGATCACGTCGCCGGGGTGCAGGGGGGTGAATTGCGAGATATAGGCGATGATGTTGGCGGGCGAATAGAACAATTGCTCGGTGCTCTCGTCCTGCACCACGGTGCCGTTCAGGCGCGTGGTTAGGCGCAGGTTCATGGGGTCTGGCACCTCGTCCGCCGTGGTCATCCAGGGGCCGCAGGCGCCGCTGTGCTGAAAGTTCTTGCCGGCGATCACCGACTGCCCTTGAAAGTCGCGCAGGCTGCCGTCCAGGAACGGCGTATAGCCGGCCACGTGGGCCATGGCCCCGGCTTCCGCGATATGGCGGCCCGGCTTGCCGATGATGAAGGCCAGTTCGCCCTCGTAATCGAAATGGGACGAGGCCTTGGGCCGCACCACGTCCTGTTCATGACCGACCAGGGCGTCGGGCCATTTGGAAAACAGTGATGGATGTTCGGGAAATTCCATGCCCATTTCGGCCGCATGTTCGCGATAGTTCAAACCGATGCAGATGATCCGCCGGGCGTTGGGGATGACTTGCCGATAGGTGATGGCGTCAAGGCCGTGATCGGGCGCCGCGGCGTTTGCCGCTGCCGCCGCCGCGGCCAGGCCATCGCCCTCCAGCAATGCCCGCAGATCGGCGTATTCGGCGCCCAGGCGCAAGCCCAGATCGACCACGCCGGCGCCCTGCACCAGGCCATAGCTGTCTCCGGCCGCCGTGTTGAAGCTGAGTAATTTCATGGGGCTGTCCTCCTATTTGGCCAGGGGTACGATAACGCCGGGGTTGAGAATGCCGGCCGGGTCCAGCTTGTCCTTGGCGCCTTGCAGGGCCAGGCCGAAAACTTCCGGCCGCTGCCGCTCGTACCAGGGCATGTGGTCGCGGCCCACCGCGTGATGGTGGGTGATGGTGCCGCCATTGTCGATCACCGCATCGGCGGCACGGCGCTTTATCTCGTGCCATTGTTCGGACAGGCCGCCATGTTTGCCCACGGCCTGGAAGGTATAGTAGGGCGCCGCGCCGTCCGGATAGGCATGGGTGAAGCGGCAGGTGACAATGCCCTTGGCTCCGGTCGCCGCCTCGATCGCCTGCTCCGTCGCGGCCGTGACGTTTGCGTGGAAGCTGTGGAATTGGTCCCAGGTGATGGCGGTTTCGAAGGTATCGGAGATGACCGCCGCCGAGATCAAGGCGTCGCGGAAATGGGGCATCTTGATAAAGGCCGCGCGCCAGGCCCCCGCCGCGCCCGAGGTATTGCTGTCCTCGGCCTTGGAGGCCGCCTCGTCATAGCGGCCGCCCAGCTCCCGGCAGATGGCCAGTCCGCGTTCCATCCAGGCATCCACCGCGTGATCGGCGCTTTCAAAGCCCAAAACCACCACGTCGTGGCTGCCGTCGCCGGCGCCATTCAACAGGGCCTCCATGCGGTCCAGCAGGCGCACGTTGGAGGGGAACAGACCGGATTGGGTCAACTGCCGCACCGCCTCCACCGCCCGTCCGAAATCATCGAAGTTGATCGCGGTGGAGCGCCGATGGCTCGGGCGGTCCTGCAGGCGCATCCAGGCCTCGGTGATGATGCCCAAGGCGCCTTCCGAACCGATGGCCAGACGATCCGGGCTGGGTCCGGCGCCGGATCCGGGCAGGCGCCGGCTTTCCATGGCGCCCACGGGGGTCAGCATGCGGGTGCTTTCGACGAAGTCGTCAATATGGGTATACAGGGTGGCGAAATGACCCCCCGACCGGGTGGCGATCATGCCGCCCAGGGTCGCCAGATCAAAGCTTTGCGGGAAATGCCGCATGGTCAGGCCGTGGGGCCGCAAGCCGGCCTCGATATCCGGGCAGCGGATACCGCCCTGCATGCGGGCCGCGCGGGAGGTCTTGTCGATCTCCAATATCCGGTTCAGGCCGGTCAGATCCAGACTCAAGGTGCCGGCGAAGCGGCCGCCCACCGCCGGTTCGATGCCGCCGACCACGCTGGAGCCGCCGCCGAATGGGATTACCGCCACATTGGCCCCGGTGGCCCAATCGAGCACCTCCGTCACATCATCTTCGGACTTGGCATGGGCCACCATATCGGGCGCATTGGTGAAATCCTTGTCGTAGATGCGCACGTAATCGGGAAAGCTTTTGCCGTAGGTATGGGTCAGGCGGTCGAAGTTGTCGGCCGAACAGATCCCTTTCAGCTTGGCCGGCACCGCGATACGCGGGCCATGCAGATCGACCTGATCCGGTGTCGGCGCCGCTATGCGCGTAAAACCATCCAGACCAAAGCGTTCGGCATACCGCCCCAGCACCATTTCCTGTTCGTCCGGGGTCAGGCCGTCGCCTTCAAAACCCCAGCCAAGGAACTTTGCCCGTCTCGCCGCCATCACAGATCTCCCAGTTTATGAATTCAGTTCATTTCAGCACGGGCGGCGCCGGATGGATAGTGCGGCATAGTGCGCTTCTTGCGAGCCGTTAATCGTCCACGTAGTCAAATTGGAAGGCGTCGCCCTTGCTGACCACGTGGCCGATGGAGGGGGAGGGGAAGTGAGCCGTCAGCACCAGTTGGCCGCTTTCGGCCTGGCTGGCCAGAAAATGCCGGCGGGTCCGCCGCGCCTGATCCGGGTCGACATCGAATTTCGGGCTCCATTCCGGGTGGGCGCATTGCACCGGCGAATGGATCAGATCACCGCACATCACCGCGCTTTGCCCGTTCGATGCCAGGTTGACCGCCACGTGCCCGGGGGTGTGCCCCGGCGTTGATTGCAGCCAGACGTTATCGTCGAGCGCAAAATCCGTCGCCACCAACTGAGCCTGGCCGGCCTCCATGATCGGCAGCGCGCTTTCCTGAAAGATGATGTCGTTGCGGGTTTCCGCCGCGGCGTATTCCACTTGGGAAAAGACGTACCTGGCATTTGGGAAGGTCGGCACCCAGCGGCCATCCACCAGGGAGGTGTTCCAGCCGCAATGATCCGCATGCAGATGGGTGCAAAAAACATAGTCGATGGCCGCGGGATCGACGCCGGCGGCGCGCAGATTGTTCAGCCAGGTCTGATCCGTGCGGTTGAACCATTCCGGCCGGTGGGTGATGTTCTTGCCGCAGCCGATACAGGTATCGATCAGGATCGTGTGATGCCTGGTTTGCACCAGATAGGACTGAAACGGCAGGATCAGCTTTCCGGTTTCGGGGTCCATGGCCTTCGGTTCCAGCCAATGGCGATGCGGCGCCAGGGCCTCCGGCGTGGCTTCCCTGAAGACCTCGTGGGGCACGAAAAATGGCGCCTCGTACTCCATGATCCGCCGCACCGCGATATCGCCAATCATTCGACCCTGCATAACCTGCTCTCCTTGAATGTCTCGAGTCCATTTTATCCAAATGTGCTCGGAATCATCAGAACAGAGCAATTGGACCTGTTTATTAAGTCGCCTTCGCGACTCCAATTAATTGAAAATTGCTCTATCCGGCATTCTGGGCGATTTGCAACGCCCGGTCCACATCCTCCGGATCGGTATTGAAGGCGCAGACGAAGCGCGCCTGGCCGCCGTCCGTATCCGCTGCCGGCCCCCAGCGATGAAAGGCGACACCGCCTGCTTCCAGGGCGGCAAGAACCGCGCCCGGCAAATGCACGAAGATCTCGTTGGCCTGGACCGGATGAACCAAATGGGCGCCCGCCAGCGCCGCCAGGCCCCGGGACAGGGTTTCCGCACAGGCATTGGCGTGGCGGGCACTATCCAGCCATAGGTCGTCACGCAGATAAGCCACCAGCTGGGCTGACAGATACCGCATCTTGGAAAACAGATGGCCGCCGCGTTTGCGCCGATAAAGGAAATCGCCGGCCGCGTCCGGATCGAAAAAAATCACCGCCTCCGCCGCCATGGCGCCGTTCTTGGTGGCGCCAAAGGACAATACGTCGATACCCGCCTGCCAGGTCGCCGCCGCTGGGCTGCAGTCTAAATGGACCAGCGCATTCGCGAAACGGGCGCCATCCATATGCACCGACAGGCCCGCGTCGTGGGCGATCGCCGCCAGGGCGGCGATTTCAACGGCTTGATAGACCGTGCCGGCTTCCGTTGTCTGGGTCAGCGACAGGGCGCTGGGCTGGGAATGATGCTGTACGCCAAAGCCGGCGGTCGCGATGGCGGCGGCCAATGTCCCGGCCGCGATTTTGCCATGGTTGCCATCCAGCAGGGCCAGCTTCGCGCCGCCCGAGAACAATTCCGGCGCGCCCGCCTCATCCTCTTCAATATGGGCGTTGCGGTGGCAATAGATCTGCCCCCAGGGTGGCGTCAGCGCGGACAGGGCCAGGGCGTTGGCCGCAGTGCCGGTGGCGACGGGAAAGACCGCCAGTTCGCGACCAAACAACTCGGTAAAGGCGGCCTCGGCCGCCTTGGTCACGCTGTCATCGCCATAGGCCATGGCGTGGCCTTCGTTGGCCGCCGCCAGGGCCGCCATGATCTGCGGCGACACGCCGGCGGCATTGTCCGAGGAAAAATTCATCTAGCGGTCCCATCCATCGATTGCATCGTCCAAATCCAGTTTGTCAAAACCGCTTTGATCGGGCCATGGCCTATAGGCAGCCATATCTTGCAGGCCCTGCGGGGCCACCGCCGCGATCAGCCAGATCATATCAACTTCATGGATGCTCGCACGGTCCGTGGCCGAGGGCCGGGCAGGGCCGTCGGGGTGCGAATGATAATGACCCACCACGTCTTCCGCCCCCTGACGCGCCGCCTTTTGCAGGCGCAGGCGCAGGCCAGGGTCGATTTCAAACCGATGGCTGGGATCGGCCGCCAGATTGACGCTGGCCACGGCCTTTGAAACCAGCATTTTCTCACCCGACCACCGGCCGAGCAGCAAGCCGCAGGCTTCCCGGGGATAGTCAGCCGCCACATGGGCGGCGATCGCCGCGCGTTGGGCCCTGGGCAACAGGATCACGGGCCCGATTCCAGACGCAGGCGACCCAACCGCACGCCGGTCACGGCATCAAGCACGATCACCGCCTGTCGTCCGTTGGCGTGGCGAATGGCCAGATATAGCCGGCCATTGTCCGCCGTCAGGTCGATCAAGTTGTCTCCCGGCGCCAATGCAACCGCGACGTCACCCATTCTGGCTGCCAATTGAGCGCTTTGATTGCTCAATTCCTTGGATGTCCGCGCGATGCCAATCACCAGCAAAATCAGGCCGATAACCAACAAAGTGGTCATCCCGCCCACGAGAAGCTTGAGCCGGGTGCTATTCTCGGTCCAGTGTTGGGTCATGGGTGAAGATCCGAAAATAAAAGAACACAGCATTGTGGTTGGGCCGGACGCGGCCCGCGAGCGTATAGACCGTCTGCTCAGCCAGACCATCGACGGTTTGTCCCGCATGCGCATTAAGGCCCTGATCGAAGCCGGACAGGCGCGCGTCGGCCAAACTGGCGATATGCGGACGGTAACCGAGGCCTCGTACCGGGTCAAACCCGGCGAGGTCATTGAACTGCGCATACCGCCGGCGGAAGAGGCGGTACCCAAGCCCCAGGCCATGGATCTGACCATCGTGTACGAGGACGAGCATCTGATCGTGATCGACAAACCGGCCGGCCTGGTGGTGCATCCCGCACCCGGCAATCCGGATCGCACCCTGGTCAACGCCCTGCTGGCCCACTGCGGCGACAGCCTTTCGGGCGTGGGCGGGGTGCGCCGGCCCGGAATTGTGCATCGCCTGGACAAGGATACCTCGGGCCTGTTGGTGGCGGCCAAGCATGATGCCGCCCATGCCGGGTTAAGCGCTTTGTTTGCCCGCCACGATATCCAGCGCCGTTACCGCGCCCTGGTCTGGGGCCGGCCCCGCCAAGGCAACGGCCGGATCGAAGGCAATATTGGCCGCGACCCCAACAACCGAAAAAAAATGGCCGTGGTAGCCCGGGGCGGCAAGGCGGCGGTGACCCACTACACCCAGGTTGAAGCCTATGGACTGGTTGCCAGCCCCGCCGCGAGTCTGGTCGATTGCCGGCTGGAAACCGGCCGCACGCATCAGATCCGCGTGCATCTGGCGTCCATCGGCCATCCGGTTCTGGGCGATCCCCTGTATGGCGGGGCCAGACGCGGCCGTGGCGCCGAATTGGGCGCGGCGTTGGCGCACGCCATCGGCGCCTTCAGGCGTCAGGCGTTGCACGCGGTGGAGCTTGGTTTCCGCCATCCCATGGATGGGCGAGACTTGATTTTTCATAGCCCGCTCCCACATGACATGCAAGTATTGGTGGCATTTTTCCTGCAACTTGGCAGGGTTTGAACGAGTGGGGCGCGGCAGGTTGGACGACCCGCATGCGAGGGGATTTTCTTGACATTTCTGTTGCTTTTTGGTAACATGCAGGCTGAATCTAATCAGACTATGAACGACAATTACATAATACGCCGGCCCTGCCGGCGTACGGTGGAGCCATGGTAGCGAGCAAGACAAAAGCGGAGAGCGGCAAATCTGGCGCGAAATCTGGCGCCAAGGCCAGCGCTAAGGTGCGCAAGGACGCCAAGCTGGCGAAAGGCGGTCTGCTGACGGAGACGGCGCCGGCTGCGGTTAAGAAAAAAAGCGCCCGCGCGCCTATTGCCGGTATCCCGGCGCCGACGCCGGAGGCGAGCCTGTCGCGCTATCTGCAGGAAATCCGCAAATATCCCATGCTGCCCCATGAAGAAGAATACATGCTGGCCAAGGCCTGGCGGGACCACGATGATCGTGATGCCGCCCACAGGATGGTCACCTCTCATTTGCGCCTGGTGGCCAAGATCGCCATGGGTTATCGCGGCTATGGCCTGCCGGTGGCGGAACTGATCGCGGAAGGTAATATCGGCCTGATGCAGGCCGTCAAACGGTTCGAGCCGGAGCGCGGCTTTCGTCTGGCGACTTACGCCATGTGGTGGATCCGGGCCAATATTCAGGAATATATCCTGCGGTCCTGGTCCCTGGTCAAGATCGGCACCACGGCGGCGCAGAAAAAACTGTTCTTCAAGCTGCGCAAGCTGAAGGGACAGATTCAGGCCATCGATGAAGGCGATATGACCCCCGATCAGGTGGAAAAGATCGCCACGGCCCTGAACGTACCGGAAAAAGACGTGGTGTCCATGAATCGGCGCCTGGCCGCGCCGGACAATTCCCTGAACGCGCCCCTGCGGTCGGAAGGCGAGGGGGAATGGCAGGACTGGCTGGTCGATGACAGCGTGGACCAGGAAACCGAATTGGCGGAAACGGAAGAGCTGCAGCAGCGCCGCGCCCTGTTGCTGGGCGCCATGGGCGAACTGAACGACCGGGAACGCCATATCATCACCGAGCGGCGCCTGACCGACGAGCCGAAAACCCTTGAGGAACTCTCCAAGGACTTCAATATCAGCCGCGAACGGGTGCGTCAGATCGAGGTGCGGGCCTTCGAAAAACTGCAAAAAGCCATCCGCCGCGAAGCCGTCGAACAGCGCCTGCTTTAAACCGGACTCCCGCAAGCCTGATCTTAACGAAACAGCCGCTCGCTGGCCAGTTCCGCGCCGGCGGACAGAGCGGCCAGTTTGGCCCAGACCACGTCCTCGGCGACCTTGCCCATGCCGGCGGAGGTGTCGAAACCGCAATCGGTGCCAGCCAGCAGGCGGCTGGGATCGCCGAGCGCCAGAGCGATCCGTTCAATCCGGTCGGCTACGGTTTCCGGATGCTCGATATAATTGGTGGTGGTGTCGATGACGCCGGCGACCAGGATCTGGTCATCGGCCAGGGGGCCGGTCTCGAACAGTTTGTACTCGTGGGCATGGCGGGGGTTGGCGAAGGGCAGCACAAGGCCGCCCACATCCGCCTGCAGGATGGTTGGCAGGATGTCCCTCAGGGGGACGTCCATATCGTGCGGGCCTTCGTAATTGCCCCAGCAGACGTGCAGGCGCACGGCCTCGCGCGGGACGTTGACCAGGCTGCGGTTGATGGCGTCGATCACGCTTTCGACAAAGGCGATGAAATCGGCAAGCGGGCGGTCGGCATAGGTGATATGCCGTTCCAGGGCCAGGTCCGGACAGTCCAGCTGCAGGGTGAAGCCGTGGGCCACGATGGCCTCATACTCGACGCGCAGGGCTTTGGCCAAAGCGTCCAGGTAGCGATCGAAGCTGTCATAATATTCATTCGGCACGGCGGCGGCGATGATGCCTGGCGACGGCGCCGTGACAAAGGCTTCCTTTACCCCTGGCGCGTGGGCGGTCAGGATACGGCGAAAATCACTGCATTCGGTCTCCACGAAGGCCGGGTCCAGATAACGCACCGCGTCCACCACCGCCGGCACTTCAAAATTGGTTACCGCGATCTTGCCGGCCTGCTGACTTTGGCGCATGGCCAGAAACGCGGGATAGCGCAACAAATCCGCCTGTGGCTGCCGCCGGCCCAGGCCGGCGAAACCGCTCATGCGGTGGCGCACATACAGGAAAAAGGCGTCCCGCGGCTGCTCGCCGTTGTTGGGAATATCGATCCCGGCGTCCAGCTGTTTGGGTAGCACCCAGTTCGTGGCCGCCTCGATCGCCGCTACCATTTCCCCGGCATCCACCGTGCCGCCGCGGACCCGTTTCGCGAACATCTCCACCAAGGCGGGCGGGCGGGGCAGGCTACCCGTGTGGGTGGTCAGGATTCGTCCGTCACTTCGATGCATACCGTGGGTCCCCCATATGGCATGTTATTGCGCGCCGCCCCATGGCGGGACCTCCCGGGCGGAGATTTTCCGAGGCTGCCGGGATACGGTGGTTGTCCATCCAATGAGCGCTCGCGCAGCGCTATCGCCACGCTGTCGCCGACCGCGTGGTGGGGACGGACCGCATCGGCATCCTTGCGCCCATCCTCGTTTTCCGCACGGGTATCGTCAAGCCTCATGAAGCCGTGGACGTTGCGGTAATTGCCGCGGCCGCGCATGCAATCATGTCCGAAGTGCAAATGCGGCAGCTTCGGCGGCAAGACCCAGGCCGATGGTGAAGCCCATTGACTAACCGTTTCCAAGCCGCTTTATTCGGCCACATTGATTTGTGCGCTCAATGGTTCACGACCGTATTTGTAGACGAGCAAGGGAAGGACAGAGTTATGAGAAAAACCACGAGTATATTATTTGCCGGCCTGATCGCGGGCGTTTCCGTGTTCGGCGCCGCGCAGGCGCAGGATGTAAAAATTGCCTTTATCGATCCGCTTTCAGGGCCGTTCGCCGGCACCGGCACGCAAGGCCTGGCCGAATGGCGTTATGCAGCCGATCAATTGGTCAATTCCAAAGGCGGGGTCCTCGGCGGCGGCAAGCTGGAAATTGTCCCTTTCGACAACAAGATCAGCGCCAAGGAATCCCTGATCCAATTGCAGGTGGCCATTGATCAAGGCATTCGCATCATTGCCCAGGGCAATAGCTCCGGCGTTGCCAACGCGTTGACCGACGCGATTGAAAAACACAACAAACGCAATCCCGATAAACATGTGCTGTTCATCAATTATTCGGCGGTTGATCCAGCCTTGACCAATGACAAGTGCAACTTTTGGCATTTCCGTTTTGACGCCAATGCCGACATCAAGATGGATGCGTTGACGGACGTCATGATGAAAGATGCCAGCCTGAAAAAGGTCTACATTATCGGTCAGGATTACTCGTTTGGTAAGGCCGTGGCCGCAGCCGCTGTTGCCAATATCAGTAAAAAAATGCCGAACACCACGATCGTTGGCAACGAGTTGCACCCGATTGGCAAGGTTAAGGACTTTACGCCTTATGCCCGCAAGATCATGGCTGCCGGGACCGATGCCGTTATTACCGGCAACTGGGGCACCGACATGGTTGGTCTTGGCAAAGCCGTTATCCAAGCCGGTTATAAAGGGCCGATTTACACCTATTATGCCGCGACGACCGGTATTACGAAGACCTTCGGCGCCGAGGGCAAGGACGTCATTCGCCTCGTTGGGGAAGGGCAGTTGAACCCACCCGTGTCAAAGCGTGCGGCAGATTATGTAAGTGGCTACAAGGCGAAACACCCGGATTTCGATATCACTCAGCCGCGTATCGCCAACGCCGTGGAGATGCTTGCGAAAGGCATCAACAAGGCCGGCGGCACCGATATCGTAAAAATTGCCACGGCGCTGGAAGGCATGCAGCATGCCTCGATCTGGGGTGGGAATGTGACCATGCGTGCGAAGGATCACCAGGCGATCCAGGACATACATATTGAAGTGCATACCAACGATAAAATCACCTTTGACTTCGATAATTCATCCTACGGCCTGTATGTCGAAAGCACCATCAAGGATGCCGGCATGAATTCACCGACAAGCTGTAAGATGACGCGCCCGTCGTAGTACCAGGGAGCATCCATCTATTGGTTGCCGCAACGCCGGCTTTTCCGAGGTCGAATGATCGTCATTAAGGACGGGGTTGCGGCAATTTTCTCCTGAATTAGTCAAGCAGACTCCATAACGGGGAAACGCCGTAATTTGGATGTGAGGCGGTTTGGATTCCTGCTGCCCATTTTTAAAATACGTTAATAAGTAAGGCCAAATAATATGGAATTGGTCATCATCAATTTGCTCGATGGTCTGGTGATGGGCCTGTTGCTTTTTATGCTCTCCAGCGGCCTGACGCTGATTTTTTCGATGATGGGCGTTTTGAATTTTGCCCATGCAAGTTTCTATATGCTGGGCGCCTATTTCGGCTATCAGATCAGTCAGTATGTTGGATTCTGGCCTGGCCTGATCATTGCGCCCGTGCTGGTTGGTTGCGGCGGGGCCTTGATCGAACGCTATGGATTGCGCCGGGTGCATAAGTTTGGCCATGTGCCGGAACTGATATTCACCTTCGGTCTGGCTCTGTTGATCGAAGAAGTCGTGCAGTTCATTTGGGGCAAAAGCCAAATGGCCTATGATGAGCCGGCGGTCCTCAACTTCGCGCTGTTCTCTATCGGCGGCAATGAATTCCCGGCCTACAAGGTTTTCATGATTTTCATTGCGGTCGGTATATTTCTGGTGCTGTTGTATATTCTGACCCGGACGCGCGTCGGTCTGGTTATCCAGGCGGCGCTTTCCTATCCTGATACGGTGCAGAACCTGGGGCACAATGTACCTTTGGTTTTCATGGGCGTTTTCGGTGTCGGTACCGCGTTGGCGGGTCTGGCGGGTGTGATAGCGGGACCCTCCCTGGGAACTTTTCCGGGCATGGCGTTTCTATTGGGCAGCATCGTGTTCGTCACGATTGTGGTTGGCGGCTTGGGCTCGTTGTGGGGCGCCTTGCTGGCCTCCTTGTTGATCGGCTGGCTGCTGACCTTTGCCGCCTCCTACAACGTTCATATGTCCGATGTTTTGACGGCGATCGGCTTTACCCCGCCGGAAGATATGGCGGAACATTTTTTGCGCGACCTGTGGACATTAACGATGCCGCAAATCGGACCCATTCTGCCCTATATCCTGATGGTATTGATTTTAATCGTTCGCCCCCGCGGCCTGATGGGGAAACGCGAAGTATGACCGCGATAAAAAGCACGGACCGCGCCGCGGCCGCCACTTCCGGATCGGCGGTCCTGAAACGTTTCGCGCCCTGGATCATTGCCGCCCTGTTCCTGCTGTTTCTGCCGGTGATTTTCGCCTCTGGCTCGGCATTGACGATCATGAACCAGATGGCGATAACCATCGTCTTTGCCCTGGCCTACAATATGTTGCTGGGCCAAGGCGGCATGCTGTCCTTTGGGCATGCGGTCTACATGGGCCTGGGCGGCTTCTTCTGTGTGCATCTGATGAACATGGTAGCGGCCGAAGAGTGGTTCTTGCCAATACCGCTGTTACCCTTGTTTGGCGGTATCTTCGGGCTGGCCTTCGCCATGGTGATCGGTTTTTTCTCCACCCGCCGCGCCGGTACGGTTTTCGCCATGATCTCATTGGGCATTGGTGAACTTATTGCCGCCTGCTCCATAATCATTGTGGTGTTCTTTGGCGGTGAGGAAGGCATCAGCGGTGACAGGACCATGGGACCGGAAATTTTCGGCCTTGATTTCGGCTCCCAGATAGAAGTGTATTACTTGACGGCGGCATGGCTGCTGGTTTCGGCGGCGGCGATGTATTTTTACTCCCGTACGCCCATCGGCCGTCTGGCCAATGCCGTTCGCGATAACGAGGAACGGGCGGAGTTCCTGGGCTATTCGCAGCGCTACGTCCGACTGATATCATTCTGTGCCTCGGGCTTTTTTGCCGGTATCGCCGGTGGGCTTTTTGCCATCAATTTCGAAATTCTGACCGAGGAAAATCTCAACCTGGTAACCTCCGGCACCATTTTGTTGATAACGTTTCTGGGTGGGGTCGGCTTTTTTATCGGGCCGATCATCGGCGCCATATTTTTTACCCTGCTGCAAACAGTGCTCAGTCTGTATACCGAGATATGGCAGTTGTATGTTGGCGCGCTTTTCGTGCTGACGGTGATGTTCTTTCCCGGCGGTATGTCGGGCCTGCTTTTCATGCACGTGCGACCCTACCAGCTGGGGAAACTGAACATTCTGTTCCTGCCTTATCTGAAAACCTTTCTACCTGCCACGGCGGCAATTCTAGGCGGCGTGGGTTTTCTTGAAATTGCGTTCCATGCCAAGAACGCATCGGTCGGCGACCAGATGATGACACTCTTTTGGCTCACCTTCGATAGCCACGGCCTGATCCCTTGGCTGGTCTGCGTCCTGCTTGCCATTGTCGGCGGGTATCTTGCCTGCCGGATGGCGCCGTTATTGCGGGACGCCTGGGATGAAGCAAACAGTCTGGTGGCCAACTGATGACGGCCGCAATTGAACTTATGGATGTCCGCAAGAATTTTGGCCTGGCGGAGATCATTCGCGGTGTGGATTTACGGATAGAGCGCGCTGAACGGCACGCCATTATTGGCCCCAATGGCGCCGGTAAATCGACCTTGTTCAATCTTATCACCGGTAAATATGGCCTGACCGGCGGCACCATAAAATTGCACGGCGAAGACGTCGGCGGGCTCAAACCGTTTGAAATCAGCCGCCGTGGGTTAAGCCGCAGTTTTCAGATCACCAACATTTTCGCCAACATGACGGTATTTGAGAATCTGCGTTGCGGTCTGCTCTGGTCCATGGGCTACAAGTATTCTTTTTGGACATTGGTTGACCGGCAGTCCCGTTTGACCGAACGCGCCGAAGAGTTGTTGGAACAGATCAATCTCGGTGATCGTCGCGATACCATCGCCGGGGTGCTCACTTATGCCGAACAGCGGGCGCTTGAAATCGGTATCACCATTGCGGGCGGGGCCGACGTCATTATGCTGGACGAACCCACCGCCGGCATGAGCCATTCCGAAACGGCCGCCATGGTGCAACTCATCCGAAAAGTCACCGAGGGCAAGACACTGGTCATGGTCGAACATGACATGGGCGTGATTTTCGATGTCGCCGATCGGATCTCGGTTCTGGTTTACGGCGAAATTATTGAAAGCGACACCCCGGAAGTCGTGCGCGCCAGCGCCAAGGTTAAAGAGGCCTATTTGGGATCCTCTCTGGATGAGGCGGACGCCTGACATGCTCGAAGTTACCGATCTTCACGCCTACTACGGTAAAAGTCATATTCTCCAGGGTGTCAACTTGACCGTCGGAGAGGGCGAAATCGTGGCCCTGTTGGGCCGCAATGGCGTCGGCCGGTCGACCACCTGCAAGGCAATCATGGGCGAGGTGCCGCCACAGGGCTCGGTTAAATTCAAGGGCCGCGAAATGGTGGGTATGAAGTCGTTCGAAATTGCCAAGGCCGGACTTGGTTATGTGCCTGAAAACCGCGATATCTTTCCCGGCATGACCACCAGACAGAACCTGATGCTTGGTCTGAAACCGGGCCAGAAGGATGGCGAGGGTCCTTGGACTTTGGAGCATATGTTCGAGCTGTTTCCCAATCTCAGGGAACGCCAGGATGTAGAAGCCTCGGTCCTATCCGGCGGCGAAAAGCAGATGCTGACCATCTGCCGGACCTTGATGGGCAATCCGACCGTGATCATGATTGACGAACCGACCGAAGGCCTGGCGCCAAAAATCGTTGAACAGGTCGGCGAGTTGCTGGCGGAAATTGCCGGCCGCGGGGTCTCGATCCTGCTGGTGGAGCAGAAACTGACAATTGCCATGAAGATTTCGTCGAGGGTCTATGTCATGGGCCATGGTCATATGGTTTTCGAAGGAACCCCCGCCGAATTGAAGGACAATCAAGAGGTTACGACCGAATGGCTGGAAGTTTAGCGCAATTTTCAATTAATCGGAGTCGCTATCGCGACTTAAGTAATTGGTTCAATTTCTCTATTCTTAAGAGTCCGGGCATGTTTCGAAGTAACATGCTCTAGGCGCAATCGGCGATCGTCTCTGACCCGCTACCCGCCGGTCGTGCTGTTGGGTTCTTGTCGGTGCGTCATGCTATACACGGGCGGGATGGCATGTTTCGTTTATATTCTGGGCAGCCGCAGCGGTTCCGTTTGCCGTACCTATGTGGGCTGGACCAATGATCTGGAACGCCGCCTGGCCCGGCACAACAATGGCACCGGTGCGCGCAGCACACGAGGCCGCGTCTGGGTACTGCTGTATGCCGAACGCTATCCGACCCGTGGTCCCGCCATGAGCCGCGAGTGGCACCTGAAACGGGACCGCCGCTTCCGCCAATCCCTGGCCCAGGGACTTGATCCGCTGCTTGCCGGCGAGCCGGGAAATGTCCCAGAGCAGTTTTCAATTAATCGGAGTCGTTGACGCGACTTAAGTAATTGGTTCAATTGCTCTATTCTTAAAGAGTGAGGGCATGTTTGGGGAAACATGCTCTCCATTGACGCACCGCCTTCAACCGGGCCAACGCTCCCGGATCGGGTCGCTGCCGTCCCAATCCACCGCCGCTTCCCGCACGCCGTCGAAAATACGTCTCCTGGCGTCATTCAATTCGGCCATTTCAATGATCGTGCCCGGATGGCCTTCCTGTTCGAAATAAACGAACGGGCCGCGGGGGCTGTCCGCCTCCTGACCCACCGTGTAGCCGGCGGCCAGGGCGGCCTGATGGATTTCCCGGTAATTTTCCGGCCAGGTGGAAAAATGCTGCAGGCCCTCGTGGCCGGCGTTCAGAAAATCCTGGTACAGGGTCGGGCTGCTGTCCCGCTGCTGGATCAATTCCACCTGCACTTCGCCGGAATTGGCCAGGGCGATGGACAGATGCGGGTCGCCCGGCCGGCCTTTGTATCTGAAGTCGCGGACCGCCAGCTTGTCCACATAGAACCAGGGTCCAATCTGGCAAACATCAATCCAGTGGCGCATGGCGCTTTCAATGTCCTTGACCACATAGCCCATCTGGCGCAGTGGTCCGAATAGACGGCTCATCCTGTTACTCCTCCCGGTCAGGCTCCGCCCGGTTGACCGTGGGCGAAAGGGCCCCCTATTCTGCCCGGCTGCGGGCAGTCGTGGCAACGGCATTGATCATGGGAGTGCTTCATGGGCGGTAATCTGGTCATCTTCGGCCCCTCGGGACTGGTCGGCGGCGCTGCGTTGCGCCATTTCGCGGCCTTGCCCGATTGGAACGTGGTGGCGTTATCCCGCCGTCCACCGGCCTTTGCCCATGGCGGCCGTTTCATCGCCCTGGATTTGACCGACCGGGACGCCTGCGCGCAAGTCTTGGGCGCATTGGCGGATACCACCCACATCATTTATACCGCCCTGTACGAACAGGAAGACGTGATCCGCGGCTGGCGCGCCAAGGCGCAGATGGAAACCAATTTGACCATGCTGCAGAACGCCCTGCGGCCGATCGACGCGGCGGCGAAAAACCTGGCCCATATATCCCTGTTCCAGGGCACCAAGGCCTATGGCGCGCATCTGCGCCCGCCGGCGGTGCCGGCGCGGGAACGCTGGGCCCGCAACGATCATGAAAACTTCTACTGGTATCAGGAAGATTTCGTGAAGGCGCAGCAACAGGGCAAGGCCTGGCACTGGACCATCTGGCGGCCCCAGACCATTTTCGGTTTCGCCCTGGACGCGCCCCTCAATATTTTGCTGGCCATGGCGGTCTTCGCGGTGATCCGCCGGGCCGAAGGCCTGCCCCTCTGCCATCCGGGCGGCGGCGCTTACGTGACCGAGGCGATTGATAGCCGCCTGATCGCCCGCGCCCTTGACTGGGCCACGGCGGCAGGGGGCGCGGGGGACGAAATTTTCAATATCACCAACGGCGATAACATCACCTTCCCCGGTCTGTGGCCCACCCTGGCCCGCCATTTCCGGATGCCCATGGGCGAACCCGAACCCATGCGCCTGCAGGACGTCATGCCGGGCAAGGCGCCGATCTGGGATGACATCGCCAGGCGGCATAAGCTGCGCCCGGTCCCCTACGACAAGCTGGTCGGGCCATCCTGGCAATTCGCGGATTTCAATTTCGCCGTCGGCAAGAATCCGGCCCCCGTGGTGGTCAGCACCATCAAGCTGCGGCAGGCGGGCTTTCACGACTGCATCGATACGGAAGACATGCTGGTCGAACTGCTGGAGCAGTACCAGGCCGAGGGCATTTTGCCGCAATAGAGCAATTTTCAATCAATTGGATTCGCTTTAGCGATCCAAGTGATCGGTTCAATTTCTCTTTTTTCTTAAGAGTCCGGGCATGTTTCGAAGAAACATGCTCCAGCGAGAATTTCAGTTGGGCGGCGGCGCCGGCCGGGCGGCGGCGAGGCGCTGGCGGACCGCCGCGTCGGTGAGGGTCAGGGGCGTCTTGCCGCTGGCGGCGGCGCGGGCGAGGACGTCGGCGGTGATGGCGCCGATGCGGTCGACCGCCCCAAGCACGGCCGCCGGCCTGTCGTCGATGCGCTCCTGATGGTAGTCGATGACACCGCCCGCGTTGGCCAGATAGTCCGGCACATAGACGATGCCGCGCGCCGCCAACCGGGCGTCGTGCGCGGGCGAGCGCAATTGGTTGTTGGCGCCGCCACAGACGATCCTGGCGCGCAGGCGGGGGATGCTATCGTCGTTCAGAATGGCGCCGAAGGCGCAAGGTGCGAAGACCTCCACCGCCTCGTCATAGATGGCGTCCACCGCGACCGCTTTGGCGCCGAAGTCCCGCCGCGCCGCGGCCACACGGCCTGGATCAATGTCGCTGACCGTCAGTTTGGCGCCCCGCGCGGCCAGATAGCCGCACAACGGCATGCCTACGTTGCCCAGTCCCTGCACCGCGACCGCCAGGCCCGCCAGACCGGTCCGCCCCAGCACCGCCGCGGTGGCGCTCTCCAGCGCTTGCAAGACACCATAGGCGGTGACGGCCAGGGGCTGGCGGGCGGCGGCGGTGGCGGCGGCGGTATATGCGGTTTCCCGGCGCATCACCGCCAGATCATCCAGCGAGGTGCCCACATCGTCGGCGATGATATAGGCGCCGTTCAGGCCCGCCACCAGGCGGCCCATGGCGGCCAGCAGGGCCGGCGTCTTGTCCCGCTTGGGATCGCCGATAATCACCGACTTGCCGCCGCCCAGGGGCAGCTCGCAGATCGCCGCCTTGTAGGTCATGCCCCGTGACAGGCGCAACACATCCGTCAATGCCGCGTCTTCATCCTCATAGGGGAACATGCGGCAGCCGCCGAAGCCGGGACCCAGCGCGGTGCTATGCACGGCGACAATGGCGCGCAGGCCGCAGGCCTCATCGCGGGAAAAAATAACCGTTTCGTGGTCGTCGAAGTCCGGGTGGCTGAACATGCGCCGGTGTCCCCCTGATGGTTTCTCCCGCTGCCGCCATGATAGCCGAAGATGCCGCGCCCGCGCAGCTTGAAACGCCCCAACGCCAATTCAGCGGCTCACTCCAAGGTATTGTGTCCCTGTTTTGTTGAGCAATTGAACCTTAAGGTTTCAGCCGCCAGCCGCGGGCGACGGCGGCGTGACAGAGCCAGAAAACGGCGAGGTCGGCGCCGAGCATGATGGCCATGCCGGACAGGGGGCCGCCGGCGCCCTGGCCGATGGTACTTGGGCCGATGAAGCCCTGGCGGAAGCCGTCGATCATATGAAAGACCGGGTTCAGGCGCAGAATGCCCTGCAGCGCCAAAAGCGAGGCGCCAGCCACGGCGTGGAACAGCAGCAGGCCCGGCTTGCGCCACGGCCATGGGCACGAACGGCGCCATCGCCCCGGCGATCACCAGGCCGACCAGCAGGCCGCGGGTCACGGCGCTAAGGGTAAAGGCCAGGACCAGTTCCACCGGCCGCAGGGGGGCCAGCAACAGATCCACAATGGTGCCCTGGGTCTTGGCGATCAACAGCGAGGACGCGGCATTGGCAAAGGCGTTCTGGGCCACGGACATGATGATCAGGCCGGGGGCGAGAAACACCACATAGGCCACCCCGCCCACCTCGCCCCGGCGGCTGCCCAGGGCGACGGCGAAGATGGCGAGGAACAACAGGCTCATGACCAGAGGGCCGACCACGGTCTGGCCGGTGACTTTCAGGAAGCGCCGGACTTCCTTTTGATACAGGGTCCACAGGCCCAGCCAGTTGACCGCGCCCAGGTGGCGCGGCGCCAGATTTGCCGGTGCTGCGGCGGCGGGCTGCGCCATCTCAAAGACCGCGCAGGTCCCGCGCCAGATTGATAATGCGCTGGGTCTCGGACCACAGGCCCGTGCCGGCCAGCCGATGCAGGGGCATGAATTCCGCGTGCATGGCATCGGAGCCGCCGACCGGTTCACCGCTTCGCCATTCCGCCACCACGTCGACCAGGGTGTAATGGAACCGTACCCGGCCCTGCGCGTCGGGGGTGATGGCATCGATCACGTCGATCAAGGCGATGTTGTCAATGGCGATGGCGGTTTCCTCCATCACCTCCCGCGCGGCGGCGGCGAAGACCGTTTCGCCCAGTTCCTGCATGCCGCCGGGGATACTCCAATCCCCCTTTCGCGGCGCCTTGCCGCGGCGGATCAGCAGAACCTCCCGATCCTTGAAGACCACGGCGCCGACACCAACCATGGGGCGATCAGGGTACGAACGCGGCATGCCGGGACCTCTTTAGGCAAAGTTTGGTTTGCGCCGGGCCTGGAAGGCGGCCAGGCCCTCCTCCACGTCCGGGGTCAGCAGGCCGTCCACCACCTGGTCCTCCTCCAGGCGCAGGCCATCGGATGGATTGCTTTCCAGGCCCTGGCGGGAGAGCTGTTTCATGGCGGCCAGACCGGCGCGGCTTTTCCCGGCCAGATTGCGGCAGTAATCCATGGCCGCCTCGGCCAGGGCGCCGTCGGCCACCACATAATTGACCAGGCCCCAGCGCTCGGCCTCGGCCGCATCCAGCCAGCGGTTGGTGTACATCAGGTCCAGGGCCCGCCGCAGCCCGACCAGACGCGGCAGGCGCTGGGTGCCGCCGCCGCCCGGTATCAGGCCGTATTGCGCATGTTGGTCGCCGATTTTGGCGCTCTCGGCGGCGAAGGCCACGTCGCAGGCCAGCATCATCTCGATGCCGCCGGCCAGGGCCAGTCCGTTCACCGCCACCACCACGGGCAGGGGCGAGGTTTCCAGGCGGCGGAATACGTCATGAATACGGCCGATGAAGGCCTTCAGCGTATCGCGGCTCTTGCGCGCGGCCATGACCTCGTCCAGATCGGCGCCGGTGCAAAAGGTTTTGCCTTTCGCATTGAGCAGAATGACCCGCACGCCCGGGTCGTTTTCGAACCCTTCGATGGCGGCGCGCATGCCATTCATCAGGCCGGTTGAAATGCAATTGAATTTGTCCGGCCGATTCAAGGTGATGACGCCGACGCCGTCAATGACCCCGGTCAGGACCGGTAATTCGCTTTGGCTCATGGATCGCTCCTTCGCAGCAGTATCGGTTCGATTATCTCAATAGGGGACCGCGACGCGCCCGACGATTTCCCGGGCGATGATCATTTTCTGGATTTGCGCCGTGCCGTCGCCGATCTGCAGGCCCAGAACGTCGCGCAGGCGCTGTTCGAACGGCAAATCCTTGGTATAACCGTAATGGCCGTGGGTCAGCAGGCATTGATGAATAATGTCGAAGGCCACCTTTGGCGCCCACCATTTCACCATGGCCGCCTCCTTGGTATGGGGCAGGTTGCGGTCGCGCAGCCACAGGGTCTTGTAGCAAAGCAGGGTGGCCGCCGCCAAATGGGTCTCGCATTCCGCCAGCGGCTGGGTGACCCCCTGATAGGCCGCGATGGGGTTGCCAAAGGCCTCCCGCTCGGTGCTGTACCGCCAGGCTTCTTGCAGCGAGGCCCGGGCCACCCCCAGCACCTGCAGGCCGATCAGGGCGCGGGAAAAATCAAAGCCATTCATGACCTGGCGAAAACCGGCGCCCTCCTCGCCCAGCAGGCAGGATGCGGGAATGCGGACGTCATCGAAGAACAGCGAGCCGCGGCCCACGGCGCCGCTGCCCATATCGTCGAATGCGGTACGGGTGATGCCGGGGCCATCAAGGGGGGCATAAAAGGTGCTGACCCCATGGGCGCGTTCCGCTTCGCTGCCCGTACGGGCGAACAACAGGATCGTATCCGCCTGGGTGCTGAGCGAGATCGAGGTCTTCTCGCCGTTCAGCACGTAGTCATCGCCATCCCGCCTGGCCCGCAGTTTCAGGCTGGCGGCATCGGATCCGCCCCCCGGTTCGGTCAGGCCCAGGGCCGTGATACAGCGCCCCGCGCACAAATCGCCGATGCTTTTGGCGGCGAGTTCCGGTGCGGCGTGATCGGCCAGCAGATGGCCGTTCAACGAGCCGATCAATTGAATATAGGCCACCGAGAGATCGGCGGCGGCGATCTCTTCGATGATGATGCCGGCGGTCAGGCAATCGAGGCCCAGGCCGCCGAATTCCGCCGGTAGATCGGCGCCGATCAGGCCCAAGGCGCCCATTTCGGCCACCAGGTCACGGCCAATGCGGCGGTCCTGTTCGCGCTGGCGGAAACCGGGCGCCAGGCGCTCCGTGGCGAACCGCCGCGCCGTATCGCGAATGGCGTCCTGTTCATCCGTGAATGCGAATTCCATGCTCAACTCTCCTGCCTGCACAAACGATCGCGCCCGGGCGCCTTCGGCGCCCTGTTCAGCGCAAGCCTACCCGGCTGATCTGGCGGGCACAATGGCATCCCGATCCGGGGATTTGGTTGTCTTTTCGTTAAGGTGCATGTCAATGACACATACAGATGTCCGGTTTTTGTAGCACATTAAATGTCCGCTTTTATTTGCTAGGCC
>JAQBYC010000085.1 GCA_027623205.1 Pseudomonadota bacterium | reverse complement strand
GGTTCGGCTGTTCGCCGATTAAAGTGGTACGTGAGCTGGGTTTAGAACGTCGTGAGACAGTTCGGTCCCTATCTGCCGTGGGTGTACGAGACTTGAGAGGAGCTGCCCCTAGTACGAGAGGACCGGGGTGGACGAACCTCTGGTGGACCGGTTGTCGCGCCAGCGGCACAGCCGGGTAGCTATGTTCGGACGGAATAACCGCTGAAAGCATCTAAGCGGGAACCCCCCCTCAAAACCAGGTCTCGCTTGAGAGCCGTGGAAGACCACCACGTTGATAGGCTGGAAGTGGAAGCGCGGTAACGCGTGCAGCTAACCAGTACTAATCGCTCGATTGGCTTGATTACACCCAATCCCACAATCCAGTCATCTGGAGGCCGGCTTGCCGGCAGGCCAGTTTGTCCGGTTTGTGGATTACCAACCACACGTAGCGAACAAGGGACAGGCGCGTCAGCCTGCGCCCGGGTTCCCGCGTAACGTCCCCGCGTAACGTCAAGGACTTGTCAGCATCCAGGTATCAGAGTTCAGAACTCGGGTATCAGGCATCGGAAATGCCCGGCGGCAACGCCGCGCGCCATTCCGGTCCCTGATCCCTGCGCTCCGACCTTTGATGCCGCGCTCTGATTTTCGCCGGCCTGGTGGTTATGGCGAGGGTCCTACACCCGATCCCATCCCGAACTCGGCCGTGAAACCCCTCTGCGCCAATGGTACTGCGTCTTAAGGCGTGGGAGAGTAGGTCGCCGCCAGGCCTGCGAAAATCAGACACAAAACCAAATACCGGCACGCCAAATAC
Source organism: Pseudomonadota bacterium (assembly GCA_027623205.1). Taxonomy (GTDB): domain Bacteria; phylum Pseudomonadota; class Alphaproteobacteria. The sequence goes on along the minus strand of JAQBYC010000085.1, from coordinate 20,538 downwards.
CGGCACGCCAAATACCGGCACGCCAAATACCGGCACACTTCCTCTCCACAACGTCAAAGACAAAACAACGTCAAAGACACCAGACGTCCAACCCAGGACAGTCAAACCCAACACAAAACACCTCCGCGGGGTGGAGCAGCCCGGTAGCTCGTCAGGCTCATAACCTGAAGGTCGTTGGTTCAAATCCAACCCCCGCAACCAAGTAAAGCCCGCAACCTTAACCGGTCAGCGGGCTTTTTGCGTTTGCCATGCAGAAAGTCTCCGCGCAGACTCAGGCGCGAATACTTGAGCCATATTTTCCGACTACCCTCGAAGGTGCCGCATGACCGAGCCAAGCGAACTTCAGCCCCGTGACAAGATCGCCGGCGTCGCCATCGATGTTGTCATACGCATAGGCCTGCTGTTCCTTGTTATCTATTTTTGTTTTTTTGTGATCGCACCGTTTCTTACAGTGATAATTTGGGGCGCCATCCTGGCGGTTATTCTTTATCCGGTGCAGCAATGGCTGGCCGCCCGATTTGGCGGCCGTGGCGGCCTGGCCTCGGGATTGATTGTTTTTCTGGGCCTGGCGGTCACCCTGATTCCGAGCTTCATGCTGGGGACCGCGACGTTTGAAAGCCTGCGCTTTCTGGAGGCCGGCCTGACGGATGGATCGATCAAAATACCGCCGCCGCCCGATGGCATTGCCGATTGGCCATTGATTGGCCAGCAGCTGAATGCCTTTTGGGAACTTGCCTCCAACAATCTGCAGGCCGCGCTGGGCGAGGTGAAGCCGCAGGTGGCGGCCGTCGTCAAATCAATGCTGCGCGCGAGCGCCGGGATGGGCCTGGCGATCCTGCAATTCGCAGCCTCGATCATTGTTGCCGGTTTGTTGTTTGGGCCGGGTGAAGCGTTGGTCGCCACGCTACGTGCGCTCGAATGCCGCATCGTCGGGCGGCGCAACAGCCATTTCGTAGATCTGACCAGCGTTACCGTACAGAATGTCGCGCAAGGTGTAATTGGTGTTGCTCTGCTGCAAGCCATCCTGGCAAGCATCGGTTATCTCGCCGTCGATTTTCCGTTCGGCGCCGCCCTTTCGGCTCTGGTGCTGTTGCTGTCCATCTTGAACCTCGGCCCCACCCTGCCGGTGTTTTTGTCCATCATATACGGCTGGAGTATCATGGATACGCTACCGGCAATCATATTTACGATTTATATGATCCCGGTCGGGTTGCTGGACAATTTCATGCGGCCGATTATCGTCGCCCGGGGCCTGCCCGTTCCCATTGCCGTCATGTTCATCGGTGTCGCTGGCGGCGCGCTGACGGGCGGACTGCTCGGCCTTTTTATCGGTCCAATCGTGCTGGCCGTCGGCTATCAATTGTTTAGCGCCTGGATTGCGGTCTCTGACGCAGACGCAAACCCGCCTGAAACAACGGTGACGAGCGATGACTGACCTATGGCGGCCTTCCGCGGCATCGTACAGGTCGCCCTTTGGGGCCAATCGGCTGGACGCAAAAATTTACGGGGCGGTCGAAGTGGAGGGGCTCTCGCTAATATGAAACTATCAGGACCGGGATCGAACTTCGAACATCGGCGGACAATATTGGGGCGCATTGGTAGCGCCGTGAGTTGGCAGTAATAAATTCCACCCAGCATTTGTGATCTACGCCGCTCCGTGTCAGAATGTTGGCGAAATCAATGCTGGGAAGGGATGATTTTCATGGCGACTGGTACGGTAAAGTGGTTCAACGCAACCAAGGGGTTTGGCTTTATTGAGCCTGACGGAGGTGGGCCCGATGCCTTCGTGCACATCTCCGCGGTAGAAAAGGCCGGCCTGTCCGGTTTGGCGGAAGGTCAGAAGGTTAAGTACGATGTGGAACCCGGACGCGACGGTAAGAGTGCCGCCGCCAACCTGGTTACGATCGACTAGACCATTTTCGAGGTTCACTTACCTACCCGCTCCCCCCGCCGACAGCACGCTTTCTGACGGCGCGCCGCGCGGGTTTCGCGGTATCCCGGTTCGGCTCAAAATACTGGCTATTATCGCGTCGCCGTGGCGTTGGGAATAAACAATTTCTCGTTGCCGACAGTGACGGCGGCGATGGCCGCTTGCCCGGCAGGCGAGGTCACCCAGTCCATGAAAAGCCGCGCGTCCGCGGCCTTGACATGTGGATGGCGTTTGGGATTGACCAGGATGACGCTGTATTGGTTGCGCAGGCCAAAATCGGGCCGGTCGAAGATGGCGATCAGATTGCCTTTGTCGTGATAACTCAACCAGGTGCCGCGATCGCTCAGACTATAGGCGTTCATGGATGCGGCCATGCGCAGGGTGGCGCCCATGCCGGAGCCGGTCTCCATATACCAGACGCCTGAACCTGGCGCGGGATCGACCTTGGCGGCCCGCCAAAGACCGAGCTCCTTCATATGCGTGCCGCTGTTGTCGGCGCGGGAGACAAATGCCGCCCGTTTGGCGGCGATGCGGCGCAACGCCTGCGCCGCGTCACCGCCCGTCGCCGCGCCGGCTGGATCGCCCTTGGGCCCGACGATCAGGAATTGATTGTACATCACCGCCCGCCGATCAATGCCGAAGCCGTCGGCGACGAATTTCAGTTCCGAGGGTGGATGGTGCACCAGCAAGGCATCCGCATCGCCGTTGCGGGAGAGGCGCAAGGCCTGGCCGGTCCCCACCGCGATGACATGCACCGTAATCCCCGATGATTGGGTGAAGATGGGCAGGATGGCATCGTAAAGTCCCGAGGCAACGGTGGATGTGGTCGAGGCGAGGGCAATGAAGCGCTCCTGCGCCGCCGCGCCACGGAATGCTGTGCAATAGACTGCAAGCGCCAACAGCGCGAACAGCAGGCCAGGGCGGTTTGATTTTGCGGAGGCTGTCATAATGGCGCGAGACTGCCAGACGGTTGGCGACTGTGCAACTTCCGGCAGCTCTGGTATCATTCCTTCCTGAGTCCAATTGAAGCCGAGCCGACGTGCGATGCGTTCAAATCCCGATCTGCCGCCGATGTTCGATCTGCATCCACTGGCTGACGTAGCCCAGGTGAGGGCCAAGGCCCGCCGCCTTGCGGCGGGTGGTGGCGAGGCGGGAACCTTTATATGGGCGCCCCATGAGGGGCAATTCAGCGCCTGCCTGATTTTGGCGCCGGACGAGCCACTGCACACCGCTGCCTTGGCCATCTATCTGGGGATGCTGGCCCTTGGCGATGCGGTGGGAACCCTGATCCCGCCGGGCATTGATTTGACGTTTCGATGGCCAAATCAACTTAACCTCAATGCGGCCCGCCTGGGCGCCGTCGATCTGGACCTGCCGCCGAATACCGGGGCTGATGAGATGCCGGAATGGCTGCTGCTTTCGTTCACGCTGGCGATCAACGCCGGCGGCGCCGATGTGAATTTGGATACCACCACCCTGGAGGACGAAGGGTGCCTGGATATTGAAAGCGCCGCGTTATTGGAAGCGCTGGCGCGTCACGCCCTGGTCTGGTCGAACCGCTGGCAGGATGATGGCTTCGCGCCGGTGCGGTCGGCCTGGGCCGCCCGGGTGGCGGCGGAGACCGAATTGGTACCCCTTAAAATCGGCAATGGGCGCTTCCTTGATCTGGACGCCGCGGGTGATCTTGTCGTCGAGATCGGGCGCGGGCCGCGGACAGTGCCGCTTCTGGAGGCGTTGGAGGAACAACTGAAAGCATGAAATTTCCGCAAACCATACAACTCGACGCATCCGACCAGTATATTTTCGACAACGCGGCCCGGCCCGGTGAATGGGCTGTGTCGGGGGCCTTCGCCTTCGCCGGCGAGGATACTGATCCAGGCGCCCTGGACGGCGCGGACGAGATCGCCTTTGCCACCGCTTTCATGGGCACCAAAAGTTTTGGCTGGTCCACGTTCGTCGTCGTCAAGAAAATCAGCCCGGACGCATTTACAGCCGTGGTTGCCGCCCTGGCGGATTATTTCGTCACCCACTACAACGCCCCGAACCGGGAGGTCGCCATGGAGGCGGCCCGGCAGGAAGCTGAATTCGCCGCCTCTTTGTGCGAACATCCCGTCAATACCTTGTTGGGAGTGGAGCGCGCCCTTGGCGATGACGGCATCACGGAGCAGTTCCGCAGCATCGTGGGGCGGAATGAGAGCGCCCATGGTCCGGCCTGGGAATTGGTTGAAGATGATGGTTAGGCCATGAATGGCGCGTCGAAGACCCCGGACTTCTGGCGATCCTCGGGCTTTCAGTATCTGCGCCGGGACGAGGATGGCTACCTGGCGGTCACCGATGCGTTTCTCGGCGCCTATTTCCAGCGGCCTGAAGTGCGCCCGGTCGACGAGTCCTGCGCCGCTGAACGCGCCCTGCACCGCCGCCTCAGGGACGATCCCCGTCTTGCGGTATCGGAAGCGGAACTTGCCGCCATGCAGGACCCCGACGCGATTGAGAACTATCGCATCGTTCTGGAATTCCGCGACCGCCTGATCCGCGCCGGTACCCTGGAGCACTGCTACATGTCGCTGTTCGCGGATCAACGTGTGCCCGTACCCCCCTTGTTCGTGGATCAACTGACCCACGTCATACTGCGCAATATTTTGGATGATTGTGCCGATCCGATGCGCCCGCGGGCCGGGGAAATATTGTTTCGTCCGCAAAAAGTAACGGTGCGCGACGGCGCCATTCTGCTGGCCGACAACGAAATCGTCGAAATGCGGGCCTCCACCGGCTCCCGGGCGCCCGCGGATCTGCTGAGCAGCGCGGGCGTCAATGGTCCCGGGGCCGGGCAAAGGCAGATCGAACTGGACGTGCTGAGCCGCGAAAACAAGGCGCTGTATTGGCCCCGCAGCGATCAGTTCGACACGGTGCTTGACATTACCTCACCCCGCCCCGGCCTGGATGCCTTGTGCCGGGTACTGGAAAGCTGGATCCGCCATTTTACCAAAATCGACGTCTCCATCCAAGCCGCCCAGAGCGTGACCGACGACAACTGGGTCTGGCACATCGGCCTGGACGCCGAAGCCAGTGGGATATTGAACGACCTTTATAACGGAAAGCCGGTCACGCCAGACCGCCATGAGCGCATTTTGGCCTTGTTCCGCATGACGGTAAAGGGCGAGTCGCCGTTCCTGCCGACCGTGGCCGGTCGGCCAATCTACCTGGGCCTGGCCATGGCCCACGACAACATTGTAACGCTCAAACCGCAAAACCTGCTGGTCAACCTGCCCCTGTTGCCCGCCGCCTAGAGCAATTTTCAATCAATTGGATTCGCTTTGGCGATCCAAGTGATTGGTTCAATTGCTCTTTTCTTAAGAGTCCGAGCATGTTTAGAAGAAACATGCTCTAGACCGATTTCGATGAATATCGATAGCCGTTTAGTCGTCGTCCGCCTTGCCGGCTTCATAGTCCTGTTTTAATGCCGCTCGTTGCCGCTGGATTTCCCGCTCGCGCAAATCATCCTCGGTGGTGCGCGGCAGGGGCCGTTGCGGCCCGGCGTTGAATTCGCCATCCTCCATTTGCGCCACGACGCGGCAATTGTCGCACATTTTTATCCGCTCGATGGCGGCACCGCTCTGGAACATGGAATGCTTGCCGGCCAGCTTTTCCATAACGGCCTCGATGGAGCTTTTGACCCCAAAGGGTTTGCCGCATCGGATGCAGGCAAAGGGTTCCTCCTCCTTCAGGGTGACGGCCTGGCGGGCGCTGTTGGCAAAATTGTAACGCGGCTGCAACTGGATGACCTTCTCCGGGCAGGTGTTGCGGCACAAGCCGCACTGCACACAGGCTGCTTCCATGAAGCTCAATTTCGGCGACGCCGGATTATCCATGATCGCCCCGGTTGGACAGGCGCTGACACAGGACAGGCACAGGGTGCAGTTATCCGTATCCACCTGAATGGCGCCATAGGTTGCGCCCGCGGGCAGGGCGATCTCTTCGACCGGTTCCGGCGCCGCACGGTGCAGTTGCTGCAGAGCCAGGGCCGTCACGGTGCGCCTGCCCCCCGAAGCCAGGAAGCTGCCGAGGGCCAGGCTGTCTGCGGTGGCATGCTCGTACAATGCAGTCTCAATGGCGCTGGGGTCGGTCTGGTCCAGCACCATGATCCGGCTGTCGCCATGGCCGAGCCCGGCGGTCAGGGCGTCCGCGTAACTGACCTGTTGCATCAGCGCGGCAGACTCTTCGGCCTTGCCCGGGCCGGGCAGAATAAACACCCGCACCGCCCCATAACCCAGGGCGGCGAGCAGAAAGTCCAGGCCAATCTGGGTGACCTCGTTGAGTGGGAAGGGCAATACGTTGGCGGGCAGGCCCCGGCCGTGGCGCGCCAGTATCGAGATCAATTCATCGCCGTAGCGGGGATTGTGCAGCAACAGGGCCGGCCGGCTGCCGCCGGCCTTGAAATATGCCAATAACAGGGTGCGCAGTCGTTCGGCCACCGTCGCCGCCGCGGGCAGGGCATAGCTGGCCGCACCGGTGGGACAAACGCTGCTGCAGTGGCCGCAACCACCGCAGACAAAAGGATCAATCTTGACGTGGTCGCCGTCCGGCTGGATGGCCGCGGTGGGACAATTGTCCAGGCAGCGGGAGCAGCCAACGATCTGGCTGCGCGAATGCACGCACAATTCGGCGTCATAGGAAACGTAAATGGGCTTTTCGAATTCGCCGACCATGCCGGACAGATCGTACAGGGCCTTTTGCACCGCGGCCGGATTGCCCCGATCAGGGCGCAGGTAGCCATCCCGGCGCTCGTCGCCCGGGAACAGCGCCGGGCCGCCGCTCAGATCCAGGATCAGATCGCATTGCAGCGTGGTTGCTTCCATCTTGCCAGCAAATACCAGGCGCGCGCGGGACGATACACTGGCCGTTGCATGCTGCCGCACGGCCAGATCGAAGGCGCCCAGATGGCCCGTAGCCCGCACGATGTCGCCGGAGAGTAGAGGAACCCGGGTCACCCGTGGCGGCGGCACTTCGGCGCCGCTGTGCAGCAGAACCATGACGTCGAGCCGATCCGCCAGTTGCGCCGCCGCATCCAGGGCCATTTCGTCGTTGCCGTAAACGACGCACCGGCCTTCCGATTGCAGGGTGACGCTGGGCGTGGGTGCGATGTTCAGGGCCGCCTCGGCCAAGAGCGCGGCGATTTTCGCCGTGCCGTTGCCGTGGTCCGCATCTTGCGACCAGCCGGCCCGCTCGCGAATGTTGGTGAAGCCCAAAGCGAAATTGGCTGCGGTACTGGGTGCAAATTTGGCTGCGGCATTGACTGCGGTATCGGGCGTCACTTCGGCTGCGACTTCGGAAAACAAGGGGGCTTCCTGGGTGCAGGCCACAACGACCGGTCCGCCCGCCCTTACCGCGGCCTTGAATGTTTCGATTTGCGCCCGGCAAAGATGGCTGCTGATGGGGAATGCCGCATCCGCGCCACAGGCTTCGGCCAAAGCCTCGCCATTCAGGTTCATGCTGCCTTCGCAATTACACAACAGAACCGTCTTGCCATTCAGCCTCATTGCCGTCATCCCCCCGCCAGCAAATCCTAGAGCGCCATTGATCCAAATATGCTCAGGCTCTTTAACGAACAGCAATTGAGCCAACTGCCAAAGCCGCGTTAGCGATGCCAAATAATAGAAAACTGCCCTTGATCCGGGATCATACACCCACAATGGTTTGAACCGGAACCGTTCTATCCGCTATCATGGCCATCGATCCGTGATAAGAGGTGCAGATGAAACCGCTTGAGAGTATGTCCATGGGCGTTGTACTGGAGCGCCGGGAGATCGACAACCCGTGGCAAGATCACGCCTGGAGTGCGGTCGCGGTTCTGCCCGGCGCGGCGGAAACTGCTGGCTGGCGCGATTTGGATCATGGGGACCGCTGGGCCCGGTTCCATGCCGCGACACTGCCGTTGGAATTGCATCGTTCGGATACGGAAGCCTATCGCGTCAACCTCTCGGACGATCCGCCGCGTATTTACGTGCTGCTGCGGGATGATGATGAAGACGACAATGGCCATGGCATCGCGCCTTTTCTGGTCACCGTCTCGGCCTACGAGGCACAGGATTATATGGACAGCGGTGAAGAGGTGGTCGAAGGCGTTCCCATGCCCGATGCGGTCATCGCCTGGGTGCAGGCTTTCATCGACAAATACCATGTGGACGTGCCGTTCAAGAAACGCAAGCGGGACCGCCTGGACCCGGACAAGGTGGGCTTTGGCCGGCCGCCCGTTAAGGCCGATTAAGAGACGCAAGGATAAGTAGCTGCCATGCCGGATGATCAGGAAAGCCCGCTAGGCCGTTGGTCCCGCCGCAAGACCGAAGGCCGCGCCAAGGTCCGCGCGGGTGCCGCGGCGGAACGGGAAGACCGCTCGGTGGAACTGGCGGCAATGGATACCGCCCCGCCGTTGGCGACGGCGGAGGACGCCGATGCCGGCGCCGACATTGTGGAACAACTTCCCGATATTGATGATCTGGACGCGGAGTCCGACTATACATTGTTCATGCGGGACGGCGTCCCGGAGAATTTGCGGCGCTTGGCATTGCGCAAGCTTTGGTTGTCGGACCCGGTACTGGCCAATGTGGATGGCCTGGTGGATTATGGCGAGGACTTTTCCATTGCCGAGACCCTGGGCGGCGTCGTCAAGACGATCTATCAGGTTGGCAAAGGCATGGTCGATGAGGCGCCGGATGATACGGCGGACGCAGAGGGCGCGGACAAGACGGCGGGTGACAGCGCCAGGGGAATTGCGGACGATATCGTTGACGACAACGCTGACGGCGAGACCCAATCGGCGACCCAGGCGATGCCGGATGGCAGCGGACCGCTCGATCAAGTTTAGGCGAAGACAGCATTCGTTCGCGCCACGGTCGAAAATTGCCTTTCCTCCCAGAAATATCTCGCCTAGACTGGATTCGTCGAAAAATAAAAATACTAACCTGCCTGTCTCATCATTTTGGTCTGGCGAAATGATCTGAAACGAGGGAGGCGGCGGGGAGTATGGAGGTGCCTTTTGGGGAGGCAAACCGTACCGGGTGATGGCCAAGGCCGCCAACCCGCAAACGAAGAAGACCAACTGCGTGGCGAATGCTATGCGTTGCTGGCCGGTTTGTTGTGCGAGCCGCCGAGCGAAAGTCTGTTGGCCCTGACCGCCGATATTGACGGCGACGAAACCTCCATGGGCTTGGCCTTTACGGCATTGACGCGGACGGCGGCCCAGACCGGTACTGACGCCGTTGCGCGGGAATTCCAGGATCTGTTTATCGGCGTCGGTAGCGGCGAGCTGAAGCCATATGGTTCGTATTATCTGACCGGTTTTCTGTATGAAAAGCCGCTCGCGAAGCTGCGTCACGATATGGCGCAACTGGGCATCGCCAGACTGGAAGACGTAAAAGAGCCGGAAGACCATATCGCCTCCCTATGCGAAATAATGGCGGGCTTGATCAGTGGTGAATTTGGCGGAAAACCTGGCGTGCCGGCGGATCTGCAAACCCAGCAATGGTTTTTTCAACGGCATCTGGCGCCATGGGCGCAGCTGTTTTTCACGGATTTGGAACAAGCGGCCTCGGCGCGGTTTTATGTGCCAGTGGGGACAATCGGCCGATTGTTCATGGAGATTGAGACGACCGCATTTGAAATGGCGGCCTAGTTGCGAACGACAAATACGAACGACCAACAAAAGGATGAGGCCATGAAGCACAGGAATGACGCGAGTAGCACGGTCGGCGACGCGGCCGAGGGTCAAAGTGTAGAACGGCGGCGGTTTTTCAAATTGGTTGGGCTGGGCGCCCTGGCCGGCGCCGCGGCGGCCGCCGCACCGGGCGCTGTGAGCGCGGCGACGGCAGAGCCAGACGCCAAGAGCTTGGGCTACCAGGAAACCGCGCACGTCAAGACCTACTACGAATTAGCGAGATTTTGAAATCAACGCGTAACTACCTTGAATAAGGGAGCGGCCAATGTTGACAAAGCGGACGAACGGGGTGGCGAATGGCCCCAGGCTATCAAGGGCCCTTACCGGATTGACCGGCAGCGCCGTTGACCGACGCACATTTTTGAAACGTTCCGGCCTGGCGGCGGGCGGTATCGCCGCGGTGGCCGGCGCCAGCGGTGGCATGGTCCGGAAGGCGAAGGCTCAGGCCGCGGGCGGGGCGGCAAAGCTGAAGCGCGTGCGTACCGTCTGTACCCATTGCGCGGTGGGCTGCACGGTCGAGGCGGAAGTGGACAATGGCGTCTGGGTGGGCCAGGAGCCGGGTTTCGATAGTCCGATAAATCTTGGCGCCCATTGCGCCAAGGGCGCCGCGGTGCGGGAACATGCCCATGGCGAGCGCCGGTTGCGCTATCCCATGAAAATGGTCGATGGCAAATGGCAAAAGGTCGGCTGGGAACAGGCCATCGGCGAAATCGGCGACAAGATGCTGGAAATCCGGAAATCTTCCGGCCCCGATTCCGTCTATTGGCTCGGCTCTGCCAAATATAGTAACGAACAGGCCTATCTGTTCCGCAAATTCTACGCCTTCTGGGGCTCCAACAACGGTGATCATCAGGCGCGGATCTGTCATTCAACCACGGTCGCGGGTGTGGCGAACACCTGGGGCTATGGCGCCATGACAAACTCCATGAACGATATTCACAACAGCCGCGCCATCTTCCTGATTGGCGGCAACCCGGCGGAAGCCCATCCGGTGTCCTTGCTGCACATCCTGAAGGCCAAGGAGCAGAACAACGCCTCGCTGATTGTGTGCGATCCCAGGTTCACCCGCACGGCGGCCCATGCCGACGAATTCGTCCGCATGCGTTCAGGCACCGATGTGGCGCTGATTTGGGGCATTCTGTGGCATGTCTTCCGCAATGGCTGGGAGGACAAGGAATTCATTCGCCAGCGCGTCTATGGCATGGAAGAGATCAAGACCGAGGTCGCGAAATGGACCCCGGAAGAAACCGAACGGGTCACCGGCGTGCCGGGCTCGCAATTGAAGCGGGTTGCCAGAACCCTGGCGAACAGCCGACCGGCGACGGTGATTTGGTGCATGGGCGGAACCCAGCATACCAACGGCAACAACAACACACGGGCCTATTGCATCCTGCAACTGGCGCTTGGCAACATGGGCGTGACGGGCGGCGGCACCAACATCTTCCGCGGCCACGACAACGTCCAGGGCGCCACCGACATGTGCGTGCTGTCCCATTCGCTGCCGGGTTACTATGGTCTGGCGGCCGGTTCCTGGAAGCACTGGGCCCGGGTCTGGGATGTCGATTACGAATATGTCAAAGGCCGCTTTGCCACCCAGAAATTAATGGAGAGCGTCGGTATTCCGGTATCCCGCTGGATCGACGGCGTGCTGGAGAACAAGGACAACATCGATCAGCCGGACAACCTGCGGGCCATGGTCTTCTGGGGGCATGCGCCGAATTCACAGACCCGCGGCGTCGAAATGAAAAAGGCCATGGAGAAGCTGGATCTTCTTGTGGTGATCGACCCTTATCCGACGGTGTCGGCGGTCATGCACGACCGCAAGGACGGCACCTATCTGTTGCCGGCGACCACCCAGTTCGAGACCTATGGTTCGGTCACGGCGTCTAACCGTTCGCTCCAATGGCGGGAAAAAGTGGTGGCACCGGTCTGGGATTCCAAGCCCGACCATGAAATCATGTACCTCTTCGCCAAGAAGTTCGGCATTGACAAGGAGATGTTCAAGCATATCAAGGTCAACGGCAATGAGCCCTTGATCGAGGACATCACCCGCGAATTTAACAAAGGCATGTGGACCATCGGCTATACCGGCCAAACTCCGGAGCGGATGCGGGCTCATATGGCCAACCAGCACACCTTTGATCGCACCACCATGCAAGCGGTGGGTGGCCCCGTGGATGGTGAATATTACGGTCTGCCCTGGCCCTGCTGGGGTACGCCGGAAATGAAGCATCCCGGTACGCCGCTGCTGTATGACACCTCGAAGCCGGTGGCGGAAGGCGGCCTGACCTTCCGGGCCCGCTATGGTGTGGAACGCAATGGCGTCAATCTGCTGGCCGAGGGATCGTATTCCGTCGGTTCCGAGATCAAGGACGGCTACCCGGAATTCACCATGGCCATGTTAAAAAAATTGGGCTGGGATTCCGATTTGACCGCCCCGGAGCGGGCGGCGATCGAAAAGGTCGCCGGCGACAAGACCAACTGGAAGACCGACCTGTCAGGCGGCATCCAGCGGGTGGCGATCAAACATGGCTGCGCCCCGTTCGGCAACGCCAAGGCCCGGGCCGTGGTCTGGACCTTCCCCGATCCGGTGCCCCTGCACCGGGAACCACTGTATACGCCGCGGCGGGATCTGGTGGCGGATTATCCCACCTACAGCGATCGTCAGTCCTATCGACTGCCGACCCTCTATGCCAGTATCCAGAAGAAGGATTTCTCGAAGGAATTCCCCACTATTCTGACAAGCGGCCGCCTGGTGGAATACGAGGGGGGCGGCGACGAGTCACGCTCCAATCCCTGGCTGGCGGAACTGCAACAGGAAATGTTTGTCGAGATCAATACCTACAATGCCAATAACACGGGCATTCGGGATGGCGGCTGGGTCTGGGTCCATACGCCTGAAGGCGCCAAAATCAAGGTCAAGGCCATGATCACGGAGCGGGTGGGGCGCGATGTAGCCTTCCTGCCGTTCCATTTCGGTGGCGTCTTCCAAGGCAAGGATCTTCGGGACAAGTATCCACAGGGCGCTGATCCCTATGTAATCGGCGAAGCGGCCAATACGGCCATGACATACGGTTACGATGTGGTGACGCAGATGCAGGAATCCAAAACCACGCTCTGCAGAATCGAAAAGGCATAGGGAGAATTAATCATGGCAAGAATGAAATTTCTCTGTGACGCCGAGCGCTGCATCGAATGCAATGCCTGCGTGACAGCGTGTAAGAACGAGAATGAAGTCCCCTGGGGGATCAACCGCCGCCGGGTGGTGACCATCAATGACGGCAAGCCCGGAGAACGGTCCATATCGGTCGCCTGCATGCATTGTTCCGATGCACCGTGCATGGCGGTCTGTCCCGTCGATGTCTTTTACGAGACCGAAGAAGGCGTGGTGTTGCATTCCAAGGATCTGTGTATTGGTTGCGGCTATTGCTTCTATGCCTGTCCGTTCGGGGCGCCGCAATATCCCCAGGCGGGGAACTTCGGCTCCCGCGGCAAGATGGATAAATGCACCTTCTGCGCTGGCGGACCCGAGGCGGATAATAGCGCCGAAGAATTCAAGAAGTATGGCCGCAATCGTCTGGCCGAGGGGAAATTGCCCCTATGCGCTGAAATGTGTTCCACCAAGGCGCTGTTGGCCGGTGACGGCGATGTGGTCTCGACGATCTATCGTGAACGCGTCGTCGCACGTGGTTTCGGCGCCGGCGCCTGGGGTTGGGGAACGGCATACAAGAGAAAATCGGGCTCCTGAGCCGCGTACTTTTTTGGACGTTTTGTCAGTTGAATTGAGTACCGGGGCGGCACATTGCGTTGCCGCCCCAAATTCTTGGAGGTAGAGCCATGATCTCGGGACGCATGGATCGATTGGCAAATCAGGCGATAAGTCTATTGGGCGCCTTGGCCATCCTGGTTGCGTTCAGTTGCGTGAACTTGGCGTCGGCCGACGAAATCCCGCGCTCGAACGTACGTCCGCCAGAGGGTCAGGATGTACAGCAGTGGGGTGGACCGAATAACCTGCCGGCGACGGTTCTGCCGCAAAGAAGTGATCCCAAAGTGTGGCGGGACATCCGCCATGGTATTGTTGGCACGGTTTCCATTCCCGACAAGAAGTCCGGTCAGCTGGTGCAATCCGCCGGTACCGACTGGAAAACCATGCGCAACGGCACCATTGCCGTCTGGGGCGGCTGGGGCCTGGCCGGTATCGTGGTTTTACTGGCCCTGTTTTTGATCGTCCGCGGACGCATTCCTATTGATGGCGGTCCCAGCGGCCGCGCCATAGAGCGCTTCAACGCACTGGACCGTTTCGCCCATTGGCTGACAGCCGGCAGTTTTGTCGTCCTGGGGCTGACCGGACTGAACCTGTTGTATGGCCGGCAATTCGTGCTGCCGGTATTGGGTCCAGAGACCTTTTCGGCCCTGAGCGTCGCTGGAAAATATGCCCATGACAACCTGGCCTTCGCCTTCATGGCCGGGATTGTCCTGATGCTCGCGTTATGGTTGCGTCATAATATTCCCGACAAGGATGACCTGATCTGGCTGGCCAAAGGTGGCGGCATCCTCTTCAAGGGCGTACATCCGCCGGCCCGGAAATTTAATGCCGGGCAAAAGATATTGTTTTGGATCGTGGTCATAGGCGGCGTTTCGATCAGTCTGTCGGGCCTGGCCTTGCTGTTCCCGTTCAAGCTGCCGTTGTTCGCCGCTACTTTCGAGCTCATCAATATCGCAGGCTTTGATTTGCCGACCAATTTAAGTGCATTGGAGGAAGTCCAGCTATCCCAACTCTGGCATGCGGTTGTGGGTCTCGTGCTGATCATCGTGATCATCGCGCATATATATATCGGCACGATCGGCATGGTCGGCGCCTTCGATGCCATGGGAACGGGCAAGGTAGATGCGAATTGGGCCCGGGAACACCACAGCCTCTGGGCCGCCGAGGCCGTGGACGACCGCCAGGCATCGTCCGGGGCCGATTCCGATTAAGGGATGCTCACGGCATGGTTCCCCGGCTCGCGTGCGTGACCTTGTTGGCGGGCGTGCTGGCTGCCGCCTGTCCGTGGGCAGGCCCCAGGGCCGAGCTTGTCGGTCATGGCGGCGTTGTTCGCGCCATTGCGGTGTCTCTTGATGGTCGCCGTGCGCTCTCGGCCAGCTTTGATTACAGCCTGATCCTTTGGGATCTAATCCGGCAAACCAAAATCCGGCGCTTCGTCGACCACAATGGATCGGTCAACGGTGTGGCCTTCGTGCCAAATGGCCAGCAGGCGGTGTCCGCCAGCGATGATGGCACCGTACGCCTTTGGGATCTGACCACCGGTATGATGCAACATAGCTTTCAGGGCCATGTTGGCCGGGTCGCGAGTGTGGCGGTATCACCCGACGGCCGCTTTGCGGCCTCTGGTGGTTGGGATCACACGGTCAGGCTTTGGGATTTGAACGGCCGGCGCCTATTGCGAACCCTGCATGGGCACAACAACAACGTCAACGCCGTGGCTTTCGCGCCGGATGGCGCATCCCTGCTGTCGGGCGGCTATGATGGCAGCCTGCGCCATTGGAACCTGGCCGACGGCCAGGTGTTGCGGATTATCGAGGGTAACGGTTTTGCCATCAACAGCGTGGATTTTGCCCCTGATAGCCGTCGTGTCATCTCGGCCGGTGTGGATGAAACGGTTCGGATCTGGGACATCGGTACGGGCGTTGAACTGCGGCGCTTGGAAGGCCACGAAGGCGCCATCATGGACCTGGACCTGTCTCCCGATGGGCGCTGGGTGGTCTCGGTTGGGGTCGATAAGCTGATCCTGCGTTGGGATATTGAAGCCGGCGGTCCGGCGGCCTTCGTGCGCGGCGCCAGCAGCGCCCTTTGGTCTGTTGCCTATCACCCCGACGGCAAACGCTTTCTGACCGGCGGCGCGGATGAGGCCGTACATATTTGGAATATCCGGGACAATGGCGAGATCGAGCCGTCGCATCGCCCGGCTGATCGGGTCGAGGTGGCGGTGGATAACAGCGATGGGCGCGGCGCCAGGTTGTTTCGGGCCTGCCGCGCCTGTCACACGTTGAACCCGGATGGCGGCAACAAGGCGGGACCCACTCTTTATGGTCTGTTTGGCCGCCGTATCGGATCAACGGCAGGTTATTCCTATTCCGAAGTCATGAAGCGTTCTGCTATAATCTGGGACGAAACGAACGTTAATGCGTTGTTTGACCTGGGCCCCGATCGATTTGTCCCAGGTTCCAAGATGCCGATGCAGCGTATGCCTGACCCTAAAGACCGGGCGGACCTTATCTCTTATTTGAAACGCGTCACGGCCGTAAATCTTCGGCAAGACGGAAAGGATTAACGCCATGAAAGCATTTTTGGCCGGTACCGCCGCCGCCATACTGATCGCCCTTGTTGCCGGCATGGTGCTGAACCGTCTCGATCTCAGCAGTGCCACGACCTATCAAGCGGGCGATGGCAGCGTCCGTTTGTGACGCCAAGCGGTGTTGGGACAATATAAAGGTCACTTTTTGACCGACAATGACTGGATATAGCTTTCCAGATCGGCGATGTCCTGGATGCTGATCGACCATTGGAATTGCGGATGGGGCCGGCGTTGCTGGAAGGTCGGAATGCGGTGGGCGAAAATGTCGGGCCGCTTGGCCATCAGGGGAAACGACGGCGTGCTATCGATGCCGCCCATGCGGTTATGATCACCAATAACATGGCAAAGGGCGCAAATCCGCTTGGCCAACGCTTCGCCCTTGACCCGATCACCATCTGCCCGCGCCGGCGATCCGGCCCCCATGGTCAAGACCAGCAATAGCGCCAACAACAGGCCACGCCTGAAGACCGCCGGTCGCCTGCCGGGAGTTGCGGCGCCCTTTTCAGAGACGGCCCGAAGGCCTTTTGCAATAAAGGGCTCTAACGTCGATTTAATACAGTGCGTCCCAGTCAAGTTTGCCTTAATCCCCCAGGTTCTCGATAAATTCAACCACGTGGCGTGGATCCTGTAAAGAACCGGAAACGCTCCAACGCCGAGGCTGCGGTTGTTGCCGGTGGCGGCAGTTGTTACAACCTTGTAGCCGGGGCGCCACATGCCCCCGCACCGGGATGATTGGTTTTTTGAGAGGCTGGGATATGGAATATGTCAATCTGGGCGGCTCGGGTCTGCGGGTTTCCCAATTATGCCTGGGCACCATGACCTTTGGCGACAAAGCCTGGCGCGATTGGATGCTGGACGAGGAACAGGCCCGTCCCATCGTACGCGCCGCGGCGGAGGCGGGCATCAATTTCTTCGATACGGCGGACATGTACTCCCAGGGCGCGAGCGAACGCATCACCGGCAGGCTGGTGGCCGAACTGGGCGGGCGGGACGAATATGTTCTGGCCACCAAGGTCAATACCCCCATGGGCCCCGCGCCCACGCAACGGGGTCTGTCGCGCAAACATATCATGGAGGGCATCGACGCCTCGCTCGACCGCCTGGGCCAGGATTATGTCGACCTCTACATCATCCACCGCTGGGACGATACGACGCCCATAGAGGAAACCATGGAGGCCCTGCATGACGTGGTAAAGGCGGGCAAGGCGCTGTATCTGGGTGCCTCGTCGATGTACGCCTGGCAATTCGCCAAGGCCCAGGCAGTGGCGCGGCGGCATGGCTGGACGCCGTTTATCGCCATGCAGAACCATTACAACCTGATCTACCGCGAGGAAGAGCGCGAAATGATTCCGGCCTGCATGGACATGGGCGTGGCGGTGACCCCGTGGAGCCCCCTGGCGCGGGGCTTTCTGGCCGGCAACCGCCATCGCCAGGGCGGCGGCGATACCCTGCGCGCCAGGGGCGATGATATGGCCCAGTCGGCCTACTATTCAGAGGTGGATTTTGAAATTGCGGACCGGGTGGCGCAGATCGCCAATGAACACGGCGTTAAACCGATCCAGGTCGCCCTGGCCTGGATTCTGGCCAAACCGGGCGTTGTCTCTCCCGTCATCGGCGTCTCCAGCACGGCCCAACTGAACGAGTTGACGGCCGAGTTGTCCGCGACCTTGAGCGATGAGGAAATGGAACGGTTGGAGACACCCTATATCCCCAAGCTAATCGCCGGGCATGGATAGGCGGACGCTTTCCCGGTCGAGGAACCCGAAAAAATACAATGGAAAGTGAATGCCACGATGGACATGGATAGAATTCGTGCCGAAACGCCGGGCGCGGAACAGGTCGTTCATTTGAACAACTGCGGCGCCGGTCTGATGCCGCGGCCCGTACTGGATGCGGTAATCGGTCATCTGCGTTTGGAGGCGGCGATCGGCGGTTACGAGGCGGAAGCCGCCGCGGCGGACGCTCTGGCCAATACCTATGGCGCCCTGTCCCGGCTATTGAATTGCCGGCGCGATGAAATCGCCGTGATGGAAAACGCCACCGTTGCCTGGGACATGGCCTTTTACGGCCTGCCCCTGGCGCCGGGCGACGTGGTGCTGACGGCGGTCTCGGAATATGCCTCCAACTATATCGCCTATCTGCAACGGGCGGCGCGGGATGGCATCCAGGTCCGCGTGGTGCCCAACGATGCTCATGGCCAGACCGATGTTGCCGCCCTGGCCGATATGATCGATCACCGGGTCAAGCTGATCTCCATCACTCATGCACCCACCAACGGCGGCCTGATCAATCCGGCCGCCGCCATCGGCCAGGTCGCGCGGGCGGCCGGCGTACCCTATCTGCTGGACGCCTGCCAGTCGGCTGGCCAGATGCCCCTGGATGTGGAGGCCATCGGCTGCGACATGCTGTCCGCCACCGGCCGCAAGTTCCTGCGCGGTCCCCGGGGCACCGGTTTCCTGTATGTCCGGGCCGGCATGCTGGCGCGGCTGGACCCGCCGTTCCTGGATTTGCATGCGGCAATCTGGCAGTCGCCGGAACATTACGAGATGCTGCCAAACGCGCGGCGCTTCGAGAATTGGGAAAATTACGTAGCCGGCAAGATCGGCCTTGGCGTTGCCGTGGATTATGCCCTGGACATCGGCCTGGACGCCATTGCGGGGCGGGTGCAGGGCCTGGCCAACGATTTGCGCAGCCGCATGGCGGCATTGCCGGGGCTGACGGTGCAGGATCTGGGCCTTGAAAAATCCGGCATTATCAGCTTTTCGGTTGGCGAAGTGCCCCCCGGGGAGGTGAAGGCGACAATGGCGGCGGCGGGCATCAATATCTCCACCTCCAGCGCGCACTCGACCATGCAGGACATGCATTCCCGGGGCATTACGGCGATGAACCGCATGGGCGTGCATTATTACAATACGGAAGCTGAATTGGACCGCTTCATGGACTGCCTGCGGACAATTCCGGCCTGAGGTTATTTGGCGCTGCCGCTCTAGCAATCGAACCGGCTGTTGACGGTGGCGATCACGGCGGCGCCGGTTTCTCGCCACCACATCGCAATGGCGCCTCGGCTGTCCGCCCGGAAGGCCAAGGATCACACCGTTGGCGGCAAGGTCGAGGCGCATTGCCATAACATGGTGAATATTGAAAATGTTCCGCCCGGCGGCGCTTTACCGCCGCGCCATCTGGGGTCATATTGGCGCATGGCTATTCTGAAAATCGCCCGTATGGGCCATCCCGTTCTGCGCCGCCGCGCCGCAGACGTGGCCGACCCGGCGGCGCCGGAAATACAAACCCTGGCGGATGACATGTTGCAGACCATGCTGGATGCGCCCGGCACCGGACTGGCGGCGCCGCAGGTGCACGTCCCGTTGCGCCTGGTGATCTTTCGGGTGCCCCTGACCGAGGCGGAGGATCTGGCGGGCGACGAGGCGCCCTTGACCGTGCTGATCAATCCCTTGTTGGAACCGCTGGATGACGAGATGGAAGCGGCCTGGGAGGGCTGTCTGTCTTTGCCGGGCCTGCGCGGTCTGGTGCCCCGCCATACCCATCTGCGCTATCGCGGCGTTGATCTGGCGGGCGCGTCCATTGACCGAACGGTAGAGGGTTTTCACGCCCGCGTGGTGCAACATGAATGCGACCATCTGGACGGTATTCTGTATCCCCAGCGCATGACGGACCTGACCGGTCTGATCTTCGAGAGCGAAATGCGCCACCGCATTGCCGAAGCCCGCGCCCAGGAACGCGAACGGCTGCAGGCCTTGCAAGCGCAGGCGGCTGCCGCGGCGGCGGAGATATGAGCGCGCCGCTGCACCTGGCCCGGCAGGCGATCCTGAAGGCCGCCCTGCGGGCGGTCCCCTTCGATGGCTGGTCATCCTCGATGTTGGCCGCGGCGGTCGGGGAGGCAATCGCCGCCGGGATCGAACCGCTGCAGGCGCAACTGGCCTTCCCCGGCGGGCCTGGACAATTGCTGGCCTTCTTCATGGCCGAGGCCGACCGCGAGATGCTGGCGCAGGCCGCCGCCCGGGGTTTGGCGGACGGGCCGGTGCGGGCGCGGATTGGCGGCATCATCCGTCTGCGCCTGGAAACCCAGGCGCCCCACCGCGAGGCCATTCGCCGGGCCCTGGCATTGCAGTTGTTGCCGGGACACGGGCTGGGCGCTCTTGCGGGCTTGTACCGCACCGTCGATGCCATCTGGCGGGCTGCCGGCGATACCAGCACGGATTTTAATTTCTACAGCAAACGCGCCCTGCTGGCGGCGGTCTACGGCACCACTTTGCTGCGCTGGCTGGACGATCAGTCAGCGGGCGGCGCCGAGACCTGGGCCTTTATGGACCGCCGCATCGCCGGCACCCTGCGCATCGGCAAGGTTCGGCGCCGGGCGGAAAAACTGCTGGCCCGCCTGCCCTCCCCCCTGCCGGCGCTGACCCGCCTGCGCTACGGCCGGGGGCCTCGTCGGACGGCGTAATATCAAGGACCATTGGTATAATACCAACCCGCGCTGATAGGAACCCATAGAGATCGTCTCCGCGCCGCCTCGGGTAGGA
>JAQBYC010000005.1 GCA_027623205.1 Pseudomonadota bacterium | reverse complement strand
ATGATCCCAAGAGCGACTGGGGGTGGTCGGGAGCGGGAGCGGGTGGGTAAGTCAACCTCGAAAATGGTCTCATGTTGCCGCCGGGGCGTTCGATGATCCGTCGCCCTGACGACCCAGTATTTTATCGGCCGCGAGCCGGCGCTATATGATTTTGCCAAAGAGACGACCAATCTGACCGAGGCCGGGGTTCATGGCGCTGTTCGCGGTGCCGGAAAAACCGTGAGCCGGGTCGGCGGCCGTCCGCGCGCGAGGGTTCAGTCCAGCACTTTCTCGAAAATCACCTTGCCGTCGCCCTTGCTGTAAAAATCCTCGAGCAGGGCCTGTTCGTGAAACCCCATGGAGACGTAGAACATCCTGGTTGAGCTGTAGCGTTCCGACGACGAGGTGTCGGCATAGACGCTGATCGCGCCCATGAGGCGCATCGCCGCTTCGGTCCTGTCCATGATCAGGCGACCAAGGCCGTTGCCCTGGAGTTCCGGGTCGACGGCGATCCAGTAGAGATCGAACGAGCCTTCGGTGCCGTCGATCTTGCCGAAACAGGTGTAGCCGACCAGCCGCCCGTCCAGCTCGGCGAGCAGGAACTCGTAGCCGGAGCGGCGGCCCTTGGCCATGCGCTCCTCAACCAACTCGGCGGCGATGGCGATTTCGTCGGCGCTGAAATAGCCGGTCGCGCCGACCAGGGAACGGATGCGGTTGACGTCGTCGGCCGAGACCGAATCGCGCCAGACGAGCGCCGCGGTGTTCAGTGTCCCCGTTTGGCGGACAATTGGATCACGGGCCGTTAGAGTGGCGATGCCGGTCTGGGCGGCGGAAAACCCGCCGAGAAAACTGCGCACGTTGGTGCCGAGCGCGCGGACCCGGTAGCCGCCTTCCTGAACGATCAGGGTCGGGTATCCTTCGGCGCCGATCGCCCTGCCGATCTCGGTGAAGTCCCTGGCCAGGTTCGACCATGTGCCCGTCGGATCGCCCTTGGCGGTATCGAAGCCGGCCGGCACCACCAGATAGGACGGCCGGAACCGGCGGATGCGCGCCAACGCCTCTGCCAGGACCTTGTGATAGAGCGCCGGGGTGATGGTCTCGGCCAACGGCAGGTTGACGTTGTAACCGGCGCCATCGTCCAAACCCTTTTCGTCGCGAAAGCCGCTGAAATAGGGATAGGCAAAATTCGGGTGGCCATGGATCGACACGGTCAACACATCGGATCGCTGATAGAAGATGTCCTGCTGGCCGTTGCCGTGATGATAGTCGATATCAAGGATCGCAACCCGGCCGTAGCGCGACAGATAATTGGCGGCAATCGCGGCGTTGTTGAAATAACAGAAACCGCCGAACACCTTGGCTTCGGCGTGGTGCCCGGGTGGCCGGACGAGAGCGTAGGCGGCAGGCGCGCCATTGAGGATCAGGTCGGCGGCGGTCATCGTGCAGTCGACGGCGCGCCGCGCCGCCAGGTAGGCGTTTTCATTCAGTGGTGTGAATGTATCGATGCAGTAATAGCCGGCTAGCACGGCCTGCTCTTTCGGCGGCCGGGCGGCGTTGCGGACCGGGAAAACATAGGGATAGATCGACGTCTTGCTGCCGGCAAGTTTGCAGGCGCGGCGAATGTAGGAGACCAGCCTGGCGTCGTGTACGGCGAGGATGTGACGTTCCGGATAATGTTGCGGCGCCACTCGGCGCACCATGCCGGCGTTTTCCAGTTCGCTCCAGATCGCCCGCACGCGGGCCGGTGCCTCGACATAGCCGCGGTCATGCACATGGTGGATGTCGTGCTTGTCGTTGACGATGACCGGCATCGCCTGCTGACCATGCGGTGACTGGGACCGCCTGCGTGATCGGGGGTGGATATAGCGATAGTCGCGCAGACGCACCGGATCCTCGGTTATCGAGGTGATCACGCTGGTCACATAGTCGGGCGTACAGATGGTTTCATACTTGCGCTCGAGAATCACGCGAACCGCCCGGCGCACCAGTTCGAGTCCGGGTTCGGCGGCGTTTCCCAGCATGTCGACCATCAGATAAGGCGGATCGGTGGCGTCATCGCTGACCGGGGTCTCATAGGCGGTGCCGATAACCGGCCGGGCACCGAAGCGTTCATAGAATTTCAGCCGTGCCGCATTCTGCGCCCGTATGTCCGGATCTGGGCTGAGGGCCGGGTCGTCCGGCAGGCATTCGAAAAACAGCGCCTCAGCATTGAGCGCCATGGCTTCTTCCCGCACCCGCGTATAAAGCACGTCGCCGATGCCGCGTCCGGTCGTCCCTGGGGCCGCGGACACCAGTTCAAGATAACAGACCTTGATATCGGAGAAAAACAAGAACAGTGCCAGTCCATGCAGGCGGTCGCGGGCGTCTTCGGCGACAAACAGGTTGGAAACAAAGCCGTAGGACACCGGGTCGAGCAACTGGTTGGGCAGTTTGTCGATATCGTCGCCGGATAGGCCGGGGAATTGCACGCGCATGATTGACTGGGCTTCCAGAATCACCGTCTTGTTGGCCGGTGTGGAGTCATCCTGGACTCTGCGAATTCTAAGCATGGTTCCGGGCCTTGGTGATGTTCACATGGTGCGCGATGCCGTCTTCGACAATGGTTTTGATCAGGTCATCGTACGCCATGCCGGCCTCCGCTGCCGCCGCGACCATGCCGGCATCGGGGGCGATTGCCGGATTGATGTTGACCTCGAGCACGAACGCGTGGCCCTGGTCGTCGACGCGGAAATCGACCCGGCCATATCCGCCGAGCGACAGGGCCTGCCACGCGGCGAGGGTTATCCCGGCCAATGTTTTGGCCAGCATGGGTTCGCGTGCCTCGATGCCGAAGCGGCGCGGTGTGGCATGATATACCGTACTGTCCGGATCCCATTTGGCGGCATAGTCGACGATTTGCGCTTGGCCATCGGCGAAATCCTCGAAGACGATTTCCTGAATGGGCAGCAGCTTAACCCTGCCCGCACCGGCGGTCAGGGCGACGTTGAACTCGCGGCCGTCAATGAACTGTTCGGCAAAAAAATCGATGCCATAGCGGCGCCGACGATCGGCTATTTCTGCGCCGGTTTTCGCACCGGTAACAACAGACTGGGCATCCATACCGACCGAGCCGTGGTACAAGTCGGCCTTGACGATATACAGGGACCCGGGCTCGCAGGTTGCGCCGTCAACCGACCAACCAGCAGTAGGCAGCCCAGCGGCGCGGAGCAGTTGTTTGGTTCGGCATTTTGACAAGGTCGTCGAGATATCTGCCGACCCGCCACCGGTGAAAGCCAGTCCGAGATGCTCGAGCACAGCGGGGACAATGCCAAACAGGCGGTCATCACCGCGCATCGCTTCTACCAGGTTAAACACCAGTAACGGTTGGCGCGCCGCCAAGTCCTCAAGTCTCGACAGGTCGAAGTCGACAAAGCAGATTTCCGTTTTGTAGCCGAGCCGGACGAGGGCCGCGGCAACGGCTTCGGCGGCCACCAAGGTATCGACTTCGTCCGGGCTACGGTCTGTTGCCGCGTGCAGGACCGGCACAAAGCCATGTCGATTCGCCATTAAGCGCTGGCGCGCAGGTCGGCAAAACCGCGATCGGTTATCTCGTAGCGTTCGACCGCCGCAGTGACGATCATCGCCAGCAGGTCGGCATAGGTAATTCCATTCTGGGCCGCCAGCATCGGCAAGTCGGAATGGGTCATGTTCAGCCCGGCAATGGGGTTTGCCTCAAGAAATACCGGGGTTCCTGTCCGGTCCGAGCGCAGATCGAGGCGGGCGGCATCATGGCAGCCGAGTGCGCGATAGGCAGCCAACGCGCAGTCGGCTGCCCGTCCGGCCTCTTCGTCGTCGGCCCGGCGGTAGGTCACAAGGCGCTCCCATTCTTCCTTGTTGGTATAAGAGTACACACCCGGTTCGGCGTCGGCGTTGAGCAGGATCTCCATCGTGCCGATGACATGGGCGTGCGCGCCGTTGCCAATGATGCCGACGGTAAATTCACGCCCCGGCAGATAGGCCTCAACCAGCGCCGGTTGGCCAAAACGCAGAATCAGGCTCATCGCCGCGGCCCGCAGTTCGGCTTCATTGTCGACCAGCGAGGCAAGCTCGCAGCCCTTTCCCGTTCCCTCGGCCAAAGGTTTGACAAAGGCCGGATAATGGTTCCAGTCGGCCAGCGTTTCAGAGCCGGACTCCAGAACGACAAAAGGTGCTGTCGCGATGCCGCAATCACGGACGATGCGTTTGGCCATGGCCTTGTCGAGGGTCACGGCCATGGTCAGGGGGTCGGAAAATACGTAGGCCTGATCAAACAACTCGCAAAGCGCCGGAACCTGGGCTTCGCGCGACCGGCCCCGGACGCCTTCCGCGATGGAGAACACAAGATCCCAGCGCTGGCCATTGCTCAGGGCAGCAGCCAGGCGCCGACCATGACCGATGGGTTCGACGGCATAGCCGAGACCGGACAGCGCCTCGGTGATCTGGTTGATCGTTTCGCGCTTGTCAAACTCGGCGGTCTGCTCGTCGGAAAACCCCAGCGCGAGATAGTCGTCGCGCAGATCGTACACCAGGCCAACGGTCCTCATCGCACGACCTCCGGTTTGGCGGCGGCAATCTGCTGGCGCGTTGGAGTCTGGCCGGAGCCTAGCGTGCCGTCCGGGTCGGGGTAGCGGTAGATTCCACCCTCGAAATTGCGGATCAGCAGGTCGTCTCCATCCCGACCAACCAGATATTCGGGCAGTAACGGAATCTTGCCCCCGCCACCGGGCGCATCAATCACGAATTGCGGCACGGCATAGCCGGTGGTATGTCCACGCAGGCCCTCGATGATCTCGATCCCCTTGGAAACAGGCGTGCGGAAATGCGACGAGCCGGTGATCGGGTCGCACTGGTACAGGTAATAGGGTTTGACCCGGCGCATCAGCAATCCGTGATACAGTTCTTTCAGGGTCTCGACACTGTCGTTGATGCCTTTCAACAGAACCGTCTGCGCACCGAGGGGAATGCCGGCGTCAGCGAGGCGTCCCGTCGATTCGGTGACTTCTTTGGTCAATTCGGTGGCATGGGTGAAGTGAATACTCATCCACAGCGGATGATGTTTTTTCAGAATCCTCGTCAGTGCCTTGGTCACCCGCATGGGCAGGACCGTAGGCACCTTGGTTCCGAGACGGATGAATTCCACATGCTTGATCGCCCGCAACCGGCCAAGCAGATAGTCGAGTTTGTCATCGGCAAGGGTCAGCGGGTCGCCGCCGGAGATTAGGACGTCGCGAATTTCGCGGTGGGCTTCGATATAGGCGAAGGCCTGGTCCCACTGGTTCTTGGAAAAATTGTAGTCGCCACCGGCTTCGCCCACCATGCGTGAGCGCGTGCAGTACCTGCAATAGGTCGAGCAAAAGCCAGTCGACAGGAATAGGACCCGATCTGGATAACGATGAACGAGGCCCGGAACGGCGGCATCGTGATCTTCGCCCAGTGGGTCGTCGGCTTCACCCGGGGTCCTGATGTATTCAGTGCCGACAGGGATATGGGTTCGGCGCAACCCGTCTGCGGCATCTTCGCGGCTCATCAGGCTGGCATAGTAGGGGGTGATGCCGACCGGCAGGGAACCCTTGTGATGATAGACGGCAGTGCGTTCATCATCGGACAGGATAAACACCCGCTCCAGCATTTCAAGCGAACGGATGCGGTTGCGCAGTTGCCATCGCCAATCGTTCCAGTCGGCTAGACTGGCTTCGGGGAAGAACCGTTTGCGGAACAGGTTAGTTTCCGCGCTGACCGGAAAATACGGTTTTTGCGGGATTCGGTGGATCGATCTTTTCGGTTTTGAAACAACCGATTGATGATCGGTTGGGAAGTGTTGAGCAAGGTGGGTCGGCGTCGATGGCTGAATAAAACTTGGAGGTTCAGCGGCCTCTTCAACCAGGATATCCATGTTCCCAGCATTTCCCAGCGAATGGCCAGCCGTCGCGCGAACATCGTCGTTTCTGTCGCAGGGCCTTTACGCTTTTTCTCAAGTGTATCCAAATGCGATCGCTGTCAAGTACTATTTAAAAGAAGGTGAAAAGTTGCACCAAACCAAGAACAGCGGCATTGCTTTTTTTTATGGTTGAGGTTGCGGTTTGGGCTCTGGCTAGGCGGTCCCCGGCCGTGGTGTGGGTAATGAGGCGATGTTGGCGAGGCGTTTGCGATTCTGGATGGTTGCGGTCAGCAAAAATTCACCCTTGGCGCCAGACAAACCGCAAAGTCTCAGTCTGATCATGGCGCGCAAGTGTTTTGCCTCACCGAACAACCGTTCGATCTTCCTGCGCTGGATGCTTTAACGTCACGTAAGCATCGGTTTTCATCAAGTCTTGAGTATAGTCGCGAGCTTCCTGATTGATGTCCCGGGATACCCGGCGCTATTTTCTCGTGGTGCATCTAGGTTTAGCCACGCATTGGGCGTTGTCATGTTCTTTGGCATAATATTTGACGGTCACGCCTTTATCCACCGTGCCGGACGTTCTTCAAGATGCTTGCCAAACGCGATCCTGACTGTAGCCAAACAGTCTCCATAGTCTAGGCCATGGCTCGTATTGTTTCCCAGCGAACCGCGTTTTCGATCGGCGGGTCGTGACCGGGATCACGGACAACGCGCCACCTCGGAAACGGACGAACCCGGAACCTACGTCCGGGCCACTATCCAAAACTTCTTCTCAACGCTACAGAAAAGACGAATCGGTTTCGTTCTCACAGTCATCAATCAAGGCGTGCGCCAGAATTAGGCGGATACGTATTTGCCCGCTTCTCACGGATACAGTCGCGGATCAGATTGTAGATTGGTAGGTGGGGCAGGCCGGACGCTAACGTTCGGGGGCCGCGGCGGCCTCATCGCCGGCCCGGCCCGGTTCGGCGAAAGTATCGCTGGCGTCCTGGAAGCGTCCAACCCGAAAGTCGTCCGAGGCAGGGGCGGCAACGATCACCCCCGCGCTGACCCGTTCATTGTCCAGAAAACGTTGCGCCGTGATCTCGCCGGCCCGGTCTTTACCAAGACGTCGTAAGACAACGCTACTCGTCGCGACCACGCTATCCAACAGCCAGTCAAAACGATGATCAATGCGAACATCTCCAAAAATCAACATCAAAATCTCCCGAAGCAAATCATCCCAAAAGGACATGGATTCACAAAATCAAGACGACAGCCAAATTATTGTGTGAATGCCGCAGGGCAGGCCGTGAGCAGGATTGCGGGGAGGCAAATGCACGGAGTGGTTATGTGGCGCGACATCCCGGTGATCCTTGACAATGCCTTTTGCATCAGGCCGGCACCCATCAAACAGCAAGGAATGCCGCCCGTAAAGATGGCGCAGTACCAAGCCAGCGGCGTTGCGCTGCAGGTCGTGAATTCCATGTTCGAATATTTGCTAGACTGGTTGATCAGTCGTTGTATTTCCGCGGCAAATTCTGGCTAATTCGGGTGTCGCCACGGCTATGCTGGTCTTGACATTCCATTCATTAATGAGAGTGATAGGTGATGCTGATTGGCAAACGTGGCAAGGCGAAAAGCGGGATCTGTATGGCGGACAAATTCTCGATCACTTTGCGGGGCAGGGACCTATGTAACGAGCTGATGGGCCGTGTCAGCGTTGTGGAATTCTTTTTCCTGCATGTGACGGGGCAACAGCCCACCGACGACCAGATTTTCCTGCTGGACGCAATGCCGGTCTCCCTGGCGGAGCAAGGTATGACCCCAGCAGGACAAGCGGCCCGTATGACTTACGCCGCGCATCAGACCGGTAGGTATCAAGCCGCCGCAAATACCGCCCCCATGATGGCGAAACACAAACCGGCGGCACCGCCTCGCAAAGCATGAGCGCCTCAGTCGACTGCAAGCCGAAAGAGGTCCTCGATTGCTGTATCGGTTTGGAACTTTGTAATGCGCCGGTATTCAAGGACTCCATCGATGGATAGCGGTGATAGGTCGTTGTGGTGGTGAATATAGCGAAGCGAAGGGGGTGATCTGCGCGGTAGACGAAACCTTGAACGCCAATCTGTGCAACCTCCCAAACGGC
This sequence comes from Pseudomonadota bacterium, assembly GCA_027623205.1. GTDB lineage: Bacteria > Pseudomonadota > Alphaproteobacteria. The sequence continues at coordinate 76,202 of JAQBYC010000005.1, read as the reverse complement.
ATTGTCTGGCCCCATCCGGGTCACGAAATCCTATTTCCCGGGTCGCTGGCTGGGAAACTGCCGACGATAAGGGATTCATTTTATATGCGTTGCGGACCTCGCTGAATAATGTGGTATGGCCATGTATGGCCAAGCTGATATTTTTATCACTACCGATGCATTCTTAGTCTTTTCTTGATGCGGTAATTGGCAGAAAACAGGTATTAAATTGGGCATACCAAGTCGTACTTAGTCATTCTGACTGCCTGCCATTCTTGCCATGGGTAGTGCCTATATTCTCGCGCTCGGAGGGCGGGAGACGGTGGCCTACAGCGGGTTCCGACTTTGCCGGTGGCGGTTAATATCTGTCCGGTTACCTGCCTGCGAACGCGAAAGGTGTCATTCCACCACTGTCCTGGATATCGGCCGTCTCCGGCGCTCGCTGAGGGCTTTTCCATTTCCGCCCGTGGCGCCGTTCGGATCGGTCATCTGGCGACGCTGAACTTAGGCCGCGAAGGCGGCAAACAGTTTCCCCAATGCAGTAAAGGGTCCACGTCAAGGCAGCACCTCGTCGACATCGGTACAGTATGGGACCAAGCTTCGGCGGACACGATTTCGACATAATTTTGCCCTTGTACGGCCATCTCCGATGGCCAATATGAAAATGAGGCATGGCGTGGGAAGGTGAACGGATGACAATTTTTCGATACTCGGCACAGGCCGGAATTCATGATCGCGGAACCATGTATCCCTTCGTCATGGCGGGCCTTCTGGGCCTGTGGGTGCTGATCGCCATGGCGATCGCCTGTAGCCCGAAACTGGCTGCGATAGAGTTGGAAAACACCGGTGCGGCAGCCTATGTCTCGTGCCGCCCGGCGGGTTCCCAGGTGTCGCTGGCGCCAGGGCAATTGTTGCGCTGCGAGGTTGACCCGGGCGTGGCGCCAGCCAGAGAAATCTAGCCGTGCGGGTTCCTGGTTTTCTGGCCGCTGTTGTCATGGCCGGCCTTGCCGCATCTGCCTGGGCTGGCGACGGTACCGCCTCTGGAGGCCATGGCATGGGGCGGAGTATTTCGGTGCGGGGCCAGGGCGTGGTTAGCGCCCGGCCTGATTTCACCGAGTTGCATGCCGGCGTCACCAGTCAGGCCCCGAGCGCCAAGGCGGCCCTGTTGGCGCACAACAAAATCCTGGCCGACTTATTGGCGGCCCTGGAGAGTTTCGGTCTGGCGGAACGCGATGTGCAAAGCCAGCAGGTGGATTTGCGGGCCATTTATCCGAGCCGTGGGCAACAAGACGTTCAGCCGGCACCCAGCGCTTTCCGTGCGACGGGGAATGTGCGCATTCGCTTGCGTGCGGTGGACCGGTTGGGTGAATTGCTGGACCGGCTGGCCGCCGTGGGAGTCAATAATCTATCCGGCCTGCATTTTGCCATTGCCGATCCGGCGCCGTTACTGGATACGGCGCGTAAGCGGGCCATCCAGGACGCCCGCCGGCGGGCGCAGCTTTACGCGACCGAGGCGGGTGTACAATTAGGTCCGGTGCTTCGCATCGAAGAAAGCGCCGCTGGTGCGCCGGTGCCGCAAATGCGTGCCTTGTCCAGCGTTAACGCCGGCAGCCCCATCGCCCCCGGCAGGACGGAAATCGGTGTCACCCTCAGGGTGATCTTCGCAATCAAATAGGCCTGTGTGTAGCCCTTGCTGCCGCCCGGATTGTTGACCGACATGCCGCGAGCCGGGCCAATAGCTAGGACCATCGGTATAATGCAGGCCGATCTTGCCAACGCCATCCAGACCTTCGATGCCGCGGGCGAACACGTCGGGCGGCATGGCCAATAGCATCGTTGTTTTTTATGTTAGATCATTTTCGAGGTTGACTTACCCACCCGCTCCCCCTCCCGACCACCCACAGGATTGTAATTATTGGGTGGTCGGGAGGGGGAGCGGGTGGCTCGGCGACTCGATGAATATCGAAAATGGTCTAGGGTAGGAACAAGCGCCCCTTGATGATCTTACGGGTCGGGGTCAGCGGCATTTCGGCTACCAGGACCAGGCGTTCAGGCAGTTTGGTTTTGGCGATGCCGTGACCCAGCAGATATTGGCACAGACCATCGAGATCGATATCCGGATCGATGGCGACGGCGAAGCAGCAGGCCCGCTCCCCCAGCACATTGTCGGGCATGGGTACGATGGCCGATTGCGCGATGCCGGGATGTTTGTCCAAAAGATCTTCGATCTCGCGCGGGTTATATTTCACACCGCCGCGGTTGATTATGTCCTTGATACGGCCGGTGATGGCGATATTGCCTTGCCTGTCCTGGCTGGCCAGATCGCCACTGCGGAACCAGCCGTCTTTGGTAAATGCGGCCGCGTTGGCGCCTGGATTGTCGAAATAGCCTGGAAACAGCATGGAGCCGCGTACCTGTAGCTCGCCGTCATCGTTGATTCGCGCTTCCACACCGGGGGCGGGCTGACCTGCAGAGGTTGCCGCTGTCTCTATGCTGTCGCCGGGGCGGCAGTACAGCGCACCCTGTGTCTCTGTCATGCCCCATAGCTGGTTGATGGCGCAGTCGGGTAGTTTGCGATCAACGGCGCGGGCCATCTCGTCAGGCACCGCGCTACCCGATAGCACCATCAGGCCGAGGGAGCTGCAGTCGTGCTTGTCGAACAGGCCCATGCCCAGACAGGCGGCCATATGGGCCGGAGCGGCGAACAGGGCAGTGGCGCCGCCAGCCTCGATGGTGGCGGCTAAATCGGGCGGCGTGAAAGCGGGCAGCAATAGATTGGCCGCGCCGGAATAGAGCGCCAGATGAAAGGAATATAGCGCGAACAGATGTCCGAACGGCGGGGCCGACAATATAACATCGTCGGCGCTCAACTGGTGCTCTGCCGCGCCCAGACGGGCATTGCCCAGCATGGTGTGGGAATTGTGCGGCACCGCCTTGGGGCTGGCCGTGGTGCCGGAGGTGTAGAGCAACAGGAACGGGTCGGCGGCCACCGGGAGCGGCAAGCCCAACGCGTCTGCGCTGGCCGTGCCGGCGGCCAGATCCTCGAATGGCACCGCGCCCGGTACCGCTTTTGCCACATCCGTGCCGATCGCGATCACCGATTGCAGTTTTTCGAGATCCAAGTCCAGCGCGGTTTGCGCGGCCGGGAAACCGCCGGCGTCGCTCAAACAGATCATTGCCCGGGCCCGGCTGTGACCCAGAAGAGTTGCGAATTCCCGTCCCCGGTGCGGCATATAGAGCGTTGTCATCACCGCACCCAGACGGGCAATGGCCAGATAGCCGACCAGATAATCGGGTACATTCGGCAACTGCACCGCAATGACATCGCCAGGCCCCAGGCCGAGGCCGTGCAAGCCACCGGCCAAACGGTCCACCCGCGCGGCCAGGCTGGCGTAGTCCATAACCACCCCGTCCAGGATGACCGCCGGCGCGGCCGGCCGTTCGGCGACATTGCGCGCCAGCCAACCACTCAAGGTATCATCGGCCCACCAGCCTTGTTCGGCGTAATAGCGGGCGCGTTCAGGATTGAACGTCATGGCCTCGCGCAAGGCAATGGCATCGTCGTGATACTGGAAACGGTCTTCATGAGCCGTGAAGCGTTCGTGGCGAAAGCGTTTGCCACCGCCCAACTCCAACAGCCGCTGGAAATGATTTGTGCGAAAGCGCCGTCGCTCCATCGTAGTGCGGATATACATCACCTGGATTTCGCTAAGGCCGATGCGCTGGGCGATTTGGCCATCGCTCATACCCAGTTCGCCCCGCCGTGCCTCGATTGCCGCGAAGTCCAGTTCTCGGATCGGGTCGCCCCGGCGGGTCTGCTTGTTATGGCTCATCTCGAAAACCAGATCGCCATAGCTGTCGATCATCGCCACTGTAACGCCGATCTGCTGCCGGCTTAACCCGCGCGCCATGATCAGGTGGCTGCCTTGGCTTTGGAACGGCGGATGGGATCGGCCAGGGGTGATTTGGTGGCGATAGGGCAGACCCGCATGCATTCAAAACATTGCGCCAACAACCCGCCGGAGCCGACGGACATTTTGTACCAGAGCATTTTGTTGTCGGGATCGAACAGTATGTCATCGCGGCCTTGGGCGTCTTCGGCCGCCATGGCCTCCGCCAACAAGGCGGGCACGGCCTCGTATTGTTGGCTCATCTCGGCGCAGGCGGCCATGTCATAGTGCATTTCGGCTTGCTTGCCGTCTGCGTCAATATGGCCCGAGAGGCATTGTACGGGACAGAATTTCTGGCACGGCGTGCGCCCGATCTGGCGGTACATGGAAACACAGGAGGGTGCCGGGCAGGGATTCTCCGCCATGGGCTGATCAGGTTCCAACGCCAGTTCCGTGAAGATCGAGGCGTAGTACATGTAGCCAAATTCCGGATGCAACAGGATGTCGCCGGCCAGCGAGCGGGCGCCGATGCCCGCGATCTCGGCATGCAGTTTCAGACTTTGCAATGGTACCCGGGGGCCTTTTTCATTATCCATGTCCGGCGGGCAATAAATCGCCGGTGTCTGGTACATCCCCTCGATAAAAAAGGCCGCTCCATAGGCAATGGTATAGGCCCGCGTCTCGGTTGAGCCGAAATAACCCATGGCCTTGGCTGGCACCGACCAGGCGCCCTGGGTCTGGCCGCCAACGCCCAGGGAAATGACGGATTTGACCTTGGGCATAAGGTCGCTGGGCCGATGACCCGGCGGGGCGATGCGCTCCAACGCTTCGAGATCGGCGACGCCTGCCGCCAGGGCGCCTTTGCGCAGGCAATAGTCCAGGATCGCCTGTTTCGCGCCTTCGGTATCGGCGCTCTTGGTGCTGGCCACGTATTTGCTCCCTTATTGCCAGGTTGATCCTACGGCGGTTCACGATTGTTGGAAAGATGAACCTAAGGTGAATAGAGTTCTCAGGATCCATTCAGACAGGCGATGGCGATCTCTCATTCCAATAAAGCGCAACTGAAACCGAGGAGATGGTTATGAAGACCACGAGCCGCGGCCGGCTTGTCGCCGTGGCCGCCGGAACTGTGATGGGCGCTTTTCCGGGCGCCGAGATTGGCCGCTCGCTGGATCGGGCGGACCGTATTGTCCTCTCCAATGCCCAACAACAGGCCCATTTCGCGCCGATAAGTGAAACCATTCAATGGTCCAATCCCCACAGTGGCAGTCATGGTGAAATCCGACCGACCCGCGGGGGACGCCCGGACGCTGGCTGCTATTGCCGGGAGTAGCAAAATAGTGTTGTCATCAATGGTCCGTCGCAACAAGCTTATGGCCTTGCCTGTCGGCAGCCGGACGGAAACTGGCAGGTGATCAATGGCTAATGTTGTGCTAATAAGGATTAGGAATCATTGATACCAGTGTAGGATGAGGAGCCAGAGATCCCGTGACGACAGTAATGGTCGCGAAATTCCAGATCGGCGATGTCGTTAAGCACCGTATCCACCCCTTCCGGGGGGTGGTTTTCGACGTGGATCCGGTCTTCGCCAATTCCGAGGAATGGCTGATGTCGATCCCGGAAGATGTTCGCCCACGACGTGATCAGCCATTTTATCATCTGCTGGCGGAGAACGCGCAAACCACATATGTGGCCTATGTCTCGGAACAGAATTTGCTGACCGACGATAACGAAGTGCCGGTGCGCCACCCGGAAGTGGAAGACTATTTCATCTGCGTTGAAGACGGCCGCTACGTCCGCCGCGGTCTCCCCATGAACTAGAACTGGCTGCGGCAGGCTGGACGGTGCCGATCATCGGGCCTGTCGCCGGCATCCTACAGCCGGGCTTTGGCCAGTTCGTAATAAGGCCGGGCTGTCAAAAGAGATTGTACGACCGTTGTGACAATGTGGCTGCCAGTTATGGGCGTGCTCATGGTCTGGGTGACGCAGTGGCGAAACCGGCGGCGTTCCGTCAAGACGAATTCGCCAATAGGTAAATTAGTTTTGGAACCGCCCAGTTCCTTTAAATAGCCGCGCCGCGCGCTGTTTTCGATTGTGAACGGCAGCGGGCCTAGATCGGTGGCCAGATCCAGCACCACCTCGGAGTCCCGCTCGACGATTTGGCAAAATATCACCATGTCGTGCCATTTGAAGCGAAAGGCGATCGGCAGGTTCCCGCGCATATCACCTAAGACCGAGCCGGCCTGGTCCAGTGCCGCGTTCAGGGTGGCGTACTTTATACCGTCAGCCGGTGCCGCCGTTTCGGGCATGGCGGCTGAAATATTCCAATTCTTGTCAAGATCATCCTGGTAGCCGACAGACATTAATCCCATCCCCTGTTTCGACGGTGATTACATCCTGGCGGAGTTAACTTCGAGTAAACGAACGGCTCTTTCTCTTTTGTGGCTTCCCTTTTTCACTATGGGTTCCCATGAGCGGGGCTGGTTATTCGGCAAAGCCTGTGCCGGGCCTCGGTGTGTTCTTCTTTCCGCCGCGGGCCCGCTGTTGGATTCAGGAGAAATTTTCCTATTCCCTATTCTTTTGCAGTCGAACAGCATACATATCTGCAAGGCGGTCCAGCGCAGAATTGCGCGATGCTGGGGATGGCGAGTTATCATGCGTAGAAGTTTTGATCCCACAGCCGAGGGGTCCAGCCGCAGTCATTGGCGAACACTGGCTACCTTGATGCCATATTTGTGGCCTCGGGGGCGCTGGGATCTGCGGCTTCGGGTCATCGTGGCCATCGTGCTGCTGGCCGCAGCCAAGATCGCGATCGTCTCTATTCCGTTCGTCTACAAGGAAGTCATAGATTTGTTGAATGTTACCGGCCTGGACGGAAAAGTCGGGGCCGCCGTGGCTGTGCCCATTCTGATGATCCTGGCCTATGGCGCGGCGCGGTTGGCAAGCCAGGCCTTTGGTGAACTGCGGGATGCGGTCTTCGCCAAGGTTGGCCAACATGCCCTGCGCACCGTCGCCCTGCAGGTCTTTCGCCATTTGCATAACCTCTCCCTGGCCTTCCATCTCGACCGGCGCACGGGCGGGTTAAGCCGGGTCATTGAACGGGGCACCAAGGGGATCGATTTTCTGTTGCGGTTTTCCCTGTTCAATATTCTTCCCACCCTGCTGGAACTGTCCCTGGTCTGTGGCGTGCTGTTGATCAACTATGGGGCAGATTATTCGGGTGTTACCCTGTTCGCGGTGGCAGTCTATATCGCCGTCACGTTGAGCGTGACGGAATGGCGTCTGAAGCATCGGCGCGAGATGAACCGCACCGACAGCGAGGCCAGTTCACGGGCCATCGACAGTCTATTGAATTTCGAAACCGTGAAATATTTTGGCAACGAGGGCCACGAGGCGACCCGCTTCGACCAATCAATGTCGCGCTATGAAACCGCCGCCGTACGCAGCCAAACATCCCTGGCCGTGCTAAATATCAGCCAGGGCGTGATCATCGCCCTTGGTATGGGCACGGTAATGCTATTGGCAGCGCGGGGCATTGTTAGCGGCGATCTGACCCTTGGCGATTTTGTCCTAATCAACACCTTTATGATGCAGATGTACCAACCCTTGGGATTTCTGGGCTTCGTCTACCGCGAGATCAAGCAAAGCCTGGTGGACATGGACAAGATGTTCGAGTTGATTGAGGTGCATGCGGAAATCGCCGATGCCCCGAATGCCGCGCCGCTGAATATCAATGCCGGCGAGGTGGTGTTCGAGAACGTAGATTTCGGTTACGCGAATGAACGGCAAATCCTGCATGGGGTCAGCTTTCGCGTACCGGCGGGCAATACAGTCGCGATCGTCGGTCCGTCGGGGGCCGGCAAATCGACCATTTCCCGCATCCTGTTCCGATTTTACGACGTCCAGGGCGGGCGCGTGTTGGTCGATGGCCAGGATATACGACAGGTGACCCAGCAATCGCTGCGCGCGAGCGTGGGAATTGTACCGCAGGACACGGTTCTGTTTAACGATTCCATCCGTTACAATATCCGCTATGGCCGCGTCGACGCCTCGGATGAAGAGATCGAGGCGGCGGCCAAGCTGGCCCAGATTCATGATTTTGTCGCTGCCCTGCCCGAAGGATATAATTCGCCCGTTGGCGAGCGGGGCCTCAAACTCTCGGGCGGTGAAAAGCAACGGGTCGCGATTGCCCGGACGATCCTGAAAAATCCGGCGATCCTGTTATTCGACGAAGCGACCTCGGCCCTGGACTCGCGGACGGAAAAGGAAATTCAGGCCGCATTGCGTCTGGTCTCCCGCGACCGCACCACCCTGGTCATCGCCCATCGCCTATCCACTATCGTCGATGCCGATGAAATCATCGTGTTGGAAGCTGGCCGCATAGTCGAGAAGGGCCGACACGAGACGCTGTTGGCCGCGAACGGCACCTACGCCGACATGTGGCAAAGACAGCAGGAGCAGGCCGAGGCCTTGCAACGGCTGGAGCGGCTGGATAAGGATGGTCTACCGATAGTGTTTGAAAATCAGGTCGCGGAAAAGGAACCGGTGGTTTAGATGTTTGGCTGCGGGCCGGGAGCCGCTACCGCCAACGTGGAATAGACGACGGAATGGATGCATTGAAGGCTGTGATCGTCCCGATCAACCGCGAGGGTTATCGTTTCATCGCGATTTTTGCCCTGGCAACGATTATCCTGTTCTGGATCGCTGATCCGTTGGGCTGGCTTGGCGTGTTGCTGACCTGCTGGTGCGTCTATTTTTTTCGTGATCCCGACCGCATCACACCGACCCGCGACGGTCTGATCATTTCGCCGGCTGATGGCGTGGTGCAATCCATCGAAATGGCCGTGCCGCCGGCGGAATTGGGGATGGGCGAAAAGCCCCGCCAACGCATTGCCGTCTTCATGAACGTGTTCGATGTGCACGTAAACCGCATACCCATTGATGGCGAGATCACGGCGGTATCCTATCGGCCGGGCAAGTTCCTCAATGCCTCGCTTGACAAGGCTTCGACGGACAATGAACGCCAGGCGATCCGCATGACCACTTCAGGGGGCCAGGATATCGCTTTCGTGCAGATTGCCGGCCTGGTGGCGCGGCGGATCGTTTGCAGCCTGTACGAGGGACAGCGGGTGCATGTGGGCGCGCGCTTTGGCTTGATCCGCTTCGGCAGTCGGGTTGACGTATATCTGGACGAGGGCACGGCGCCTCTGGTGGCGGTGGGACAGACCGCCGTGGCGGGGGAAACGGTGCTGGCTGATTGCGATGGCGTCGAAGCGCCGCGGCAGGGAGAGGTGCGATGAAAATCGGGCGGCGCAATCGCCGGTTTCGCGAATTACCGGTCAACAGCCTTATTCCCAATATCCTGACAGTCCTGGCGCTCTGCGCCGGCATGTCGGCGATCCGCTTTGCGATGCAGGAAAAATGGCAACTGGCGGTGGCGGCGATCATCATCGCGGGTATTCTGGATGGTCTGGACGGGCGGATGGCACGGTTGTTGAAAGGGGCGACCAAATTTGGCGCTGAATTGGATTCCCTTTCGGATTTCATTGCTTTTGGCGTGGCGCCGGCGCTGGTGGTTTATTTGTGGAGCACCGAGGCCCTGGGCGGCGTGGGCTGGATCGCAGGTCTGGCCTACAGCACCTGTTGTGCCTTGCGGCTGGCCCGCTTTAACACAGCCCTGGATAATCCGGACCGCCCGGTCTGGGCCAGTTATTTCTTTACGGGCATGGCGGCCCCGGCGGGGGCCTGTATGGTGATGTTGCCCATGGCCATCAGCTTTCAAATCGAAAGCAGCTTCCTGCGCCAGCCGGCCTTGATGGCTGCCTGGCTGCTGCTGGTGGCCTTCATGATGATTAGCCGGGTCCCCACCTATTCCCTCAAGCGGGTACGCATACGCCGGGACCTGGTGCTGCCTCTGTTGGTGGTGGTCGGCATCGTCGCGGCGGTTTTGTCCAGCTATCCCTGGCTTGTGTTGTCGGTTATGGGTGTGTTGTATCTGGCCTCTGTGCCCTTCAGTTACCGGGCGCAACTGCGCTTTGTTAAAACCCTGGATAACCCGGACCCGGACAACCCGGACCCGGGCGATGGGCCGGATATTGAAGGCAGCGAAGACGAAACCAGCGACGAAACCAGTGGTAATGGAGCGCCCTCGAACTAGCCGGGGTCATGTGCAATTCGGCCATATGGGGTCAGTTGACTGGCGTGAAAGGTTTCAGGGGCTGACGCGGCGCTGGTTTCGCCGCCTCCGGTTTGGAGAACAGGCATGCCTTGTGAAGGGTAACACTGTATATACCTGTTGAAAATTATCTGACATGCCGGACCATAAAATCATGACCGCGGATACTGCTTTCGAAGACCAGATCTCGAATCATTTCCCAACCACCTTCATGCGCCGCCGGCATAAGGGTACTGAGGATCTGAATGGCCGGCTGCACCGCTACCTGCTTGCACTTGAAAAACGTGAACGCAACAAACTGGCCGGCACGTCAAACCTTGGCGGCTATCACAGCGACACGCAATTGTTGTCGGGCAAAGACGGGGCCATCGTTGAACTTCGGCAAATGATTTTCGACGGCATTTTAGCCTATGTGGGTCCCCTGATCGAGAACGAGTGCGCCGCCCCGCCAGAGGGGAGAAACCTGCGATTGTGGGGGTGGTGCGTCATCATGCGGGAGGGTGACTACAATCACCAGCACATGCATCCCGATGCCAATATATCCGGTGTCTATTACGTCACGGTGCCGAAGGTCATGCAGAACAGCACGGCTGGGCAGCCGCACGGCTGCATTTCCTTCGTCGACCCACGGCCGCGGGCGAATTCTATGCGGCTACCGCATCAGCATTCCGCCCATGCGATCAATCCTGAGGCGGGTGATTTGGTCATGTTCCCAAGCTACTATGAACACTCGGTAACGCCTTTTAAAGGGCCGGGTGTCAGGATTTGCGTTGCGTTCAATGCCAAATTGACCTGACGCGTCCCCGCAACATCGGCGCATGGCATGAATTAGTGGTATGGCCATCATCGTCAATTGCCCGTCGTTGCCGTCGCGGCCCCGGGGTTGGTGGATTGACCCCTATGGCCAGCCGGCGCCGGGGACTTTAACCTCAATCGTTTCGATCCGACCCGAACGAAGCGCGGCGGTGTCCGGCCCAGATTGCAGGCAGGTGCAAATGAACAGCGTGGTTCGGTCCGGGCCGCCCAGCATACAGGCGAACGAACCCATCTCACCGGTGGAGATGCGGTCCGTGACCTCGCCACCCTCCCGCACCCGGATGGTTTCCTTGTTGCGCGGGTCGGCGACCCAGATCGCGCCATCGGCGTCCAGGCAAATACCATCGGGCCAGCCGCCCTGCAAGTCAGCCCAGACCCGCCGGTTGTGCAGCGAGCCGTCGGGCCGGCGGTCCCAGGCGCTCAAGATGTTGCCGCGGGTTTCGCCCACGATCAGGGTGCCGCCATCGGGGGTGATGACGGCGCCGTTGGGGAAGGCCAGACCGGTCGCGGCCACCGATGTGCTGCCGTCGGGATCGACACGGATCAGATCGGCGGTCTGGAACGGGTCGCCGCCGTGGCTGTTGAAGCCGAAATTGCCCACATAGGCGCGGCCCTCGCCGTCCACCACCATGTCATTGCAGTGGTATCCGGCCAGGTCCGACAGGTCCGCTACCTCCACCAGGCCGCCTGGGTCAAGGCGCAGCAGCTTGCGGTCCAGCATGGAAACCACGAGCAGCCGCCCGTCGGGTGTCCAGCCCAGGCCCGAAGGCTGCCCCGGCACGTCGACAATGGTTTCCCGTTTGCCCGACAGGTCCACCGCCACGACTTCATGGGCATAGAAGTCAGAAAACCAAAGCCGACCATCATGCCAGCGGGGCCCCTCGGGGAATGTCAAGCCGTCCAGCAGAACTGTTGTTTGATCGGTCATCGCAAATCCATTCCTTGGTCTATAATGCGCTTTGGAAATACTAGTTTAAACCAGCCGGGGAGGCGATGATGCGTTTACAGGATCGAATTGCGATGGTGGTCGGTGCGGGACAAAGCCCGGGCGAGACCATGGGCAACGGCCGGGCCACGGCCATGGTGTTCGCCCGGCAGGGCGCCCAGGTGGTCGCGGTTGACCGCGATCTCGGCTCGGCCGAGGAAACCACGGCGATGATAAAGGACGAGGGCGGCAAGGCAATTGCGGTGCAGGCCGACGTGACCGATGAGGCGTCTGTCCAGGCCGCCGTGGCCGAATGTCTGGGGCGTCATGGCCGGCTGGATATCTTGCATAATAATGTGGGCATCTCGATCGCCGGCGGCGACGCCGAGATTACCGAGATTACGGTTGCTGCCTTCGACCATTGTGTCGCCGTGAACCTGCGCGGCATGGTTTTGACTTGTAAACACGCCCTGCCCGGCATGCGGGCGCAGGGCAGCGGGGTGATCATCAATATTTCGTCGCTCGCCGCCTGGTCAATGTATCCCCTGGTTGCCTATAAAACCACCAAGGCGGCGGTTATCGCCCTGACGGAGCAACTGGCTATTCAGAACGCGCCCTATGGCGTGCGCGCCAATGTCATACTGCCGGGACTGATGGATACGCCGATGGCGGTCGATACCCGGGTCCTGGCACTGGGTAAGAGCCGGGCCGAAATTGCCGCTGGACGCGATGCCAAAGTGCCCCTGGGGGGCAAGATGGGCACCGCCTGGGACGTCGCCAACGCGGCCCTGTTCCTTGCTTCCGATGAGGCGGGTTTCATAACCGGTGCCGCCCTGCCCGTTGACGGCGGTACCTCGGTCAAGGTCGGCTAGGCGCCGGGCATGACACAAATCCATATTCTTTACGAGAACAGCGAATGGACGGCGCCGCTATTGGCGGAACTGGACCGGGGCCAATTGCCCTATCGGCTTTGGGATGTGGCCCAGGGTCAATTCGATCTGTCCGCGCCTCCACCAAAGGGCCTGTACTATTCCCGGTTAAGCGCCTCGGCCCATAGCCGCGGCCACCGCTTTGCGCCGGAATATGCCGATGCGGTGATCCAATGGCTGGAGGCCTATGGCCGCCGAGTAGTCAACGGCAGCAGCGCCGTTCGCCTGGAACTGTCGAAAGTCGCGCAATATGCCGCGCTGCGAACGGCGGGGATAGCGACCCCGCGCACCTGTCCCACCCATGGCCGCGACCCGGCGATCGCGGCCGCCCGCACCTTTGCCGGACCCTTCATCTCCAAACATAATCGGGGCGGAAAAGGCTTGGGCGTGTACTTGCATGACGACGCAGCAGCCTTTGCCGCCTGGCTGGACGGCCCGGACCATGAGCCGCCGATAGACGGCATTTTGTTGTTGCAGGAATATATTCAGGCGCCGGCGCCGTACATCACCCGGCTTGAATTCGTCGGCGGGGCGTTTCTTTACGCCGTGCGGGTGGACACCCGCGATGGCTTTCAACTTTGCCCGGCGGAAGCCTGCGCCGTGGATCCCGCCCAGGGCCCCATGTTCCAAATCGTGGAAGGATTTTCCTCGCCCTTGATCCAAGCCTATGGCCGGTTCCTGGCGGACAACCGGATTTCGATTGCCGGCATCGAGTTCATTGTTGATGCCGCGGGCCGGGCCCTGACCTATGATATCAACACCAACACGAACTATAATCCCGAAGCTGAAGCTCGCCTGGCGCCGGGGGCGCCCCGTGGTCTAGCCAGCGTCGCGGCTTATCTGGGCCGTGAACTGGCGGATCTGAACCATGCCGGCGACGTGATCAGCCTCGCCTGACCGGACCGCCTGCCCTCTGAGACCCCCGATGAACACGGCTGTTTGGCGTCTGTTCAGCTAGGCCTTATGGCGTAGTTTGATAACCTACTCTTTACATTAATATATCGAATCGCTATATGCAAAATGTTGGCAAGCGAGGAGATCGATTTGTGATGGATGTACGTACCCTATGCCTCGGCGTGTTGAGCCTGGGCGACGCGTCGGGCTATGAAATCAAAAAACGGCTGGAGAATGTCTTCAGCCATTTTTATGACGCCTCCTTTGGATCGATCTATCCGGCCCTGAAGCGTCTGCAGACCGAAGGGTTGGTCCGTAGTGAAACCGAACAGCAGGCGAAACGGCCAGATAAAAAAGTCTATAGCCTGACGGTCGAAGGGCGATTGACCTTGGTCAGGGAATTGAACAATCCACCCGGCCGGGACCGGGTCCGTTCCGAGTTCCTGGTCGCCATGTTTTTCGCCGATCTATTGCCTGCCGGCCAGGTTGGCGAAATGATCGACCGACGGATCGCGGAACATCGCAGCCTTGGGGCCGAACTTGCCGAAAGGGAGGCCCGCGGCACGGCGGCACAACGCTTTGTTGCCGGCTATGGCCGGGCACTTTACGAGGCGGCGGCGAGCTATCTGGAAGACAACCGGTATCTGGTGGAAAGCGAAGCGTTGCTGGCGCAGATCGATGGCGATCGCACCGGCGGTCGCACTGGCGCCGGCGCTGGCAATTAGGCGGGATTTGAACATGCGGGTTTCCTATCTCCTTGCCGCGGCCATTACCGTGGTCGCGTTGGGCTGGGTGTTGAGCGGCCAGTTCGGTGCGCACAACGGCCTGGCGAATGGCAAAGTTGTACCCGGTCAGGCGCCTACGGTCGCCGAACGTAACGCCAAACAAGGAGACGCCTCGCTGACCGCCGTGCGCACCAAGCCATCGGTGGCTCAGGACCATTGGCGCGAAGTTACCGCGCGGGGGCATACCGAAGCCAAGCGCAAGGTCATGGTGATGTCCGAAATCAAGGGTCGGATCACCGAGGTCGCGGTGCAAAAGGGCGGCCGGGTCCGCCGTGGTGACGTGCTGGTGCGTATCGATGTCGCAGACCGAATGGCGCAAATGGCGGAAGCCAAGGCCCTGGTGCGCCAACACGAGATTGAGTACGAGGCGGCCAAGCAACTGCGCAAAAAAGGCTATCGCGCGGAAACCCAGTTTTCCGCCGCGGCGGCCCGCCTGGATGGGGCCATGGCCATGGTTAAAGCGATGGATGTTGCCTTGGACCGCACCGTGATCCGCGCGCCCTTTGACGCTATCGTCGACAGCCGCGAAGTGGAATTGGGCGCCTATGTCAAGGACGGCAGCCCTATTGCCCTGCTGGTTGATGAAGATCCCTACCTGGTGGTGGCGCAGGTCAGCGAGAATAATGTCGGCCGCCTACGCCTGAACGACAAAGGCAGCGCCACCCTGGTTACCGGAGAAAAGGTCGAGGGCAAAATCCATTACATCGCGTCCACGGCGGATGCCACCACCCGGACTTTCCGGGTCGAATTGCTGGTGCCGAATTCCGACGGTAAATTACGCCATGGTACGACCGCCGCGCTTAGTTTTCCCACCGACCAGGTGCAGGCTCATTTTATCACACCGGCCATCCTGACCCTGAATGACAGCGGCACTGTCGGTGTGCGCTGTGTGGAGAGTGGCGGCGTGGTCGGCTTCTATGCGGTTGAGATCATCGACAGTACCGCGGACGGCATGTGGGTTGCCGGTTTGCCGAAAAAGGCCGAGTTGATCGTGGTTGGCCAGGAGTTCGTGCGTCAGGGCGACCGGGTCCGGGTTTCCGCTCAGCCTGACGGCAACAGCGGCGAAGGCAAAGCCGATGCTGGTAAAGCCGGCGGGGCGCCGGCATCATGAACGCCATCATTGATGCCGCGGTCCAGCATGCCCGCAGCGTTCTATCCATTCTGGTTCTGGTGTTGATCGCCGGCCTGGGTTCGTATCTGACCATTCCCAAGGAATCCAAGCCCGATATCAACATTCCCATCATTTATGTCGCCATGAAGCACGACGGCATCTCGCCCGAGGATGCCGAGCGCCTGTTGGTCCGCCCCATGGAGCAGGAATTGCGCTCCATCGAAGGGGTCAAGGAAATGCGCAGCCGGGCGGAATTGGGAAGTGCCTCGGTATTGCTGGAATTCGAGGCGGGTTTTGATGCGGATCAGGCCCTGCGCGACGTGCGCGAGGCCATTGATCTGGTGAAACCCGACCTGCCCGCGGAAACCGACGAACCGACCGCGCACGAGGTCAATGTGGGGCTGTTTCCGGTGCTTGTGGTCACCCTGGCCGGCGATGTTCCCGAGCGCACCTTGTTGCGGCTGGCGCGGGACTTGCAGGACGAATTGGAGGCATTGCCGGGGGTGTTGGAGGCTGATATCGCGGGCGAGCGGGCGGAGTTGCTGGAAATATTGGTCGATCCCGTGCGCCTGGAAAGTTATGGCATCAGCCAGGAGGAATTGGTGCGGACGGCGTCCCGTAACAATCAGCTTATCGCCGCCGGCACCATGGATACGGGCAAGGGTCGTTTTGCCATCAAGGTGCCGGGACTGTTCGAAACCGCCGAGGATTTATTGAATTTACCCATCAAGGCCTTCGGGAATGGTGTTGTCACGCTGGCTGACGTTGCCACGGTGCGCCGGACCTTCCGCGATGCGACCTCGTACGCCCGCATCAACGGGCGCGCCGGCGTCACCCTGGAAATCAAGAAGCGCCTTGGCGAGAATGTTATCGAAACCATCGATCAGGTGCGTCATCTGGTGACGGCGCGCGCCAAAAGCTGGCCCGCCGGTGTGCAGGTGGATTTCATTCAGGATGAATCGAAAAATATCCGCCGGATGCTGGACGACCTGCAGAACAACGTGCTTAGCGCCATTCTTCTGGTCTTTATTGTTGTCGTGGCCGCCTTGGGCCTGCGCACGGCCGGGCTGGTCGGTCTGGCTATTCCGGCCTCGTTTCTGTTCGGCATCCTGGTGCTGGATGGCCTTGGCCTGACCGTCAATATAGTCGTGCTGTTCGCCCTGATCCTGGCGGTCGGGATGTTGGTCGATGGGGCCATCGTGGTGACTGAATATGCCGATCGGAAACTGGCTGAAGGCCTGCCGCGGAAAGAGGCCTATGCCATGGCCGCCCGCCGTATGTCCTGGCCGATCATCGCATCCACGGCCACGACCCTGGCCGCTTTCATGCCGTTGATATTTTGGCCGGGCGTCGTGGGCGAGTTCATGAAATTCCTGCCCATTACTCTGGTCGTGACCCTGACCGGCTCACTGTTGATGGCCCTGATATTCGTGCCCACATTGGGCGGTTTGATCGGCAAGGCGAGCTCTGCCAACAAGCAGACCCTGGCCGCCCTGGCGGTATCCGAGCGCGGTGATGTGCGGCAGTTGCCCGGTATGACGGGCCTGTACGCCCGTACCCTGACGGTCATAATCCGCCGCCCAATCCTGGTGGTGGCGGCGGCGGTGGTCATTCTGGCCGGAGTCCAGGCGGCCTATTGGTCATCCGGCAAGGGGGTGGAATTTTTTCCCGATGTGGAGCCGGAACAAACCCTGGTCCATGTGCATGCCCGCGGCAACATGTCCACCCGGGAAAAAGATCTGCTGGTCCGCGAGGTCGAGGCGGAATTGATGAACATTTCGGGCATCCGTACGATCTATGCCCGAACCGGTGGCGCTTCCCGCGGCGAGGATCAGGCCCAGGACGTGATCGGCACCATCTTCATTGAGTTCATCAATTGGGACGAACGCCGTACCTCGGCCGAAATCACCGGCGAAATCAGGCAACGCACGGCGCATTTGGCTGGCGTCTGGGTGGAACCCAGGGAACCGGACTTTGGACCGCCCACGGGCAAGGATATCCAGATTGAATTTCGTTCCCAAATCCCTGAACGCCTGGATGCGGTGGTGGCGAATTTCCGCCGCAAACTGGAGTCCATGGACGGTATCCTGGATGTGGAAGATAGCCGCGCCCTGCCCGGTATCGAATGGCAGGTCCAGGTCGACCGCGCCCAGGCGGGCCTTTTCAACGCCGATATTCTGGCCGTGGGCAAGGCGGTGCAACTGGTCACCAACGGCATCAAGGTCGGGGAATACCGGCCGGATGATGCTGACGAGGAAGTGGAAATTCGGGTCCGCTTTCCCATCCAGTACCGTAATATCGAACAGTTGGATCTGTTGCGCGTGGAAACCAGCCATGGCCAGGTACCCATTTCGAATTTTGTTACGCGCACCCCGCAACAACGCTCCGGTTTGCTGAAACGCAGCGACGGGCAGCGCGTGCTGAAGCTGCAGGCCAGCGTCGCCGAAGGCCTGTTGAGCGACGACAAGATCAATGAAATTCGCACCTGGATGCGGAACCAGACCTTTGACGCGGATGTCGATATCAGGTTCCGGGGCGCCGACAAGGATCAAAAGGAGGCGGCGGCTTTTCTGCAAAAGGCCTTTGGCTTCGCTCTGTTCGTGATGGCGATTATTTTGATCACCCAGTTCAACAGCTTCTATCATTCCCTGTTGATTTTGACGGCGGTGATCATGTCCACGGTGGGGGTGATGGCCGGCTTGATTATCACCGGGCAATCGTTTGGTATCGTCATGACCGGGATCGGAGTCATCGCCCTGGCCGGTATCGTGGTCAACAACAACATCGTTTTGATCGATACTTATGCCAGATTGGTGAAATCGGGCATGGAACCCATGGAAGCCGTGGTTCGCACCGGCAGCCAGCGTTTGCGTCCGGTGATGTTGACCACGATCACCACGATTTTCGGCCTGTTGCCCATGGTTTTTCAGGTCAACATTGACTTTGTAACGCGGGAAATCTCCCATGGCGCGCCTTCGACCCAGATGTGGGTGCAGCTTTCCACGGCCGTGGCGTTCGGGTTGAGTTTCGCCACCGTGCTGACCCTGTTCGTGACGCCCTCGCTGTTGGCCCTTGGCGCCCGCACTTCGGCCCAGTTGGAGCGGCGCCGGGCGGCGAAGGCGCCGCTCGCGCCGCAGGCGGCGGAATAGGGTTCTATCTTCGCTCGGGCATCCGTCCAGTAAGCGGCTGTTTCAGCCGGACCCGAAAATGGTCTAGAATTGCGCCATGAGCGCGAGCCAGGCAGCCAAAATCCCCAATGCCACGGCGGCCAACCGCGTGATCGTTTTGATCACGGTCTCGCTGTGCACCATGCTCTATGCCTTGACCATGACCATCGTCAACGTGGCGCTGCCGCAATTGCAGGGTGCGTTGTCGGCGACGCCGGACCAGGTGTCCTGGGTGGTCACGCTGAATGTGGTGGCGACGGCGGTGGTGACGCCCATGACCGGCTGGATGGTGGCGCGGTTTGGCCAGCGCCAGGTGCTGATCTGGTCGGTCGCCGGGTTTTCGCTTTTTTCCCTGCTCTGCGCCACCGCTACAACGCTGCCGCCATTGCTGGTTTATCGGATCGGCCAGGGCGCGTTGGGCGCGCCGCTGGTGCCCCTGGCGCAGGCGATCATCGTTGCGAACTATCCGCCGGGGCAACGGGCGATGGCCCAGGGCGTCTTCGGCATGTCGGTGGTGATCGGCCCGGCAATCGCGCCGATGCTGGGCGGCTACCTGGCCGAGGAATACGGCTGGCGCTGGATATTTCTGCTGATCCTGCCGCTGTGCGTGCTTGCGTTGCTGGGTGTGCTTGCCTTCATCCGCGACGGCGGCAGGCAGGCTGGCACCCGGCTCGACTGGACCGGCTTTATATTGCTGTCGCTGGCGGTCAGCGCCTTGCAGTTCATCATGGACCGCGGCCAGCGGCTGGATTGGTTTGAATCGAACCTGATCTTGCTGCTGGCGATCGTCATGGGCCTCGCCTTTTACCTGTTCGTGGTGCACACGGCCACGGCGAGCAAGCCGTTTATCAGTCCGGCGCTATTTCGTGACCGCAACTTCTCGGTCGGCCTGTTCCTGGTTTTCGTTTACGGCATGCTGAATTTGACGCCGCTGGTGCTGCTGCCCCCGCTGCTGCATGACCTGATGGGTTTTCCCGACAGCCTGATCGGTACCCTGCTGGGGACGCGTGGCGCCGGCATGGTGCTGGGCTTTCTCGCCGCCTCGCGCATGGGCCGTCTCGATCCGCGCATCGGTATCGTCCTTGGCCTCGGGCTGATCGGCCTCAGTGGCTGGCAGACCGCCGCCTTCGACTTCAATATTTCGGCCTTCGCGGTTGGTTGGATCGGTGTTATCCAGGGCTTCGGCTGCGGCCTGATGTGGGTGCCGTTGTCGGTGGTTACCTTCGCCACCCTGCCGGACCGGCTGTTGCCGGACGCTTCGGCAATCTTCCATCTGCTGCGCAATTTCGGCAGCAGCATCTTCATCTCCCTGAGTGTTCTGACGGTGGTGCGCACCGGTTCCGTCGCCTATGCGGAGATCACCGAGGCCGTCAGCCCGTTCAACGAGGCTTTCTCCTTTGCCAGTATACGCGGGCTGTGGAGCATCGAGTCGACAAGTGGACTGGGCGCGCTGGCTGGCGAGATCGGTCGTCAGGCGACCCTGATCGGTTACACAAACGCCTTTGTGATGTACACCCTCGCCTGCATCGCCTCGCTGCCGTTGATGCTGTTCATCAGGATCAGGCAGCGCTGAGGCTCCAGTCCATGAATACCGAAAACAGATGTCAGGGCAGAGGGAATTCCTCGAGAAACGGCGCGTAACTGTCCTCCACGTCGATCTCCAGGGTGCCCAGGACGCGCACCACCGCGTTGTAAAAGGCGATGACGACGGTCAGGTCGACCAGCAGTTCCGGGCTGAGGCTCTCGTCCAGCCTGGCGAAGGTGGCATCGGAAATCTTGCCATCCTCGGTCATTTCCCGCGCCGCGCGCAGAACGGCGCGGTCCAGGCGGGGCAGGCCGCTGTTCCGGCCCTCGGTCTCGGTTATCATGGCGCGGATATCGTCGTCGGTGACGCCAAAATCACGGCCGATTTTGATATGATGGCTGTATTCATATTCGCTTTTGGTCAGATAGCCGACCTGCAAAATGGCCAGTTCCCGCAGCCGGGGGTCCAGGTTCGAGCCGAAGCGGATATAACTGCCCAGATGGCCGAAATTGCGCGCCGCCCCGGGGCTGTTGACCAGGGCGCGGTGCAGGTTGATGGTCCGCTTCAGCAGATCGCGGTCTTCCTCGGCCAGATCCTCGGCGTCGAGATAGGGGATGCGTGCCATGGCAACAGTTGCTCCTTGAATTTAAACGTTGGGGTCGCGGGCGGGGCCGGAGACGGTGATGCCGCCATCGACGACCAGGGTCTGCCCGGTGATATAGCGGGCCCGTGCCGAAGACAGAAACACCACCGCGTTGCCGATATCCCAGCCCGTGCCTTCGATCCCCAGGGGCGAGGCTTGCCGCCGCAGGGCCCGCGCCGCGTCGGACATGCCGCGGCCATAAACCATGGGGGTATAGACCGGCCCCGGCGCGATGCAGTTGGCCCGGATGCCGTCGGGGGCATGGTCGATCGCCATGGCGCGGGTGAGCGAAATTACGGCGCCCTTGGAGGCCGAATAGGCGGTCAGACCGCGCGGCCGCAGGGCCGAGATGGAGGAGACATTGACGATGGCGCCACCTCCGCCGCTGGCGATCATGGCCGGTATGGCGAACTTGGCGGCCAGGAACATGCTCTGCACGTTGACCCGCATGACCCGCTCCCAAACCTCCACCACCTCGTCGACCACGGTGCCGGAACTGCCGATGCCGACGTTGTTGTCCAGGACGTCCACGCGGCCGAATTTTTCCATGGCCAGTTCCGCCACGGCCTTGCAGTCGGCTTCGTTCGTCATGTCCGCGGCATGGGCCAGGGCCTCACCGCCCTCCGCCTCAATCATCGCGGCGGTTTCCGCCGCGCGGTCGAGATCGCGGTCCACCGCCAGAATGCGCGCGCCGGCCCGGGCCAGCAGAATGGCGGCGGCGCGGCCATTGCCGATGCCGCCTTCCAACGCCCCGGCGCCGCTTACGATGGCGGTTTTGCCATCCAGTTGTTGATCGTCAGGTGCGAATTCCGTTGCCATTTTTCTGTCTCCCGAATGATGTTTGCCAGACAGGCTAACCGGTTCCGTGGTCCGGTAACAGGCAATTGCGTATCAGCTGGCTTTGCCGCAATTCCGTTTTTACCTTCTCATGCGGGAGGCAACAGTCTATCGTTTTGGCTGTTCTAGGGCGGATGAACCGTCCGGGTGAATAAACCTCATCTCAGGGAGATTGCTGATGAGAACGCATTCAAGGATAGCAGCCGGTGTGGCCGCGCTTTTGGTCGCGGCGGCGTTTGCCGTATCACCGGCCCTGTCAGAGCCGAAACAAGGCGGTACGCTGACGTTCATTTATCGAATTATCGCCGGCCACTTTAACCCGGCGATTGCTTCCGGCACGCCAACGGGCATTCCGGGCACGCAACTGTTTGCCGCCCTGCTGCGCTATGACGACCAATGGCGGCCACAGCCCTATCTCGCGAAAAGCTGGAGCATCTCGGATGACGGCTTGTCGGTGACCGTCAATTTGCGCGAGAACGCCAAATTTCATGATGGTCATCCCATCACCTCGGAAGATGTTGCCTTCTCCATTGAAACGATCAAGGCCAACCACCCGTTCAAGACCATGTATGCGCCGGTGACCAAAGTCACGACGCCGGACAAGTTGACCGCGATTATCCATCTGAGCGCGCCGCATCCGGCCATTGAACTGGCGATGTCGTCGCAGCTTGGCGTGGTCATTCCCAAGCATATTTATGGCGAAGGCGACATTCGAAAGAATCCGCGCAACAGCCAGGACATTGTCGGTTCCGGCCCCTTCAAGCTGAAGGAGTTCAAGCCCGGCGAGTACATCATCATGGAGCGCTTCGATGATTTCTTCCTGAAAGGCCGGCCTTATCTGGATTTCATCGTGTTCAAGAAGATGGCTGAATCCACCTCCCGTATTATCGCGCTGGAGACCGGCAAGGCGGACATCACTGCCTTTGCCTCGGACCCGCAGGAACTGACGCGGCTGAAAAAGAGCAAGCATCTGACCCTGACGCCGGAAGGTTATTCGGCCATCGGTCCGTTGAACTGGCTGGCCTTCAACACGGCAAGGAAGCCCTTCGACGACAAGCGTGTCCGCCAGGCGATTGGCTATGCGCTGGACAAGGAGCTGTTGATCAAGATCCTCTACGCCGGCTTCGCCCAACGGGCGACAGGGCCGATCCATCCGGGCAGCGCGTTCTATTCGGCCGACGTCAATCTGTACGATTATGATCTGGACAGGGCCAAGGCCCTGCTGGACGCGGCCGGCCTCAATCCGGATGCCGACGGCATTCGCTTCAAAACCACGCTGAACTTCATTCCCGGCGGCGCAACCTGGAAACGCTGGTCGGAAATTACCAAGGCGCAGTTGAAGAAAATCGGCATCGACGTGACCTTGAAGGCATCGTCGGATTTCCGTTCCTGGATCAAGACCGTTGCCGGGCATGATTTCGACATGACCCTGGATTCGGTGTTCAACTGGGGCGATCCGGTGATCGGCGTGCATCGCACTTATCAGTCCTCCAACATCCGCGAGGGTGTGCCGTGGCATAATACGCAACAGTTTCGCAACGCTGATGTGGATGCGGTGATGATGAAGGCGGGCCTGGAAATCAATCTGGATAAACGCAAAGCGTTGTATGCGGATATGCAGAAAATGGTCGTGGAGGAGGCGCCTGTTATTTACATCAATGCCTCGCCCTATCACACCATTTACAACAACGAACGGGTGGGGAATCCGCCGATCGATTCCATCTGGGGCACGTCCTCGCCGATGGACAACGTCTATATAAAATAGTCAGCGGAATTGGGAACCGTGAGCGGCGGAATGGCGGTATTCGAACCCCATTCCGCCGTGCCGCGGTTGATTGGGAAGGCTGATAGATGCAGTTTCTGACCGTCGTGGCGCGGCGCTTCCTGTATGCATTCCTGCTGTTATTGGCGGTTATCGTTTTCAATTTCGTTTTGCTGTATCTGGTGCCCGGCGATATCGCCGAAACCATTGCCGGTGAAAGCGGTGGCGCTTCCGCCGAATTGATGGCGGAAATCCGTCGCAGTTATGGTCTGGACCAGCCCTTTCACGTGCAATTGCTGACCTATGTCGGCAAAGTCCTGCAGGGTGATTTGGGCAGTTCCTATTATTTCAACGCGCCGGTGCTTGACCTGATCCTGGGGCGCCTTGGTCCAACCCTGCTGCTGGTGGTTACGGCTTTGTTGCTGGCCATCTTTGCGGGCACTTTGTTTGGGGTCATCGCGGCGCAGCGCCCCAATGGCATATTCAGCCATTTCATTACCATCCTGGCGTTGATCGGATTTTCCGCGCCGGTCTTCTGGACCGCATTCCTGTTGATCATCCTGTTTGTTTCGATCCTGCAGATAATGCCGCTATCGGGGCTGGCGGAACCGTTGAGCGAGACCGGTACCTGGAAATGGTACCTGGATGTGGCGCATCATCTGTTCCTGCCGGTGGTATCCTTGTCGTCGATCTATCTGGCGCAATACAGCCGTCTGGCGCGGGCCAGCATGATGGATATCCTGGGTTCCGACTATATTCGCACGGCGCGGGCCAAGGGCCTGGGCCAGCGGATGATCATCTACAAGCATGCCCTGCGAAATGCGGTCATTCCGGTGATCACCATCGCCGGGCTGCAGTTCTCGCACATCTTTTCGGGCGCGGTGGTTATCGAGACCGTGTTCAGCTGGCCCGGCCTGGGGACGCTGGCATTCGAATCTATCCTGCGCGGCGATACACCGACCATCATGGGGATTTTATTTTTCTCCGCCTTCGTGGTGATCGTGTTCAATCTATTGACTGACCTGGCTTACCGGATCATCGATCCGCGTATCCGCCTCTCGAACACGGCCTAGGGGGCGGCTGCATGACAGACAGCGACAATACCCAATCCCGCCAGATCGACGAGATGCCGGAAACCCCCGTCGAGCATCCGTTCCGGCAGTTCGTCACCATGTATATGCGCAACTACGCGGCGGTGGCCGGCCTGTTGGTCTTTGTCGTGATCGTTGCCGCCGCATTGCTGGCGCCGGTGATATTGAACGTTGATCCGTTCGAGATGGTGGATGTGCCGCTGTTGCCGCCCGGTGAGAGTGGGCATCTTTTCGGCACCGATAATCTTGGCCGCGATATGCTTGTCTCCATCATCTATGGCGCCCGCGTAACCATGGCGGTTGGCGGCGCGGCCGCGGCAATTACGCTCATCATCGGTCTGTCCATCGGCGCCATGGCTGGTTACTACCGCGGCTGGGTTGATGAAGTCCTGATGCGGATCACCGAATTTTTCCAGGTGCTGCCGCCGCTGCTGCTGGCCATGGTTCTGGTCGCCCTGTTCTCGCCGACCCTGGAAACCGTGGCGATTGCCATTGGTGTCGTCAGTTGGACCGGTGTCGCGCGACTGGCGCGGGCCGAATTCATGCGTCTGCGCGAGCTTGATTTCGTCAAGGCGGCGCGTTCCATCGGGGGGCGGGACCGGCGCATCATCTGGCTGGTCATATTGCCGAATGCCTTGCCACCGCTGATCGTCAACGCGGCGTTGACGGTCGGCATCGCCATTCTGTTTGAAGCGGCGCTCAGCTTTCTCGGCCTCAGTGACCCCAACGTGATGAGCTGGGGCAAGCTGATCGGCGACAATCGCGACTATCTGCTGGATGCGCCCTGGACGGTGACCATTCCCGGCGTCGCCATTTTCCTGACGGTGCTGGCCATGAGTCTGATTGGCGACGGCCTGAACGATGCCTTCAATCCGAAGCTGAGGGAGCGTTGAGGGATGGCTGAAAGGTTGCTCTCTGTTGAAGGCCTGCGGGTCGAGTTCAAGACCCGTGATGGTATCGCCAAGGTCATCGACAACCTCAGTATCTCGTTGGATACGGGTGAGACCCTCGGCATCGTAGGAGAATCCGGCTGCGGCAAAAGCATGACCGCGCTGTCGATCATGGGCCTGGTGCCGATCCCGCCGGGGCGCATTGCCGGCGGCCGCATCCTGCTGGATGGCGAGGATTTGTTACAAGCCAATGAACAGCGCATGCGCGAAGTGCGGGGCAACGAAATTTCGATGATTTTTCAGGAACCCATGACCTCCCTGAATCCGGTTTATTCCATCGGCAATCAGATCGCCGAAACGGCGCGCTTGCATGAAGGTCTGTCGCGGGCGGACGCCATGGCGCGGGCGCTGGAGATGCTGCAGGCGGTCGGTATACCGGCGGCGGAAAAGCGGATCCACGAATATCCACACCAAATGTCCGGCGGTATGCGGCAAAGGGTGATGATCGCCATGGCCCTGGCCTGCAAGCCGCGCGTCTTGATCGCCGATGAGCCGACGACCGCGCTGGACGTCACGGTGCAGGCGCAGATATTTGATCTGCTGAACGACCTGAAGGAAAAAACCGGCACCGCCATCATCATGATCACCCATGACATGGGCGCCATCGCGGAAATGGCGCAGCGGGTCGTGGTGATGTATGCCGGACGCATCATCGAACAGGCCGGTGTGACGCAGATCCTGACCGATCCCCGGCACCCCTACACCCAGGGCCTGATCCGCTGTGTTCCGCATCTGACCAGAAATCCGACCGTGGAGCGCCCGCCGTTGCTGGAAATTCCAGGCGTGGTGCCGGCCCTTTCCCAGCTTGGCAGTGGTTGCGCGTTTGCGCCGCGTTGTCCATATGCCGATGCCAAATGCCGCGCGGAAATGCCCCCCTCGCGGGCCGTCGACAGCGGCCACGATGTCGCCTGCTGGCTGACGGAGCGGGAAGCGGCGGCATGAGTGATGACGACGATATTCTACTGGATGTCGCGCATCTGAAAGTCTACTTCCGGCTGCCGCGGAAGAATATCTTTGCCAAGGCGTCACGGGTTCACGCGGTTGATGACGTGTCTTTTCAGATCAAACGCGGAACTACCTTGGGTATCGTCGGCGAAAGCGGTTCGGGCAAGACGACAACGGCGATGGCGGTAATGCGTCTGACGCCGATTACCAGCGGCGCCATGCGCCTGGGTGATACCGATCTGGCGGCCCTCGAGGGCGAGGATTTGCGCCACGCCAGGACGCGCATGCAGATCATTTTTCAGGACCCCTATTCGTCGTTGAATCCCCGCGTGCGGGCGGGCGCCATCGTCCGCGAGCCCATGGACCTGATGAATATTGGCGATCCGGCGGACCGCGAGGGGCGGGTTGCCGACCTGTTCAGGAAAGTCGGCCTGCGGCCCGAGCAGCAGGCGCTTTTCCCGCATCAATTCTCCGGCGGCCAACGCCAGCGCATTGGCGTTGCGCGCGCCCTGGCGACACAGCCGGAACTGGTGGTGTGTGATGAACCGGTATCGGCCCTGGACGTGGCGATCCAGGCCCAGATCTTGAACCTGTTGCGGTCGCTGCAGGACGAATTCGGCCTGACCTATCTGTTCATCTCGCACGATTTGGGCGTGGTGCAATATATGTGCGACGAGATCGCGGTGATGTATCTGGGCCAGATCGTGGAATACGCCGACCGAATTTCGCTCTTTACCGAGCCGCTGCATCCCTACACCTGGGCCTTGCTGTCGGCGGTGCCGTCGGCGGATCCCGCGACGCGGGCGCGGGCTGACCGAATCCGTTTGCAGGGTGATCCGCCCAGCCCTATCGATCTGCCGCCCGGCTGCCGCTTTTCCTCCCGCTGTCCCTTTGCCGAGGCGCGCTGCGTTCAGGAAACACCGCCCTTGCGCAGCATTCGCCCCGGTCATGCGGTGGCCTGTCATCTGGTCAGCGACGATGGCGTGCCGCCGCAACGCCGAAGTTAGATTATAAGGATTCCGTGATGCGACTGGTTCTGGCCACCATGCGGCATGAAACCAACACGTTTTCACCGCTGCCGACGCCGCTGGGGGCGTTCAGTCCGAAATCAGGGGCGAAAGCGGTGGAGATCTACCGCGGCACCAATAATCCGATCGCGGCCTACATCGATATCGCCGAACGGGAAGGGGCCGACTACGTGGTGCCCCTGATCGCCAACGCCAATCCCAGCGGCGCGGTGGATCAGACCGCCTTCGACGAGATGGCGGCGGCCATCTGCGATGCGGTGCGGTCGGGCTGTGACGGTGTCATGCTGGATCTGCATGGCGCCATGGTGACGATGGATCATGACGACGGCGAAGGCGAGTTGTTGCGCCGTATCCGCGCCATCGCACCGGAGATACCCATCGCCGTGGCGCTGGATTTCCATGCCAACCTGTCCGCCGTGATGATCGCCAATGCGACCGTGATTACCGGCTATTGCACCTACCCCCATATCGATATGGCCGAGACCGGGCGCCGCGCCGGCGAAACCCTGATCCGGGCCATGCGGGGTGAAGTGCGCCCGGTAATGTTATGGCATTCGCTGCCCATGTTGACCCATATGCTGCGCCAGACGCCGCTGGATCAGCCCATGAAGGACATCATGAACCGCGCCATGGCGGCCGAAACAGCGGGCGAAGTGCTGAACGCTTCGGTCTTTGGCGGCTTCCCCCTGGCGGATATTCCCCATGTGGGTCTGGGCGCCGTGGTGGTTGGCGATGGCGACGCCGCAGCCGCCGGCCGCCTGCTGGACGCATTGATGGACCAGGCCTGGCGCCGGCGCGCGGATTTCGTGTTCGAGATCGAACCGGTTGCAACCTCTCTGGCACGGGCCAGGGCGCTGGCTGACGGACCGGTGATCCTGGTGGATCATGGCGACAATTGCGGCGCCGGCGGGCCGCAGGACAATATGGACGTGCTGGGGGAGGTCCTGCGCCTGGGTCTGGAAGATGTCGCGGCGGGCCCGATCTGGGATCCCGAAAGCGTCGATCGGATGATTGATGCCGGCGTCGGGGGGGCGGTCACCCTGCAACTGGGGGGCAAGACCGATAGCCCGGCCATGGGTCTGCAGGGCCGGCCCCTTACCGTCAGCGGCAGCGTGCGCTGCATTACCGATGGCCGCTTCATTGTTACCGGTCCCATGGCCACGGGCAGTCCGATGAATTTGGGTCGCACGGCGGTGCTGCGTGCGGGGAGCGTTGATATTGTGGTTTCCGAACGGCGCCACGAGCCCTTTGATACGGGCTGTTTCACCCACGCCGGCATCGACCCGGCGGCCAAGCGTTATGTGCTGATCAAGTCGCGGCAGCATTTCAGGGCGGGTTTCGGCCCCATCGCCAAACACGTGGTTCTGCTCGCCGGTCCCGGCGTGTGCAGTTCGGACTACGCCGCCTTCCCCTTCAAGAACCTGCGCCGGCCAATCTATCCCCTGGACCCGGATGCCTCGCGGAATGCCTGAACACTAGCCGACGGCCAGGACCGGTTGGCGTTTGCCGCGGCTGATATAGAACAGCGCAAGGATCACCAGGTTGACGGCGCCCATGGCGGCGGCGAAGGCGTAGGCCCAGGTATAACCGCCCGTCAGGTCGAACAGCAGACCGCCCATGTAGCTGCCCGTGCCCATGCCAATCCAGGCAAAGAACGATACGATAGCCCAGGCCCGCGCCGCGACCCCGGCCGGCACCGCGACGTTGACGCAGACCACCATCGAGGCCATGACGCCCGAGAAGCTGAAGCCGAACAGCCCGGCCAACAGGTAAACGCCGGACAGGGTTTCGATGTGAGGAAACCAGATGACCAGCAACGTCTGTCCCAGCGACATCAGCGCGTAGGTGCGGATGGGGCCGATCAGGTCGCAGATCAGTCCGGCGCCCATGCGTCCCAGCACCCCGACCAGCATCAGCGTGGCCAGGGCGCCGGCGGCGATTTCCGGGCTGAAACCCCGGTCCGATAGCATGGGGACGACGTGGACCACCGCCAGCGACATGCAGGTACAGCAAAATATAACGGCCATG
Source organism: Pseudomonadota bacterium (assembly GCA_027623205.1). Lineage (GTDB taxonomy): Bacteria > Pseudomonadota > Alphaproteobacteria. Next base: position 46,722 of record JAQBYC010000005.1, on the reverse strand, counting down.
CTGAACCAGGTGACGGCATGGCGGGCCTCGCCCAGGTGCCAGGAACTGCTTTTCATCTCCGCCTTGTCCATCGCCGCCAGACGGGCGCGCTTGGCTGGCGGATCGCGGGTCAAGGCCGCGATCATCAGGCCAAGCAGCAAATAAACCACACCCAGGATCAGGAATGCGGTCCGCCAGTCGTAGGCGGAAATCAGCAACCGGGCCGACAGGGGGACCACGGCCTGGCCGAACGCGCCGCCGGCCAGGCCGATGCCCAACGCCAGGCCCATGTTGCGGGTGAACCATTGACCGATGTTGGCCCACATCGTGCTCGCCAGGGCGCCATGGCCGAAGGCGCCGAAGACAAAATAGGCAAGATAGTACTGCCATTGCGCCGTGGTCTGGCTTAACAGCAGCATCGCGACGGCGATGGCGATCGCGCCCATCACCGTGAAGTAACGGGTTGGATGACGGTCGGCGAGAAAACCCCAAAGAATACCGAACAGCGCCGCCGAAAACGCCGCCGTGGTATAGCCCAGCGCGATACTGCCGCGCGACCAGCCGAATTCCATGGCAATCGGTTTCAGGAATACCCCGACCGCGCCAAGGCCGCCGAAACTCATGGACATCAGGGAAAACCCGACGAACACCATGACCCAGCCGTAAGGGTCGTCCTTGTCGCCGCGCGCTGTTATTTGCATAGAACCCATGCCCCGATATCCAGAACTACTGTCTACATGGCATTTTGCCCCGCGTACAGCCGTTGCCCGCTTGCCTTCTCTGTCCCGGCGCGCTATCGCAGGGTAACGATGTCATGGTAATTTCGAGGTAGTCCAATGCCGCTTTCCCAAGCCACCGAACGGGAGCAAATTCACAATCGCACCATTTCCATCACCGCCTATCAGCGCCACGACGGCCTGGTCGATGTGGAAGGTCATATTCTCGACATCAAACCGTTCTCCCATCACCTGCTTGATTCCCACCGTGCCGCGGGCGAGCCCGTGCATGACCTTTGGCTGCGCCTGACCATCGATCGGAAAATGGAGGTGCAGTCGGCTGAGGCGAAGCTGGACGTGGGCGCCCATGGTATTTGCCATCTGGTGGCGCCGAATTTCGAGGCGCTGGCGGGCCTGCGGATCGGGCCGGGCTGGAACCGCATGGTGCGCGAACGGGTCGGCCATGGCCGTGGCTGCACCCATCTGGTGGAAATGCTGGCGCAAATGGCGACCACGGCCATGCAGGCCATCTGGACCGAGAAGACACCAATGGGCGAAACCAAGGAAAACGGTGAAGACCGGCAGGCCCCGTCCCGGCGGTTGCCGGCGGGCATGTTGAACACCTGCTACACCTACAACAGCGACAGCAAATTCGTCCGGGAATACTTCCCCGATGACTACCAGACGGCGGAGTAGACCGCCATGACGGATGCCGACGACCGGATATACGCAGCGCCCACGGCCCAGGAACTGGCTGCTTTGCCCACGGTCTATCGTGATGATCTGTTCAAGGATCAGGTCGTGCTGGTTTCCGGCGGGGCCGGGGGGATCGGTCTGGCCACGGCGGTATTGTTTGGCCGCCTGGGCGCCACCATCGTCTCCTGTGGCCGGGATGGGGAGAAAATGGCGGCCTTTGAAGCGGCCATGGCAAGCCTGAAAATCCCCTGTTTTACCCAGGCCATGACGATCCGCGATGCGGATCAGGTCGCCAAACTGATGGCGGCGGTCTGGGCGCGTTATGGCCGCCTGGATATTCTGATCAACAATGCCGGTGGACAGTTCGCCGCCCCCGCCTTGGACATCAGCCCCAATGGCTGGCGCGCCGTGGTCGATACCAACCTGAACGGGTCGTGGTTCATGATGCAGGCGGCGGCGCGTCATTGGCGGGACCACGAACAACCGGGCTGCGTCATCAACATGGTGACGGTTCTGGCCACCTGCACCTCCGGCATCGCCCATACGCAGGCGGCGCGGGCGGGGGAAATTCATCTTACCCGCAGCCTGTGCGTGGAATGGGCGCCCTATGATATCCGGCTCAATTCCATTGCCATCGGGGTGGTGGCCTCGCCGGGCCTGGTGCATTATCCGGACAGCGCCAAGCCCAGTTTCGATCACAATCCCATGCGCCGCATGGGCACCGTGCAGGATATCGCCCAGGCGGCGGTCTATCTGGCGGGGCCGTCGGGGCAATTCGTCAACGGTACGGTCCTGACCGTCGACGGCGGCGCGGACGTTTGGGGGGAATATTGGCCCCTGGGCCGGCCGGGGTATTTCAGCGTTGATTATTAGGGGCTCCGCGGACTACCTTTGCGACCGGGATGCCAGAGGATGGAAGGGCCAGTGATATGAGTGGGGAAGGCAAGGTTGCCATTGTGACGGGGGCGGGTTCGGGCATTGGCCGTGGCGCCGCCGTGGCTCTGTTGGGTGAAGGCTACTCGGTGGCCCTGGCGGGGCGGCGCGAAGACGCCTTGCGGGAAAGTATTGCCGAGGCTGGCGCCGACGGCGCCCGCGCCCTGGCCGTGCCCACGGATGTCTCCGACCCGGCCTCCGTCGCGGCTTTGTTCGCGGCCGCGGTCAAGGCTTTCGGCCGTCTCGATTTGCTGTTCAACAACGCCGGCGCCGGCGCGCCGCCGATCAATCTTGAAGACCTGTCGTTCGAGCAATGGTCCACGGTGGTCAATGTCAATTTGACCGGTGTTTTCCTCTGCACTCAGGAGGCTTTCAAGGTTATGAAGGCCCAAAACCCCATGGGCGGGCGCATTATCAACAACGGCTCCATCTCGGCGCACGCGCCCCGGCCTAATTCGGCGCCCTACACCGCAACCAAACACGCCGTGACCGGCCTGACAAAATCCACCTCGCTGGATGGCCGCAAATACGATATCGCCTGCGGCCAGCTTGATATTGGCAATGCCTTTACGCCCATGGCGGCGCGCATGAAGGACGGCGTACCCCAGGCCGATGGCTCGACCAGGCCGGAACCATTGATGGACGTGGACAATGTCTCCCGCGCGGTGGTCTACATGGCCAGCCTGCCGCCTGACGCCAACGTGCAGTTCCTGACGGTGATGGCCACCAAAATGCCCTTTGTCGGGCGCGGTTGATCCTCAGTCCGCCGCACTTCCTTCCAAGGCCGCCAGTTTGGCGGCTCCATCGTGGCCATAGCGTGCGGCTTTGCCCCGGCCCTGGGCGTCCAAATAGGCCCGGTTGAACACCGCATAGGCGCCGCAGCCGGTGCAATCGACATCGTTGCCATAGCAGCAGAATGGTTTCTCGAACTGACCGCCCTCGCCCATATACAGGGGCAGGGTGTCGCGGCGCAGGATGCAATGTTCGCCGTTTTCACCGGTTGACTGCAGGGCGACGTCCGATTTCATCATTTCCAGCGTGGGGATGTTTGATTTTATGACCTGGGGGTATTGCCGCTTCAGGGCGATGACCCTGTCCAGAACCTTGTCCCGTTCCCTCAGATCCGGCCAATCCAGGCCCGTGGTATCATTTTTCACGGGCACGTAAAAACTGAACGCAACGCCGGAGATGGGCCAATCGCAGACCTCGGCCATGAATTCCTCCAGGCCGGGGGCATTCTCGCGGGTTACCGCCATTTGCAGCATGACCGTGGTGCCATCAGCCGGATCGCGGGCAAATACTGCATCGCGCACCTTGGCAAAGACGCCCTCGCCCCTGATTGGATCGTTCAAATGCGCCGGCCCGTCCAGGGAAACCGTAACCAGATGACCGGGGACCGATGGAATGCCATAGGTGCCATTGGTGACAATGGCGCTTTCAGGAAACAGCTCTGTTGCCCGCATGACCAGATCCTTGCGGATCATCGGCTCGCCCCCCATGAACAGCATGGACCGGATACCATGCTTGTCCCGCAGCACCGCCAACTGGTGCAGCATGGTGGCGTCGCTCATCTTGTCCCGGGGCGCGTTCGGATTGTCGGCGCGAAAGACGAAACAATGGCGGCAATCCAGGTTGCAGACATTGGTGACGTTGACCAGGGCGTGGGGATATTGCCCATCGCCGAAGTCCGTGGGCTCCGTCAGGTGCTTGTGTGCCGTCACCGCAGCCTACTCCCTATCTTCGGATGAAAAGAGGGCAGTATACAGGGCCGCCGCGCCTGGCGAATTGATCCATGTCAGCGGGGGATGGGTGAATTTAGCTAAATTAAAGTCGTTCTAGCCACGGCGTTCGCAATAGACCAGGTAGAGCCCGGCGGCGATGATCACCAGCGCGCCCAACCAGGTCGCGGCGTCCGGGGTGCTGCCAAACACGATCGCCCCGACCAGGGTCGCGCCCAATAGTTCGGTATAGTTGAAAGGCGCGATGATCGAGGCCGGCGCCAGGGCATAGGCCTTGATACTGCAATAATGGCGCATGCCGCCCACCAGGCCGATCAGAATGAATGCCAGCCAGTCGCCCGCCCTGGGCGAGAAAGAAAAATCCAGACTGCCGGGGACCAGGGGCGTCATGACAGCCAGGGCAACCACATAGGTGTAAATCGCCGTGGTTTCCGAACGGTCGTGGCTGGCGATCCGGCGGCTGAGTATTTGCACCACCGCCCAGCCCACGGCGCCCGCCAGCAGCCACAGTGAGGCCGGGGGCAGGGCCCCATCCAGGCCCGGTTGCAAGACAATCAGGACTCCGAGGAAACCCCCGAACACGGCAATCCATCGGGCGGCGTTGATCCGCTCCGCCAGGAATACGGCGGACAGGGCGACGACAATCATCGGCGCGATGAAGCCTATGACATGGGTCGTCACCAACGGTACGGCCCTGATGCCGAAAACAAAGCATATGGTGGAGAAAAAAAGGACGCCCGAGCGAAGCAACTGGGGGCCGAGGCGGTGGGGCCGCAAGATCCGCCAGCCATGGCGTGGCACCAACAACGCCGTCATCCACACGGTCTGCCCCAGGGCCCGGACCCAGACAATTTCCACGACGCCATAACTTTGCCCCAGATGCTTGATCGAGGCCGACACCATGGGCACCAGAACCATGGCCGACAGGATGACGTAGATGATGCCCCGCGGCACCGATTGTTTTTCCATGAGTATCGACGGGCTGCCGTCTAACCTGGCGGCCCCACCAGATCGGCAATGGCCGCGGCCCAGTCCTCGGGCTTGAAGCCCCTGGAACCCGCCACGGTCTTGAAACGCACGACGCCGGCGTCATCGATCAGGTACAAACGCTCCGGCAGGGCGTTATACAGCCTGTCCGCCTGATCGGTCATATCGTCCAGTAACATGGGCATGGCCATGTTCAGGCGCAGGATGCAGACCTCGGCGATGGCGGCGCGCTCGTCGATCGTGTCGGGCGCATTCAGGATGATGTTCTGTTCCAGATTTTGCTGCACCTGCCAACCGTCATTGGGGTGGGCTTCCTGGATATAGATGCAATAAAAATCCACCCGGTCCTTGAACTGTCCCGCGATCTCGTTCAGGCGCACGGCCTGAATGCGAAAGGGCGGTCAGGTGTAGGAGCCGAAGACCAGGCCGACCGGGCGGCCCCGGGCCCCTGAAAAACTGTCCGACAGGCCAACCAACTCGCCGGTCCGCTTGCCTTCCGCCGAGAGCCGCTCCAGGGCGAAGTCCGGCGCCAATTGGCCTACCTCGGGTGCGGCCTCCTCCCGCGCCAGGCGTTCCGCCCGCATGGCGGTATATTGCGCCGGCGTCAGCAGCATGCTTTCGAATTGCGCGGGCGGAATGTCGCGCCAGTCCGCCGGATAACTAATCTCTGCCATGGTCCGCTCCCAATATTCCTCGTTGATACTAGGCGGAAATACCGCGAGGGGGCCATGCTCTATTTGAGGGCCATGGGAAGACGAACCAAAATTGTCAGAGTGTGCGCCAAAAGTTTTCGATTTTCATCGGGTGACCAGGCCACCCGCTCCCCGGCCACACAGGGGACTATGATCCCAGGAGCTACTGGGGCGTGGCTGGAAGGAGGAGCGGGCGGGAGAGTCAGTCCAGAAGATGGTCTAACCGCCAAACAGCGCGAGCATCCGCGAGGGGGCGGCATTGGCGATACTGAGGCTGATCACGCCGAGAGATTCCTTGATCTGATTGGATTGCAGTGCCGCACTTTCCGCCGCCAAGTCCGCATCGACCAGATTGCCGATGCCGGCGCGCAAGGTGTCGTTTTGGATACCGAGCAGGTCGTCGTGGGTTTCAATGCGCTTGGCGGAACTGCCAAGGTCGGCCAGTTTCGCCATGGCATCGGTGATCGCTGTATCCAGGGCGCTCAATGCGCCGGTGGCGTTACCAAAGGTATCCAGCGAAAGACCGGTGACACCGAGGCCGCCGGTGGATAGATCCTGGGCGCGGACGCTGATGCGTCCGCCGTTTTCGTCACTCAGGACATTCTGATCGACCGCGCCCGCGGCGATCAGGTTGCTGCCGGCGAAGCTGGCACTGTCATTGATGGTGGCGATCTGATCACGCAGCGCGCTGAAGGCGGAATTCAAGGCATTACGCGATGATTGATCCAGCACTTCTTGATTGGCCTGTACCGCCAGGCCCTTCATCTCGACCAGCATGCCGGCGGTCGACTGGCCCGCGGCCACGGCGACATCAAGGGTGGCGCTGGCCCGGCTCAGGCCATCGCGCACTGCTACCGTGCCGGAAAAAGTCGCCAACAACTGCTGGGCGATGGCCAGGGTGGCGGCATCATCCTTGGGCGCGTTGATCTTCCTACCGGTGGAAATGTGGCTTTGGGTCTTGTCCAGGTTGTCGCGGGCCGCCGACAACTGCCGCAAACCGATCGCGGCGCCAGTGTTGGTGTTGATGGAGCTTACCATTGTCTGCGTCTTCCTTTTCGATGGCTCCGCTATCCGCAACCCCGGGTGGGCTGGTTGGACCGGTGGCTTTGCGTCCCGCCGTTGCCGACGGTTTGCCTTTTCGTGGTTCGCTCCCCGCATAGGGCAGGGCATTGTTACCCTGGCGGCTAAACCTTAAGGAGCGGTTAACAATGTAACGGCGCCATGGATCGCAGGACGTGCCAGGTTCACCTTCGATTTTTATTGATTTCGGGCCGAAATGCGGTGAAGGGGCTATGTCCCGCCCGGGCCTGTGGTTACACTGGGGCGCAAATTATACAGAGGGGCGACACAGCATGGCGGCACCGAATGTGACGGTTGCGGATCATCCGCTGATCCAGCACAAACTCACCTTGCTGCGGCGGGTCGAAACATCAACGGCGGCGTTCCGGCAATTGTTGCGCGAGATCGCCTTGCTGCTGGCATTCGAGGCGACCCGCGATCTGGCCCTGAAACAGGTTCGGATCGAGACGCCGTTGGAGGCGATGGAGGCCCCGGTTCTGGATGGCAAGAAACTGTGCCTGGTGTCGATCCTGCGCGCTGGCAACGGTTTGCTGGAGGGCATGCTTGATCTGATTCCCGCCGCCCGGGTCGGCCATATCGGCATGTACCGGGATCACGATACCCTGGAAGCGGTGGAATATTACCTGAAGCTGCCCCATTCCATCGGCGAGCGGCAGGTGATCGTGGTGGATCCCATGCTGGCGACGGGCAATTCCGCGGCCGCCGCCGTCAGCCGCCTGAAGGAGGCCGGTGCCAGGCGGATCAAATTCGTCGCCCTGGTGGCGGCGCCGGAAGGGATCGAGGCCTTTGCCACTGCTCATCCGGATGTACCCATTTTGACCGCCGCCATCGACCGGCAATTGAGCGACATCGGCTACATACTGCCCGGCCTGGGTGACGCCGGTGACCGCCTGTACGGCACCAAATAAGGTGGAAAATCCGGTCATTGAAGCGGAAACAGCCATTGTTCCGGCCAGTCCGGACGAGCGGCGCACAGGTGATCCGATGAACGCGCAACGGGTTCGGGCTGACGCCAATGCCTTGCTGGATGTCCTGGCCGACGGCGGCGTGGCGATTGCGCCCTTGGACGTGGCCTATGCCATTTTGGCCGCGACGACCCAGGGCGTTCGCCGCATTTTCGATGCCAAGCAGCGCAGTTACGAAAAACCAAGCGGTATGTTCGGGAATTTTGCCATGAGCCGGCAGTTGCATGTCATGGCAAAGGAAAAGCACGCCATGGTGCGGGAAATGGTCGAGGCGGTGGGGTTGCCGTTTTCCGTGGTGGCGCCGTTTCGCGAGGCGCATCCCGTTCTGCAAAATGTCGATCCCTTCGTACTGCAATCCTCGTCCAAGGCGGGGACCCTGGATATGCTGCTGAACGCCGGGCACTTGCACGACGTGATCGCCCATGAGTCGTGGGAGCGGGAGATGCCGGTGTTCGGTTCGTCGGCCAATCTGTCTCTTTCAGGCAGCAAGTACCGCCTGGAAGATATTGATGATGTCGTCCGCGCCGCCGCCGACATCGCCTTCGATTACGGCCTGTCGCAATATGCCAACCATCAGGGTCGATCTTCGACTATCGTAGATTTCCGCGATTTTTCCGTGATTCGGGTCGGCGTGCGGTTTGATGCGTTGCGCCGGGCCTTCAAGGACCGCTTCGGCGTAACGCTGCGAACGTAAAATTTAGGATCGGGCTTGGTTGTCAGTGTGGAAGATGTATTGGATTATCTGGAGACGATGCGCGGACTAGATGCATCGGCATAATCAGAAGTCTTTGCGGTAGCGTGAAATAGGGGGCACGGGGTGTTTCGTGGATAGTCGTTCGGTTGTGTTTTTACAGGTGATGGCCGCCATTGCCGTGGTCGGGGTGCTGGCCTTCCTGGTATTTCTGGTTGGCCGCGCGCTGTCCCGATCCAAGGGCGCTGTTTCCGAAGGCGCGCCAAACCGTTGGTATCCGTATCTATTGGCTGCGCTGCTGCTGCTGGTGGTGGTAATCCTTGGGGTCTGGCAGTTTTCCACCCAGGGTCTAATGGGTCAGGCTGTGGATTGGCGGGCAGACAGCCGGGCCATGGCTTTCTTCGTCATCATGCTGGTGGTCGGCGGCCTGGGCCTGATCGGCTTTTTGGTCTACCTGATCGCTCAGTCTTCCCGTCATAATTCTATCGCGCAGGGGCGCGCAGCAGGTGCATCGCCGGCATCGGCCGGCATGCCGGCGCCGGCATCTGAAGGTTCCGAAGGCATTGTCCAGCCGACCTCGGCGGGATTGCGCATGCTGGGCCTATTGGCGCTGCTGGTTGCCTTTTTGCTGTTGAACTGGGTCTATTTGCCGCGGGCGGAACAATATCTGGTCGTTTTGCGCCTGATCTATCCGGCCAGTCTGGCGGTCGCCCTGGTTCTGTTGTTCGACAAGGCGGCGCGGGGCTGGAACGTCAAGGGCGGCGCGGAAAATCTGCGTGAATGGCTGCTGTGCGATGCCATGACCTTCCTGTTGATCCTGGGCTTTCTTAATTTGCAGCACCAGGGGGGAGGTGAAAAATATGCCGCCGTGTTCTGGGATGTTCTCTACGTGGCGCTGTTTTTCCTGATTTTCTGGCTGCTGGACCGTACACGCACGCGCTTTCGTTTCCTGGTTGCCCATGCCTACCTGATTGCGCTGCCCCTATTGTTGCTGATCTGGCGTACGGTGCAGGGCGTCGCGGTGCCGGTGGATTTGTCGTGGTGGAGCACAATTTGGCCGTTCCTGTTTCTAGGGATCATCGCCTTCGTGCTGGAGATTATTGTGCTGTTGATCCAGGGTCGTGATGAGGGTAACGAGAGCAAACAGGGCCTGGGCGCGGTCAAGGATGCCATCTATGTCGCCGTCTATGGTATATTGTTGATCATCGCGGTGCCGGAGGTCGCGTCATGAGTCGTGACAACCTGGCCTTGATGGATATCGCGGCCCTGGCGCCGCTGATCGCGGGCGGGGAAGTCTCCCCCGTCGAAGTCATGCAAAGCCAGCTGGCGCGGATCGAGGCGTTGAACCCCGACTTGAACGCCTATATCTCGCTTTACCCCGATGCCGCCCTGGCGGCGGCCAAGGCGGCCGAGGCGGAGATCGCGGCGGGCCGTTACCGTGGTCCCCTGCATGGCATACCCATGGCGGTGAAGGACCTGTTTCAGGTCGCGGGGATGGAACGCACCTGTGGTTCACGGATCCTTGCCGAAGGCGTGGCCAACAGCGATGCGACCTCTGTTGGCCGTCTGCGCGAGGCGGGCGCCATCATGGTGGGTTTGCTGAATTTGCACGAATTCGCCTTTGGCCCCACCGGGATCAATCCCATCGTCGGCACGGCGCGGAATCCGTGGAACACGGACCGGGTCTGTGGCGGTTCTTCCTCCGGCTCGGGCTGCGCCACCGCCGCCCATCTGGCCATGGCCACCCTGGGCAGCGACACGGGCGGCTCGATCCGTATTCCGGCCGCCCTGTGCGGCGTTGTCGGCCTGAAACAAACCTATGGTCTGGCCTCCCGCGCGGGCATCTATCCGCTGTGCGAAAGCATGGATCATGGCGGCCCCCTGGCCCGCACGGTGCGTGACGCGGCCCTGGTGCTGGATGCCATCGCCGGCGCGGACGAGGCGGATCCCAGCACGGCAGGTGCCAAGGTCGCTGAATACACCGCCCTGTTGGGCCGGCCCCTGGACGGTCTGCGTATCGGTGTGCCACGGGATTTCTATTTTGACCGCCTGCATCCTGATGTCGAGGCGGCGGTGCAGGCTGCCCTGGTGGTTCTTGACGCGTTGGGCGCCGTGATCGAGGAGGTCGTCCTGCCCTTTAACCGCGAGGCGCGGCAGGGCTGGAACGTCATGGCCATGGGCGAGGCTCACACGGTGCATGGCGCGCATTTGCAGAACAACGCGGATGATCTGTCGCCGGACGTGAACCAGCGACTTCGCCTGGGCGAGGGTCTATCCGCCTCGGATTACATCCTGGCCCGGCAAACCCAGGCCCGGGTGCGCCGGGAAATGGCCGGCGTTCTGGAACGGACACCCATTCTGGCCATGCCGACGGCGGTGATACCGTCGGTCCCCATTGATACCGGCGAGATAATGGTGGGCGATCAATCGGTTATCGGCTGGAAAGTTCTTGGGCAGCTGACCCGGCTGGCCTGTTTCACCGGGCAGCCGGCGATCTCCATTCCCTGTGGTTTCACCCAGGATGGCTTGCCCATCGGCCTACAACTTCTAGGCCCCTGGTTCGAGGAGCCATTGCTGTTGCAGGTGGCGGATGCTTACGAGCAGGCCACGGAATGGCATCAGCGCCGGCCGCCCTTGGCAATCAAGACTCCCCATCCAGATGCTGGCTGAACTACCCGAAGCGGCGGCCGAGGGCCGCATCGCCGAAATATATGGCGAGATCCGCAGGCTCTGGGCCGTGCCCTACGTGTCCTCCTTGCAACGCCATCTGGCGACCCGGCCGGGCCGGCTGGAATGGGTCTGGTCGGCCCTGGGGCCTGCGTTCCGGTCCGGGCAGGCGCAAACCGCCGCTTGGCGGGTGGCCGGCGGCCTGGAACTGCCAACCCTATCGCCCCTGCCGGCCGGGTTCCTGCGGCAGTTTGGTGTCGACGCCGCCGACCAGCGGATCATCGCGGATGTATGTGCCGGATTTGTCCGGGTGGCGCCGGTCAATCTGATGTTTTCCGGCCTGCTGCGGCGTCTGTTAAAGGGTGAACGGCCTGCCGGCGGCACCACGCCCGGCTCGCCCGCCGCGACCTGGCAACCGCCTGGGGCCTTGCCGGCGCCGCCCGCCCTGGCCGATATCGCGGCGTTGGACAAGGATACCCAGGCGGTCCTGCTACGGCTTGGTACGGCGGTCGATGGCCAGCCCTTCGTGCCGGGGCTCTACCTGATGCTCGCCCATTGGCCGGCCTATATCGCGCACCTGGGCGGGTGGCTGGCGCCCTTGGGCAGGGCAGTTGAAACGGATACGGCGCGAAAAGCCTTGCTGGCCGGCATCGACGCGGCGGTGGCGGCGCAGTTCCCCACGCTGCCGCCCATATCAGAGCAAGGGGCGCCAGCCCTGGATGAAATCCCCGCCGTGCTCGCCGCGCTCGATATGTACCGCCGGACCAGCCCCGAGATGGTCATTTTCGGCCGCCTGATCGCCGCCGCCTTGCCGGAAAATAACTAGATTTCCCGGTGTTTTGTAAAACCTGGGTCTATCGCAATAACATTGAGAGAGTTAACATGCCCCGCGGAACAAGGGTTGAAGGGGACGGCATATGAGTGGTTGGCAATGGTTCTGGACCCTTGTTGGTTTCATAGTCTACATCGTCGTTTTGATATTTTTGTATTTCTATCAACCGTTCGAGGATCTGTTCAATCTGGTCCTGAACGGCTTGAGCTATGAAAACGCCATTCTCTGGGCCGTGGTGATCGTCGGTATTGTTGGCTTCTGCGGCTATCACTGGCGCGCCTATCAGACCCATATCGTGCAGCAGCGCAGCGTCGAGGCCATGGTGCTGACCTCGCTGCGCGGTTCGACCTTTATCGCCATTTTGTTTAGCGCCGGGGCCGCGCTGCAGGCGGTGCAGATCCTGTGCGTCTATTTGCTGGCGCCCGGCTACAGCCTGGATGAAGCCTTTGGCAAACGCCTGGCCGCGGTGCTTGCGCTGATCATTTTGACCGGCGTCTTTTGCGTCATTTTCTGGCTGTTGAAGGTCATGCGTCCCGTCGGTCGTCGGGGCCGGGCTTGATACGGGCCAACCCTGGTATGGGTTTTCGCCATGGATGATTTCGAGCATATCATTTACCAGGCGGTGGACGGCCGCGCCCGCATTACCCTGAACAGACCCGCCAAGCGCAATGCGCTTTCGGTGCCGCTGTTGGAGGAATTGAACGCCGCCCTGTGGGAAGCCGACAACGACAAGGCGGTGCATAGCATCATCATCCGTGGCGCGGGGCCATCGTTCAGCGCCGGTTACGATCTGACACCGGGGCTGAACAATCCACCCGCGGGGGGGCGGCCGGGACGAAACTATCGGGACGGCGGCATCTATGCCGATCCGACCATTGATGATGACATCTGGCGCCTGGAATACAGCCAGCGCCTGCGCATGGCGCTGTTCGATATGCACAAACCCACCATTGCCCAGGTGCATGGCCATTGTCTGGCCGGCGGCACGGATATCGCCTTGCTGTGCGACATGGTGATCGCGGCGGATGACGCGGTAATCGGCTTTCCCCCGGCCCGTGATCTGGGCTCGTTACCGAACCAGATGTGGGTCTATCATTGCGGACCGCAGTGGGCCAAGCGCCTGGTGCTGACCGGCGATACCATCACCGGCGCGGAAGCGGTGGAAATCGGCCTGGTGATGAAATCGGTGCCCGCCGATCTGTTGGAGGCGGAGGTTGAAGGCCTGGCCGGGCGCATGGCGCAAATCGATCCCGATCTGCTGGCCGCCAATAAACGCATCGTCAACCTTGGGCTGGAGTTGATGGGGGCGCGGACCCTGCAGCGGCTGGCGGCGGAAAACGACGCCCGCGCCCACCTGGCACCGGGAACGCGTTCCTTCCGCCAGGTGGCGAAGGACCAGGGCCTCAAGGCTGCCCTGGCGGGCCGGGACCAGAACTTCGGCGATGGCCGGGCCCGCGTGCGCGGTCCGGAGACCCGCGACGACCAGGGCAATTTGGTCGATTCCTAAGCATGACGTTGACCATTGGTATTCTTGAGGCGGGCGCGGTCGCAGCGGAATTTTCGGCTCACTTCGGCACTTTCACGGAAGCGTTCCAACGATTTCTGGCGCCTGCTGGCGCCGGGCCGATACTGCGCCCCTACCGTTGCTATCTGGGCGAATTTCCCCAGGCGGGCGATGCCTGCGACGGCTGGTTGATCACCGGCAGCGCGGCCAGCGTCTATGACGGCGACGATTGGATCGCCCAATTGGAGGCCTTCACCCGGGCGGCGGCGGAAACGCAACCCGTGGTCGGCATCTGTTTTGGCCATCAGCTGGTGGCCCAGGCCTTTGGCGGCACGGTGGTCAAGGCCCCTGGGTGGGGCGCCGGGGTGCATCGGCATGACGTCGTGGGCCGGGCGGATTGGATGCGCCCGCCGCTGGCAAGCCTCGCCCTGCTGGCCTCGCATCAGGACCAGGTCACAACACCGCCCCCGGGCGCCGAGGTGCTGGCGGGCAGCGCCTTCTGCCCCATTGGCGTCATGACGGTGGGCCCCAACGTTCTGAGCATCCAGAACCATCCCGAAATGACCAGGGACTTTGCCGCCGAGCTATACCGGATGCGCCGTGATCAAATGGGCGGCGAGGTCGTGGAGACCGCCCTGGAGAGTCTGCAAGCGCCCACCGATGAAGCCGCCGCCGCCGCTTGGATCCTGGATTTTCTGGGCCGTTGAGGCGGCTGCCTACCGATGCGCCCCCGGCGCGCCAAGGCGGCCCGAGGTGCTGAGCGCGATGGAGGTGGCCGCGGCGCGGCTGGAGGCGTGCAGGCCGCCGTAGGGGCCGCGTTTGACGAAGGCGCCGTCGCCGGGCCGGCCCAGATAATTGCCCTTGTCGATGATCACCCGGCCCCGCGACAGCACGGTCTCGGTAAAGCCGCGCACCTTGGTGCCTTCATAGGCGTTGTAGTCGATGTTCATGTGGTGGGTGTGGGGATTGTGCAGGGAAATCGTCTCTTCGCGGTCTGGATCGAAGACGACGATATCGGCATCGCTGCCCACGGCGATGGTGCCCTTCTTGGGAAACAGGCCAAAGATTTTGGCCGGCGAGGTGGAGGTCAGTTCGACGAAGCGGTTGAGCGAGATATTGCCGTGATTGACGCCCCGGTGATAGATCAGACTCATGCGGTTTTCCACGCCGGGGCCGCCGTTGGGGATCTGGCTGAAATCATCGCGGCCAAGCGCCTTCTGGTCACGCATGCAGAAGGGGCAATGATCGGTGGAGATCACATCCAGCGCGGAAGTGCGCAGCCCGCCCCATAACTCGGCCTGGTTCCATTTTTCCCGCAGGGGCGGCGTCAGCACGTATTTGGCGCCATCGAAGCCCGGCTCGTCATAGCAATCCACGTCCAGCAGTAAATATTGCGGGCAGGTTTCGGCATGGGCCATGACGCCGCGCGCCTGGGCCATGCGCAATTGTTCCAGGGCGTCAAAACAACTCAGATGCACCAGATAGACCGGCGCCCGGGCAACCTCGGCAATGGCCAGGGCGCGGTGCGCGCCTTCGGCTTCCAGGCGGGTTGGGCGGGTCAGGGCGTGATATTTCGGTTCTATATGGCCCTCTGAAAGCGCAATTTTGACCAATTCGTCAATGACGATGCCATTTTCGGCGTGCATGCAGACCAGGGTGCCGTCCTCGCCCGCCTTGCGCATGGCGCGGAATATGGTGCCGTCATCGGACAGCAGGACGCCGGGATAGGCCATGAACAACTTGTACGAGGTGACGCCTTCGTCGGAGAGGCGGCGCATTTCCGGCAACCGTTCCTCGGGCATGTCGGTAATAACCATGTGAAAGCCATAGTCGATGGCGGTGCGTCCCGCCGCCTTGCCATGCCAGCTATCCAGGGCTTCCAGGGTCGAGGTGCCCTTGGTCTGAATGGCGAAATCAACGATGGTCGTGGTGCCGCCAAAGGCCGCGGCCCGGGTGCCGGTTTCGAAGGTATCAGAGGTGGTGGTGCCGCCGAACGGCATTTCCAGATGAGTGTGCGGATCAACGCCGCCCGGGATCACCAGTTTACCGGTGGCATCGATGACATGGTCCGCATCGATTTCCAGATTACGGCCGATCAGGGACACCGTTTCCCCGCCGATGAATATGTCGGCGTTATAGTCGTCGGCTGCCGTCACGATGCGGCCGTTTTTGATGAGGACCGTCACAGCCTTCTCCCCGAATAATTCCGTTACTTTCAGTTTGGCGGTTTCCGAACCTAATGTATCATTAAACCAGCTTTGCGCTAGGCGCTTGATCCGCGGATTGATGCCGGGAGCAAGGGATGGATAAGGCGTGGATTTACCGCCAAGGATCGTGCGATGATTGCCGCATGACAAACAGGCAAATGGGAGGCAGGAAATGACTGCAAAAAACGGTAATAAAAAATCGACTGGCGCGCTGTTGAAGATCAGCCGCCGGAAATTCATGGGAACCGCGGCGGGCATTGCGGCGGCGGGCGGTATCACCGGCTTCCCGAATATTGTTCAGGCCGCCGATCCGATTCGGAGCATTGGCCTGGGCGTCAGTATCATCAACGAGATCCAGGGCAAGGCGGCCAAGGATTTGGGTTTTCCTGTCCGCGGCCAGGCCCTTGGCTACGGTGCTCTGTTTGGCAAAACCCTGAACCAGAACGACCAGTATGAAGTTTCCGAATGCTACTTTGACATGTTCGATGTCATGGTGCCGTCCAAGGTGTTCCAACCGATCGATACCACGCGTATCAGGGACTGGGACAAGGTTTCGAATCTGACCAAGACCGGCAAACTGACCCCTGGTTCGCAGATCGGCCAGGGCGATGCGCCGTTTCACAAATTGTGGGTGGACGAAAACGGTGCACCGACCAAGGGGCCGTCGCGCTATATTTCGGCCGTGCCGGGTTGGCATAACGCCGATTCCCTGGGCTACAACCCGAAGGAGACCAAGCGTTCCATTGACAGCTGGGCGGAATTGTTCAGTTCCGATTTCAAGGGCCGGGTGGCGCTATTGAACGTGCCTCAGATTGGCGCCATGGATGCGGCCATGGGCGTCGAGGCTCTGGGTCTGATCAAGTTTGGCGATAAAGGCGACATGACCCGCAAGGAAATCGACGTCCTGGTCGACTTCCTGACGAAGAAGAAGAAGGAAGGTCACTTCCGGGCCTTCTGGGAAACCTTCGGCCAATCGGTCAACCTGATGGTCAGTGGCGAAGTTGTCCTGCAAAGCATGTGGTCGCCGGCGGTGACGGCCGTGAACGCCGAAGGCGTGCCCTGTATCTATGCCTCGCCCAAGGAAGGCATGCGCGGCTGGCACGGCGCCCTGGCGATATCGGCCAAGGCCAGCGGCAAGCAACTGGATCAGGCTTATGAATACGTCAATTGGTGGCTTGATGGCTGGGCCGGCGCCTTTGTCGCCCGCCAGGGCTATTACATGTCGACCACGGCAAACACCAAAAAGAGCCTGCCGGCCGATGAATGGGACTTCTGGTACGAAGGGAAACCGGCTGCCAAGGAACTGCCCGACCCCTTCGGCACGCCGCTTGTCGCGAAGGGCGCGGTGCGTGATGGCGGATCCTATGAACAACGGTTCAAGAATATCGCCGTGTGGAACTCCATCATGAGCGAAAACGATTATCTGGTGAAACGGTGGACGGAATTCCTGACCGCCTGATGATCTTCGGCCTTTAGGCCGTTCCTAATTCGGAGCGGACATGGAATAATAAAGCGGTCGGTGCGGCATTTGCCGCGCCGGCCGCTTTTTTCCCTAGGCCGCTATTTGATCTTGGTCGTGCATGTCAAAAGTTAGCGAATTATATCATACAGGCTTGATCGGCGGCCAACCCGCGCCGGATGACCTGGCGATCCAAGCCAAGATCAGCCATACCGAGGAAGGCTTCGCCACGGTCTGGCTGATAACGCCCGCGGCCATCTGGCTTATCCTGTTTCTGGTTGTCCCGCTGGTCTCCATTGTCATTTTCAGTTTCTGGGAGAATTCGCCCCAAGGTTTGAGCCCGGCCTTTTCCCTGGAATTCTACGGGGAGTATTTTTACACCAAGGGCTTTTTCGATCCTGACGCGGATCGCTTCCTACTGCCCAGCGTATTTATCCGGACGCTTGGTTCCACGGTTTATTTCACCCTCGTGACCATGCTTCTGTGTCTGATCGTGGGCTATCCCATCGCCTATTTTCTGGCCATGCAGGTGCAGGCCTTCAAATGGCAATTGGCGTTGTTCCTGTTGTGCATGGTGCCCTTCTGGACCTCGTATTTGATCCGGGCCGTGGCCTGGCTGCCCATGCTGGGCCGCCGTGGTCTGATCAATCAGGCCCTGCTTGGCCTCGGCATTGTCGACGAACCGGTCAGTTTTCTGTTTTATTCCGAGTTCGGCTACACCATGGCATTGGTGCAGATCTATGTGGTGCTGGGGATCGGGCCGATGTTCTTTTCGCTGGCCAAGATCGACAAAGACATTTTGGAAGCCGCCACCGACATGGGCGCCACCCCGTTTCAGATTTTCCGCGAAATAATCGGTCCCATGTCGCTGCCCGGCGTCGCCATTGGGATGATTTTCATTTTCGTCATGATTATGGGTGAATTCGCCACCGCGGTCGTGGTCTATGGCGGCAAGACCTCCACCGCCGGCACCGTGATCCTCAATTATTACGGTATCGCGAACTATCCGTTTGCCGCCGTCAATGCGTTGATGTTGATGCTGGCCATGGTTATTGGCATCGTCGTCATCTTGCGCGTCGTCGATATCCGGAAAGAGTTGTAACGCCAATGGCGCGCAGGACACCGGAGCGTTGGCGCAAGTTGCGGGTGAAAACCGGCTTCTCCATCTATTACGTAATCTTCCTGCTGTTCATCTACGGCCCCATGTTCGCCATGTTCGTGCTGTCATTTCAGGGCCAGCGCGGCGGCACCTCGTTCCCCATGCGGGGCTTCAGCCTGTATTGGTGGAACAAACTGCTGGAACCTTCAACGGTGGGCGACATGCAGGGGGCCATGGGCCGGTCCATCATTCTGGCCTTGATGGTGATGGTGCTCACGGCGCTGTTTTCGACCATGCTGGCGATGGCCTTTCGCAAGTCGTTTCTTTTTTCCAATGTCCTGTTTTACACTATTCTGACCGGCCTGATGGTGCCGGGCGTGTTACTCAGTCTGGGGATGGCCATTCTGCTGCGGCAATTGGGCCTGGCGCCGGCCTGGTATACATCCGGTTTGGCGGTCCATGTCATCTGGGCCCTGCCGTTTGGCTATCTGGTGATGATGGCGGTCTTCAACCGCTTTGATTCCAGGCTGGAGGAGGCGGCACGCGATATGGGCGCCGATGAATGGACGGTGTTCAAGGAAGTGACGTTCCCCCTGATCACGCCTGGGGTGGTTGCCGCCGGTCTGTTCGGTTTCACCCTGTCCTACGACGAATTCGCCCGGACCACCCTGTTGGCCGGGGCCCAGAATACGCTGCCCCTGGATATCAACGCCTCCATGACCCAACGTATCCGCCCGACCCTGTTCGCGCTGGGGACGGCCTCGACCCTATTTTCGTTGCTGATGATCTCGATTTTCCTGGGAATCTATACGATTCTCTATCGGCGGTCACGGTAACGCGGGCGTGGTATAAAGCATTTCGCCATCGATCTTGATCTCGACCTGGACCAGATAGCGGGCCATGGCGGCGGTATCAATTTCCAGACCCAGACCGGGGGCGTCAGGCGCGCGGATCAGGCCATTGGCGTCGCGTTCAATCATGCTTTGGGTGATTTCGCGGGCCAGGGGCCTGGCTTCCACCGGGTACTCGCAGATGTCATCCTTTTCGTGTCCGGCGAAGGGTTGCAACGAGGCGCTGAGCGCGAGGTGCGAATTAAAAGTATGATTGACGAAGCGGACATCACGCTGGGCGGCGTAGTCGGCAACCGACTTGGCATCGGTGATACCCATGCGCCCGGCGTCGATCTGCACATAACCGATACCGGCATAATCGATCATCTGTTGCGCCATATGGAAATTATGGGCGCCTTCGCCGCCCGCCAAACGCAAGGGCGCGGCCAATTCAGCCAACTGGCGATAGGCGGCCAGGGCAGGGGAGATGAATGGTTCTTCCAGCCAGGTTGCCCGGTGGGTCTTGAGGGCCTCGAGGCGGGCGCTGGCGGCCTCCAGGTCATCAACCCAGACCGTGCCGGCATCGACCAGTAGTATCCCCTCTTCACCCAGGCCTTCGCGGGCGGCGGCAATATGTTCCCTATCGCTTCGTGCATCGCCCTGTCCGTAAGGTCCCCAGCCGAACTTTACGGCGCGAAAGCCCCGGTCCCGTTGCGCCTTGCCCTTGGCCAGGGTTTCCGCCGGATCATCACCGAATAGCTGCGATGCATACGGGGTCTTGCCATGGCTTTGCTCATGGCCAAGCAGGCGCCAGACCGGTTCGCCCCGGCGCCGGCCCAACAGATCCCACATGGCCATATCGATGCCTGCCAGGGTATGCGAGGTCTGCAACAGATCGAGGCCGTTGGCCCGCACAAGTTTGTTGATGCGGGCAATGTCCGCGGGGCTGTCCAGGAGTTGGCCCAGGACGGAATCCTGAACCGGCCGGCAGATCCCATGGGACATGGGCGCGATGAAGGAGGCGATGGAGACCAGGGGCGCGGCGTCGCATTCACCCCACCCCACGTCGTTGCCGCTGGCAACCCGAACCAGCAGGGAATCCTGGCTGTTGTCGGCAATCGCTTCGACCTCCGGCATGCGCAGGTAAAAGAAATCAACCGCTTCGATTGTCGCCACGGTCATGCCTTCCCGTCGGGCATCGGCCCGGAGAATTCCATGCTGCAGAACTCACCGCCCTGGAAATGGTCGCCAACCGGATCGCCGGGCCGGCCGGCCTGGGCGGCCAGGGCCCGTGCGGCATGCTCTTCGGCATGATCATCCGGGCGATAGCCAAGCCGGTATGCCGGTTCGTTATCCCACCAACCGCGCGCGTTGTCGGATGCCCCCCAGACGATTTCATGGCGTAGGCCGGGGTGCTCGAGGCCAATGCGGATCAATTGCACCAGATCGCGCGGACTGATCCAGATTGACAGGCGCCGTTCGTCGACCGGATAGTCGTCGACATTGCCGATCCGGATAGCCAGAACGCCCAAACCGAACTTCTCCGCATAGAAGGCGCCAAGGGCCTCGCCAAAGGCCTTGGAAACGCCATAGCGGCTATCGGGGCGGACCTTTTCGTCAACGGTAATGCGGCGATGGCGTGGATAGAACCCGATGGCGTGGTTTGACGAGGCGAAGACCACCCGGCGGGTGCCATTCAGGCGCGCGGCTTCGAATAAATTGTGGCAACCTAGAATGTTGGCCTGATGGATGACCGCCCATTCATCCTCCATGGCACGCCCGCCCAGATGGATAACGCCATCGACGCCTTGCAGCAGATTTTCCATCTGCGCCATGTCGGCAAGCTCGGCAGGGATGAATTCCTCGTTGGCCGCCAAGTCGGCGGGCCTCTCCCGGTCGCTGAGAAGTAATCGCGGATAGACGCCTTTCAGTAATTGACGCAGGCGCGTGCCGATGCCACCCGCGGCGCCGGTGATCAGGACTGTTTCCATGGTCTCTGTCTGCTTGCCCATCGTCCTGCCCCTGTCACACTACGCTGTGGGGTTTCAGTTTCGTGCCGTCGTGGAAGCGGCCAAAACGAAACGCGCCGAGGTCCAGGGAGGGTTTGCCGCGTTGGATCAGTTCGGCGACCAGACGGCCCACGATCGGCCCCATGCCAAAGCCGTGACCCGAGAAGCCGGTGGCCATGATCAGGCCGGATGGCTGGCTGACGGCATCAATCGCGGGCAACATATCCGGGGTCATGTCGATATAACCGGCCCAACTTCGGTCAATCTCAACTGCCGCCGTGGCTGGCAATAGGCGGTGCAGTTCAGCCAAGGTCCGCCGCAGTACCCGATGATTTGGCGCTGGATCCAGGATACGGTGGCTGGTCAATTCACGGCCCAGCGCGGCTGTGGAGAAACTGCCCGCGATCAATTCGAGGGACAGGCGGTTCAGGTGCAGCTTGATGGCCCGCTTGTTGCGGGCGAAACTGCCCAGGAAGGCCGGCATGTTCAACAGGCTATCGATGGTCAGGTCGTGATCGGCGGAGCGGGTGGCGATGTTGAAAGTGCCGTCCCGCCGTTGGCGAAAGGCGACGCCGGTCCAGGTTGCGGTATGCGATATGATCGGACCCGGCGTGGTGCGCGCTACCGAGCCCTTCACCCACATCTGTGGCAATCTCAAGCCAAGGGTGCGCAGCATCCGGCTCGACCAGGCACCGGCGGCGCAGACCACGACTGGGGCCCGAATGGCGCCCCGTTCGGTTATCACGCCTGATACGGCGCCCCCGGTCGTCTCCACCTCATAGACGGCGCATTGGCTGAAAAATTCAGCGCCCCGGCCCTCTGCGGCGCGGGCCAGGGCGGCGGTAACCTTGGCCGGTTCCGCCTGGCCGTCACTTTCAGTGAAGATGCCGCCCAGGCAGTCGAAGGCATTGCCGGGGACCATTGCTTCCAACTCGGTCCGGCCCAGAATGCGGGATGAAAGCCCGTATTGCGCTGCCGTTTTCTGCCAGTTTTCCCAACCCGCACGCTCTTCTTCTGTCGCGAAGGTCACCAGGTTGCCGGCCGCAAGCCATTCCAGATCGGCATTCAATTCGCGTTCCAGGCCGCGCCAGATCTTATTGGCTTCCATCATCAGGGGGATTTCCGCCGGGTCCCGGCCCTGTTGGCGGACAAAACCCCAGTTGCGGCTGGATTGCTCGCCGGCAATCTCGCCCTTTTCGCAGACCACCACTTTTGCACCGCCCTTGGCGAGATAATAGGCGGCGGCCGTGCCGGCGATCCCGGCACCGATTACCACGACATCGGCGGTTCTATCCATCCACTCGCCTCCATGCGTTAGACCCTATCATCGGGCCGCCGGGTTTCTTCCAATAGCATGCCGGAATTGGCCGCGAAACACAGGGTTTCACGCTCGCCGACCTTATAGGTGGTATCCGACAGGTGACGATGCTGTTCCACATGAATGAAATGGCCCGGCGTCACTTCGAACACGTCCGTTTCCAGCGTGCCCAGGAATTCCGTCGCCAAATAGCGGCCGATGATCTTGTTGGCCATCTGAGGGTTGTCACCCGTATGCATCAGATCGGCGCGTACGGAAAAATGAGCTTCCTGGCCAATAGGGACCTGGCGGATATGCTCGGGCACGCGGACATAATAAAGCTGTTCGCCGGCTTCGATAAATACCATGGAGCCGCTGCGAGAACGGATGACGCCCTTGAAAATATTGTTGTTGCCGATGAACTCTGCGACGAAGCGGTTGCGCGGGTTCTCGTGAATTTCCCGGGAAGAGCCAATTTGCTGCACCATTGCATCACTCATCACGATAACCTTGTCGGCCATTGACATGGCTTCCTGTTGGGAATGAGTGACCATGATGAAGGTGATGCCGGTGTCCTGCTGGATCTTCTTCAGTTCGACCATCATGGTCTGACGCAGGTTGTAATCCAGTGCGCCCAGGGGCTCGTCCAGCAACAACACCGTAGGCTCGCTGATCAAGGCCCGGGCCAGGGCCACGCGCTGTTGCTGGCCGCCCGATAGATCGGAAGGCCGGCGCGACGATAATTGGTCCAGGCCGACGGTTTCCAGCATTGCCCACACCCGCCGGTCGGCGATGCTTTTGTCGATCCCCTGCATCTTCAGGCTGAACCCGACATTCTGGAAAACCGTGCGGTGGGGGAACAAGGCGAAACTTTGAAACATCATCGAGGTGTCGCGCTGGGACGGCGGCAGGTCCGTGACATCCTTGCCGGAGATGAAGATACGGCCGGAGGTAACCTCCTCCAAGCCGCCGATCATCCGCAACAGCGTCGTCTTGCCGCAGCCCGACGGGCCTAGCATGGAGACGAATTCGCCATGCTCGATCTCGGCGTTGAAGTCGATGACAGCCCGGGTATTGCCCGGGAAGGTCTTGTCCACATGCTCTAGGACGACGTCAAGTTCGGCCATGATCGTGCCCGGTGGCCCGCGGCCTAGTCTGCCGTCTTCGCCACGGCCTGCATGATATTCCAGACGTTGTCGAAAGACACCTTGTCGAATGCACCCTGGCTATTCAGCTCCTTCAGCATGGCCAGGGTCTGGGCCATGGTCTCGTCGTCGCCGGCCGCCTTGATGAGTTTCTCCAGCGCCTCGGGGAAATTGGCTTCGCGGGCCTTCTTCGTGCTCAAGGTGGTATCGACCAAGGCCGAAAGATGCGCCGCCGCCTGCCGCAGGCCGCCCTGTCCGTAGGGGCGGCCGAACAGGCCACGCAGGCCGTTGGCGGTAAACTTCTGGCGCAGGCCGTCGGGCATGGATTGGGCAAAGCCTTCCAGTACCTCGCCCACGCCAAAGCCCTGTGTAAACAGACCGCGAATGGTGTCGACCGTGCCGTCGCCGCCGCCATACATGCGGATCTGCGCCCCTTCCAGGGCATTGCCCATGGCGCGGGCCTGATCGATATGGACATCCCGGTCGGCCTCGATAGACAGCTTCGCCAGTTCCAGGAAGGTGGCGGCGTCGTTGTATTTTTTCAGGGCATCCGCCTTGGCTTCCATGCCGCTGGCCTCCGCCTCCAACATACGCTGGGTATTGATGACGCGCAGGGCCTCGATCTCCATTTCCGCCCGGCCTTTCGCACCCGCCTCCCGCTCGATGCCTTCGGCGGAAATCTTCTGGGCCTCGGCCGACGCGCGGGCGCGGATCATGGTGGCATCCGATTCCTGTTCCGCCGACAGTTTCCGCGCTTCCGATTGGGTAATCATATGCATGCGGGTGATGGCCGCTTTGCTTTCCTCGTCGATACGGCGGATTTCCGCCAGCATTTCCGCATTGATCTGCTCGATTTCCTTGGCGCGTTCGGCATCCGCCAGCAAGCGGACGGATTCGACCCGGTGTTGGGCGCTTTCCTTTTCCGCCGTCGTGGTCAGGCGCTGCACCTCCGCGGACTCCAGTTCCTTGGTCTTCTCCACCAGGGCGATTTCGCGGTTGCGTTCCTCCATCTCACGGGCCAGGAAACGGCGGATGTCCGCAGCCTCGCGTTCCTTGTCCTTCTCGATCAGGGCGATGTCTCGCTGGCGCATCTCCAACTCTATCGCCAGATTTTTCTGGACCTCCACCTGTTCCAGTTCCTTGGCTTTTGCGACCATGGCAATCTCGCGGTCCCGTTCTTCCTGTTCCCGGGCCAGGGTGCGGCGGATTTCCGCCCGCTCCAATTCCTGCGTCTTGCCGACCAAAGCAATCTCGCGGTCCCGTTCCGCGGATTCGCGTGACAAGGAACGCATGATCTCCGCGGTTTGCTTCGCTTTGCTCTCCTCGATAACGGCCGTGTCCTTTTGTAGGCGGGCTTTTTCCAATGCCTCGGCCTTGGTGATTTCTTCCTGCTCCACCTCCCAGCGGCGATCCAGAATGAAACGTTGCTGCTCGCTCAGGACACGGGCCTTCTCGTTGGCCACTTCCTGTTCCTGCCGGGCGGCGGCAAAGCTGTCCTGTTTGTCCAGTTCCAGCATTTCCAATCGGGTTTGCAGCGCCCGTTTGCGCACCGACAGGGCGGCCTCTTCGGCTGCGTTGTGGCGGGCATCACGGGCCGCTTCCTCGTCCGCCATGACGGCGGTGATGCGCGCGATCTCTGACTGTTGACGCTCTCTCTCCTTTTGGGATAGTTCGATTTCCCGCTGCTTTTCGGCCCGCTCCCGCGATAGGACACGGTCGATTTCCGCCAGCTCGGTATCCTTGGCCTTGCCAACCAGCTCGATCTGGCGATCCCGTTCGGCCAATTCCAAGGTCAGGTTGCGGCTGATGTTGGCCAATTCCTCTTCCCGCGCCTTGGCGATCAAATTGATTTCCCGGTCTCGGCGCTCCGTCTCCAGGGCGAGTTCTTTTTGAATTTCGGCGATTTCACGGCGCTTGGCTTCCTCCGTTACCGCCAGATCCCGATCGGTACGGATGCGTTCCAGGGATTTTTCGTTGTCGATTTCCTTTTGCTCGACCGCCATGCGCTGATCCAGCACATAGATCTGCTTTTCACCCAGTTGTTTGGCCTGTTCGTTGGCGATTTCCTTGTCCTGATTGGCCCGGGCCACGGCTTCGTGCCGCTCGATCTCCAACAGTTCCAACTGGGTATCCAGATCCTTCTGGCGGATCGACACCGTGGTGCGTTTTTCCGTGTCATGCACCTTGCGCCGCGCCTCCGAGGTAATCTCGGTAATCACCTTCAAACCCTCGGCATCAAACACGTTGTCGGTGCGGAAGAATTCCTTGCCTGACTGTTCCAGGGTGACGATCGAGACTTCCTCCAGGACCAGCCCGTTGGCGGTGAAGCTTTCGGTGACACCGTTGCGGATGTCGGTGGAAAAGGCGTCACGGTTTTGATGCAGTTCCTTCAAGGTCTTGGTCGCGGCAAAGCTGCGCAGGGCGCCGACGACTTTGGCTTCCAACAGATTGCGTACCTTGTCGGAATCAAAGGTCTTTTCGCCCAGGCTGCGTGAAGCGGTCAACACCGCGTCTTCCGTATGGCCAACGTGGGTGTACAGTTCGACCACCGCGTCGATGCGAATATTGTCCGAGGTCAGGATCGCCTGATCCCGTGACCGGGAAATGATCAGCTTCAGGGTTTCAAGCGAGACCCACGATACTTCATGAAAAACCGGCAGGACCAAGGCGCCCTGGCCCAAACAGACCCTGGTGCCGCCAAAGCCCGTGCGGATAAAGCACATATTCGACGGCGCCCGCTTATAAATCCAGATGGAAATAATATACAGGATCGCGAGGACGACGATGGCCGTAATGAACAACGCAATTCCAACTTCATACATCGTGCAGGCACCCTTGTTTTCTTATTCGTATCTTCAGTTAATCGGTTTCCGGCTAGTTCGATCTGTTGCTTCGCCGTTCGCCAAAATCAAACAATGGCAAAGATTTGCGGTTTCGTCTCATGTTATCGCGCAGTTCCTGGCTGGCTCGGCGGCTGACGGTCAATGCGGCCCCGTCCAGTACCACGCCATAGTCGCCGCGGGCCTTTTCCAGGCTGAGCAGCCGGCGCGCCACGTCGTTGCGCACCCACGTCGGGTCGCGTTCCAGGGGGTCGCCCCAACCGCCGCCCCCGGCGGTGCAAAAGACGATCCGGTCACCCGGGTGAACCCGTACATTGTCGATTTTCGACGGTAACGGCGATTTTTCACCGTCTTTCCGGATCAGCCATTTTTCCGATACAGCGCCGGGTTTGCCGCCCAATATGCCCCAGGGTTGGCTTAAATGGCGGTCATCGTGGATCGAGACATCGCCATCAACCAGCAACTGGTAAATTTTTTCAATGCCATTACCGCCCCGGTGCAAACCGGCCCCGCCGGTATCCTTGATGGAGCCATAGGCGTCGATCACCATGGGATAATAGGTCTCCAGGTATTCGGTAGGGATATTCTCGAACAATGGCCACCAGGAATGGCCGTCCATGCCGTCGCCGATGGGACGGCCGGGAATGCCCCCGTACAAAATTTCCATCAATTGAAAGCTTCGCCCGTCCTTGTCCGTGCCCGAATAAAGGAAATGCGGGCTGGAGCCGTAACCGGCGGCGGTCGCCATGTCCGGCGCGTTATGGCTAAGGGCGCCGCCCAGCACGTCAAACTGGCGGGACAGGGCATGGGTGCGGCAACCCAGGGGCGCGGGGAAATTGGGATGCACCAGCGACCCCTTGGGCAGGGTGACGTGGATCAGATCATAAAAGCCGTCGTTGAACAGGATCTGCGGATCAAACACCATGATCATGTAGACCCCAATGAACATTTTGAACATGCCGTCATGCAGATAGAAATTGATCGGTCCCGGCGCCTGGGGGGCGGTGCCAGTCCAGTCAAAATAGGCATGTTCCCCTTCGCGCCAGACCGTCAGTTTCATCTTGAAGGGGCCGTTGCCGCAGCCGTCATCGTCCACATAATCCTCGAACGATTGTGGCTCGGTCGGCAGGTTCCGCACGATCAGTTTCCGCATGGCCCGTTCGGTGCGTTCCAGCAGCGCATCGCAGGCCTGCGCATAGATCTCCGGGCCAAAGCGTTCGCACAGTTCGATCACCCGCTTTTCGCCGGCCCGGCAACCTGCGAGAATTGCCATCAGGTCGGAGTAGTTCATTTCCGGCGTGCGGGTATTGTTCATGATCAGGTCGAGCGCCGCCTTGTTCCGCACGCCGGCTTCGTAGAGCTTGATCGGTGGAATGCGCAAACCTTCGCCAAAAATCGAGGTCGCGGCGGTGGGCATGGAGCCGGGCACCGGGCCGCCCACATCCATCATATGACCGAACATGGAAGTAAAGCCCACCAGCGCGCCGTCGAAGAACACCGGGACCAGAACCATCCAGTCATTGATATGGCTGATGGCGCCGCCGCATTTGAACGGGTCGCTTTGCAGAATGACGTCGCCCGGTTCCAGATCAAAATTCTGTGTCTTCAACATCTCGGGCACGTAGGAGCCAAATTGGCCGACAATCATCCGTCCCTTGGGGTCGGTGATCATGGGGTATTCGTCGTGCTGTTCGCGGATGACCGGCGACATGGCGGACCGGAACAGCACCGCATCCATTTCGTGGCGGGCGTTGCGCAGGGCGTTCTCAATCAAATCCAGGGTAACGATGTCCAGCTTGCCGGCCGCCGCCGCCTGGGGCGCGGCGGTGCCTTGCGCCAGGGCGGGGCGTTGCCGCCCTTGAACAGCCGTCGCTTCCGTGACGGCAGGGGCGCCCGCGGCGCCCGCGGCCTGCGCCTCGTCCGCCAGCATGGCGGCGCATTTCGCCAGGGCGTTGTCCGATGCCCGCTGCAAGGCTTTGCCCGGATCGCCGTTGATTCGGGCGCTGCCAAATTGCATTTTCGAAACCCCGTCGACCACCAGCTTGCACAGCACGGTGACGCTGCCCCGTTCGCTGCTGTGTTCGATGATTTCAGATGACCAGCCGCTGCCGAAACGGGCATTCAACCGCGCCGTGACATCGCCTCGGGCTTCGCTATTGGCCAGGCTGGCGGATTGCAGGTCGGCGGCGGTGGTGGGACGGTGATTGACGGCGAGCAGGCCGCTCTGATCCATCTGGGTGGCAAAGACCTTGTCGAACTGTTCCTTGTTGGCTTTCAACAGGTCATCGAGGGAAATGCGGCCGCGCTCTGGGTTCAGATCGTTCATGTTCTTCCCGTGCCCCCGATCGCCGCTGTCTGCCCGCCTTCGGGGGAAATCAGAATATTCAAATACCGGTCCACAACACCCACGTGGCCCGGATGAATGACCGTGGTCGAATCCGCCTGGGTTATGACCGCCGGGCCGGTCAGGCGATAGCCGGCCCGCAACAATTTACGATCATATATGTTGGCGTTCAAAAAGCCGCCGTCAAAATAAACCCGGTGCTGTTCAACCACCGCGGCCGATGCATCAGGGCCTTCCAGCTCGAAACGAGGCAATTGCACCTTTTCAACCTGGCCGGCGCCGACCGCACGTAGGTTGACCAGTTCCACGGGTTGCTCCAGGCGAAAACCGTACAGCCGCTCATGGGCCGCGCCAAATCGGGCTTCCAGGTCGGCCAGGCCGCCGTTGCTCAGGCCATCTGGGCTAACCTGCAGGGCGAATTCATAGCCTTGACGGAAATAACGCACATCGGCCTGGAAGCTCAGTTCCTGGCGTCGCTCGTCAATCCCCTCTTCCTGCAGCCAGCCGCGCGCCTCGCGGCCCAGGCGATCGTAAATTTGACGCAATTGTTCCCCATTCACGTCAGCGATATTGCGCACATAGGTTTGTGCGAATTCGTTCTTGACGTCGGAGTAGAGGAAACCAAGGGCGGATAGCACGCCCGGTATCGGCGGGACAATGACCGGATAGCAATGGCCCAGCATGGCCATGGCGTTGCCGTGCAGAGGGCCGGCGCCGCCAAACGCCACAAGGGCAAAATCACGTGGGTCGAGGCCCTTTTGCACGGATACCAAACGCAGGGCGCCGAACATGTTCTCGTTGACGATATCCAGAATGCCCTGGGCCGCCTGGTACAGATCAAGGCCGATGGCACGGGCAACCTTGCCCACCGCGTCCTCGGCGGCCTTTACATCCAGGGTCATCTGGCCGTCCAGCAATCGTGGCGGCAACCGCCCCAGCAATAGATTGGCATCGGTCACGGTTGGCTGTTCGCCGCCCAGGCCATAACAGGCCGGGCCCGGCGCCGCGCCCGCGCTTTCCGGGCCCACCCGCAGGGCGCCGGTCATGGGTACATGGGCAATGGAGCCACCGCCCGCGCCCACCGAATGGACCTCCACCGAGGGTATCTTGATGGGGTAATGGCCCAGGGATGTCTGCCGCGAGATCAGCGGCAGGCCATTCTGGATCAAGGACACATCCGTTGATGTGCCGCCCATATCAAAACCCAGGGCGTTGTCGTATCCCGCCAGAGAAGCCAGAAAGGCCGCGCCCGAGACCCCACCGGCCGGCCCCGACAACATGGTATGCACCGGGGATTCCGAGGCCCGTTGCACCGACATCAAGCCGCCGTCGGAGCGGACGATATTGACGTGCGGAGAAAACTGGATGCTCTTCAATTTCTCTTCGAAATTAGCCAGATAGCGCCTCATGGACGGCCCTACGTAGGCATTCATCACGGTCACCAGGGTACGTTCGTATTCGCGGAATTCCGGCAAAATTTCCGAAGACAGGGAGATGGGAATGTCGCTGCCGGTTTCCTCGATAATCGTACGAAGGCGCTGCTCGTGCGCCGGATTGGCATAGGAATGGAGCAGAGATACAGTGATGGATTCGACGCCGGCATCGATCAATTCCCGCACAGCCAGCCGTGCCGCCGCCTCGTCAAACGGCGTCAACACTTCGCCGCGCGCGCTCATCCGTTCGGGGATGCCCCGGGTCAGTTCCAGATCCGCCAGGGGATCGGGCTTTTCCATGATCATCCAACCGGCCAGGGGCCCCGGCGTCTGCGAACGGGCCAGATGCAGCACCTGTTCGAAATCCTTGGTCACCAGCAAGCCGACCTTGGCACCCTTTGCCTCCAGCACGATGTTGGTGGAGACAGTGGTGCCGTGCAACAGGCCCTTGATCTCGGATGGGCTGATCCCAGCCTCGGCAATCAATTGCGAGATGCCTTTCATGATGCCGATGGATTGGTCCTGCGGCGTGGACGGTGTCTTCAACAGGCGCAGTTCGCTGTTCTGCTCGTTGAACAGCAACAAATCGGTGAAAGTGCCGCCGACATCCACGCCCAGCCGACTACTCATTCCGCCGCCCCATTTTGCCCGCCCCACTCATATACGGTCCGTGCGGGAACGACTGCCCCGCGTCGGCCCAAAATTGACCCAAAAAGTCGACGCTGCATGTTAACGTTCCATGGGTGCGGGTCAACTCGTTCCGGTGATATTTCGGGTGAATTGGCGCCGGATCCGATGTTATTTGGCGGCGCATTTCACGGCGCAGGTCAAGGCGCAGGTTAGAAGGGCGGTTTTATGGAAAAATCCGTATCGGTCGGTATACATGTTCCGAGCGTCTCGGCCTCGGGTCTGGCGGATGGGCAGGCCTATGCCGGCTTTTTCCGGGATATCGAGACCATGGGGCTGGACGCGATCTGGGTCGAGGACCGCATCTTTCATGCCGCGCATTTGGCGGACTCGCTGATGCTCCTGTCCTGGGCCGCGGCCAATACCCAGCGGGTGCGGCTGGGGACCGCGGTGCTGCTTTTGAATTTGCGTCAGGCACCCATTTTAGCCCGTCAGGTCTCGACCCTGCATCATCTTTCCGGTGGCCGGGTGGCCTTGGGCGTATCGATTGGTGGCCGTCCGGAGGAATACCAGGCGCTGGGCGTGCCCATGGACCGGCGCGTGGCTGTTTTTCGCGACGGTATGACAGCGCTAAGGGCGCTTTTGGCGGGCGAGCCGGTCACCCACCCGGGGCCGTATTTCCCATTGGACGGCGCCATTGTGCGGCCGGCCGCAAAGCTTCCCATTCTCGTTGGCGGCATCGCCGAAGCGGCGATCCGCCGTGCAGGCGAGCTTGGCGACGGTTGGATCATGGGGCCGTTCGGATCGGCGAAAGATTTCGAGCATGGATGGCGAATTGCGCAAGCCGGCGCCAGGGCGGCTGGCAAGGACCCTGATGACTTGACCGCTGGGCGCCTGCTTTATGTCGCCGTCGACAATGACCGGGCCAAGGCGCGCGCCGAGATGGCCCAGTTTCTGCATGGCTATTATGGCCCGGATTTCGATGTCGACCAACATGCCGTTTTTGGTCCGGCCGCCGAGGTGCGGGTGCGCCTGCGGGAGCAGGTTGATGCCGGCATCACGCATCTGATGTTGGGCGTGCCTTCACTTGACCGTGCCCAGCTGCGCCGCCTGGCCGAGGATGTGGCGCCCGCATTGCGCTAGCGCGTCGTCTGCGCCAATTTGGACAACAATGTCGGGCTGTTTTGACAAACATCTTGTTTCAGGTACCATCCCGGCGGATGCGGACCGGATGCGATCTTAAGACGATGGTGGTTGGGGCGAAATGGCTGAAGAGACAACGACGGGGCGGCGGGCGAAATTCTGGATCAGCTTGATCGCCATCATCATATTGCTGATTTTCCTGTATTTTTATAAGCCGTTTGAAAGTTATCTGGTGGCCCATATACCCCAGATACATTTCTCCAACGTGGTGTTCTGGTTTGCCTCCCTGGTGGGAATTGTCGGTTATGTCATCGCCCATTGGCAGAGTTTCCGCAGCCAGTTTGGCCGTGACGGCAGCGCTCTGAATGTCGAAATTCTGGTGTTTGACAGCCTGCAGGTGGCGATCCTGATCGCGGTGATCTTTTGTGCCGGCGGTACCCTGCAGGCCGTGGCCATGCTGGGGGAGCATCTGGTCAATCGCGGCACCATTATCGGATCCGAATTTGGCGAACATTTGTTGGCGATCATACTGATGGTCATTCTCGCCATTTTGTTCTACCTGCTGCACCATCTGGTGCGCGCCTTCCGTGATGGCTGGACAACTGGCCGCGGGCGCCCGCAACGCTCAAACTCAGCGCTCGGTGATTAATTCCTAAACCAGGCTATTTGTCGGCGGCGATAGGGCCGGCTTAGGCCGCCTGGCCCGGCGCGGCGTCGGGGTTGGCCAGGTTGTTGAAGGCGGCGAGGGAGGCTTCTATCCGGCTCTGCGCCATATCCCTGACAATGAAGATGATGCGGGAATGGCGCGCTTCGCCGGGCCAGGCCGGCAGGTGGGCGGGCGGGTGGACGATATGTTGCACGCCGTTGATCAGGACCGGGGTGGGCACGCCGGCCACGTTCAATAAACCCTTGATACGCAAAACGTTGTCGCCATGGTGGTGCAGCAGCATGGTCATCCAGATGCCAAAGGCGGTCCAGTCCAGGGGGCTGGCGTAGGTCAGGGCAAAGGAATGAACGTGATCGGCGTGCTCGTGGATCAGGGCAGCCTCGCCCCCGTGGTTCAGGGCGTCCTCGGCCGTATATGCCGCCAGCCATTGGCTGATTTCCCGGTCCCGGCCCCCTGCGTCATACATATCATCGGTTAACAACGTGGCGGGCTGGATGTCGCCGTCGCCTATCTCCACGATCGGGGCGGATTTGTTCAGGCGGCGCAGACTGGTGTACAGGGCCGCAAGCTGCTCCGGTTCGGCCAGGTCGGTCTTGGTCACAATCAGGCGGTCGGCCACGGCCGCCTGTTTTACCGATTCGGGGAAGCGTTGCAATTGCCCCCCGCCGTTGACCGCATCCACCGTTGTAATGATGCCCCCCAGGCGGAAATGATGCTGCAGCACCGGTTCCGCCAACAAGGTGTAGGCGATGGGCGCGGGGTCTGCCAGACCCGAGGTTTCGATCACCACACGCCGGAAATTGGGCACCTGGCCCCCTTGCCGTTGCGAGAGCAGGCCACGCAAGGCGCCTTGCAGGTCACCGCGAATGGCGCAACAGAGGCAGCCGTTGTCCAGCAGCAGGGTACTTTCCGCGACAGTCTGCACCAACTCGTGATCCAGACCCACGGCCCCGAACTCGTTGATCAGGACCGCCGTATCCGACAGATCGGGGGCCGCCAGCAGACCCTTCAACAGGGTCGTCTTGCCGCTGCCCAAAAAGCCGGTAATGACGTTGATCGGCGTCTGTTCGGAGAATGCGCCCACCTCTCAGCTTCCCCTAAGATGCTGCAGCAAGTGCTCGTCCAGGGGATCGCATTCCTGGCGGCACAGATCGTCGGCGGCGGCCCACATCTGGGACAGGTTATTGACCAGCGCCGTGCGCCCGGTGGGGCCGCGCAACACATGGCTGCCACCGGACCAGTCGCCCAGGCGCAAGCCATAATGGCTCAAGACCCGGTTCACCAGCCGGGTGCGGGTCTGCCGCTCCCGTGCCCGTGTATGGGCCTCCGCCCGGGAGGCAAAGGCCTCCGGCGCGGCCGCGCTTTCGGTCCAATGGCCCCGCCCGCCCAGCACACCGCACAAAGCACACATGGTACGGGACTAAGCCGGCGCCGTGACGGCGGCGGCGGCGCCTTCGCGCGGGCAACGTTGGCGGAAATCGTCGGCGATTTCATCAAAGGTGCAGAACCGCACACCGGCGTGTGAGGTGATATATTCGATAATCCGCTCCAGCATCAGCAACACCTGTGGCCGGCCTGAAACATCCGGATGGATGGTCATGGTGAACACGGCGTAATCGTTTTCGCGGTAGACCCAGTCGAACTGATCGCGCCACAGCTCTTCGATATCCCGTGGATTGACGAAACCAAAGCTGTTCGGGGCGGATTTTATGAACATCATCGGCGGCAGATCGTCCAAGTACCAACTGCCGGGAATATCGATCAAATCGGTTTCCTGGCCACGCACCAGGGGGGTCATCCATGCGTCCGGATGTTTGGAATAGTCGATCGGGGTCCAGCTATCGCCCACGCGCACATAAAACGGATGGAAATCGTCGTTCATCAGGCTGTGGTCGTACTTGATGCCGCGCTGCAACAGCAGTTCGTTGGTCACGGGGCTGAACTCCCACCACGGCGCCACATAGCCCGTAGGCCGGCGCTTCGCCAAACGCTCGATCAGATCGATGCATTTGTCCATGATGGCGATTTCCTGTTCCGGCGTCATGGCGATGGGGTTTTCGTGGGAATAGCCGTGCATGCCGATCTCGTGTCCGGCATCGACCACCAGTTTGCATTGCTCGGGAAAGGTCTCGATGGAATGGCCGGGGATGAACCAGGTCGTGGGCAGGTCATAGCGGTCGAACAATTTTACCAGACGCGGCACCCCGACCTCGCCAGAGAATAGCCCTCGCGAGATATCACAAGGGCTGTCCTCGCCGCCGTACGAGCCCAGCCAGCCGGCCACCGCATCCACATCGACGCCAAAGGCGCAAAGGATTTCCTTTTTGCCGCCGCTGCCGGCCCGCGGTCCGGTCCGGCTTGGCATTTGTCCACCCGGTGTCAGCAGCGGCCTTGGTTGATAGCGCCCGCCGGGCCGGTTTGGTCTTCCAGAACTAGTCGGGCTCATGCCTCTCCCCTTTGTATTTATCAAACGAATTGCCAGTGACTGTTTTTCGGCGCCAGTTTTCACCGCCCAAGGCCATTCGACAAGGGGAAAGATGGGTTTCCGTCGGCGCAACTTGGTATAATCTATAATCAACAGGGCAGATTACCGGCGGGAGGTGTTGGATCATGGGCAATGGTGTAGGGACATTCGACTACGAAGCGGCGCGGGCCAGCTTCAAGCTGGAGATACCGGAAGATTTCAATTTTGCCTTCGATGTGCTGGCAAAACAGGCAGCCGGGGCGGACAAGACCGCCCTGATCGCGGTGGCCAAGGATGGCGCCAGCGCGGCAGAACACAGCTATGGCGATCTGGAACGGGCCTCCAACCGGTTCGCCCATGTCCTAAACGACCTGGGCACCGCCAAGGGCGATTTTGCCTTTGTCATGATCACCCGAATTCCGGCCTTCTATCACGTGCTGTTCGGCTGCATGAAAATGGGCGTCGTGGCCATGCCGGGCACCAATCTGCTGACCGCCCACGATATTGAATACCGGGTCAACCGGTCGGGGGCGAAAATCGTCATCGTCACCGCAGAGCATGCCGAAAAGGTCGAGGCGGTGCGGGACAAATGCCCGACCCTGGAACATCTGATCATTATCGGCGAGGAACGCGACGGCTGGACCTGCAAGGAAAGCGCCTGCGCCGGCGCGCCCGATACCTTTGACCGCAGCCTGGCGCCGCCGACCAGCCGCGACGATCTGATGTTGATTTATTTTACATCCGGCACCACCTCGATGCCAAAAATGGTGGCCCGGGATCACAGCTATGGCCTGGCCCATACCATCACCTGCAATTACTGGCAGGGCCTGCGCCGGGACGATATTCATTGGACCCTGACCGACACGGGTTGGGCCAAGGCGGCCTGGGGTATTATCTTTCCCCCGATCATCGCCGGAGCGGCGATCATGCTATACGACGCCGCTGGCTTCGACGCCGAGATGCACTTGAAACTGATCGAAAAATACAAGGTCACGACATTTTGCGCCCCGCCGACGGTCTACCGTTTGTTCGCACAGATGGATGTATCCCCCTATGACCTCAGCTCCATCCGCCATTGCATCGGCGCGGGTGAGCCCCTGAACCCCGAGGCCATGCGCTCCTGGAAGGCGGCCACGGGCTGCGATATTCACGATGGCTATGGCCAGACCGAGACGGTCAATATCGTGGCCAATTATCCGGGTATGGAGATCCGCCCCGGTTCCATGGGCAAGCCGGTGCCGGGTATCGATATCGGCATTATCGATGACGACGGCAATGTCGTTGACGATGATACCGTGGGTCACATCGCGGTGAAAATCACCGATCCCTATCCGCCCGGATTATTTCATGGCTATTTCCGTGACGATGCGGCGACGGCGAAGTCCTTCCGCAATGGCTGGTACTACACTGGCGATACGGCGACCCGGGATGCGGACGGCTATATCTGGTTCGTGGGCCGGTCCGACGACATCATTTCCTCGGCCGGTTACCGCATCTCTCCGTTCGAAGTGGAAAGCGCCCTGGTTGAACATCCCGCGGTGGCGGAATCCGCCGTGGTCGGCAAACCCGACGCCCTGCGCGGCGAGATCGTCAAGGCCTACGTCATTCTGGCGGCGGGCTACGAGGGCTCGGACGCGCTAACGGTGGAGATCCAGGATTTCGTCAAGAACCTGACGGCGCCCTACAAATATCCCCGCGAGATCGAATACCGCGCGGCCCTGCCCAAGACCATCTCGGGCAAGATCCGCCGGGTCGAGCTACGCGCGGAAGCTTAAGGCGAGGCCGATGCGGCCTCTCTGGCGCGGCTTTCAAGCGGGGTTGCCTGGGTTTTCCAAGTGCAATGGTGGTGCCATGCTGGCAATCCGCCGTTAGCCATGCCGCGGGTGCGAGGCGCGCGCCAATCGCCACTGCGTCTCAGGTTTGTGTCACAAATCTGCGAAGTGAAAGGGCTGGTCATGGAAATTCATTTTGGGCGTCTGCCGCTCTGGGCGGCATTTTGTGGTGTCTTGATGCTTTCGGCCATGGGCGCGCGGGCGTCGGATTTACCTTCGACTTTGGCGCAGGGGGCCATCAAGACGGTCATAATACGGCAGCTGGGCGCATTCTCGCGCCATGATGCTGGCGCGGCCTATTCCCTCGCCTCGCCGATGATCCAGCAGCTGTTCAAAAGCCCCGAAAATTTCATCGCCATGGTGCGGTCCGGGTACCCGCAGGTTTACCGGCACCGGCGGGCGGAATTCGGCGACTTGATCCTTCTCGGCGGGGAACTGGCTCAACCGGTCATATTCACCGGGACCGATGGACACCGGGTGCTGGCGGTTTACGCCATGGTCAAGGATGCGGCGGGGGCTTGGCGCATCAATGGCTGCCGCCTGTTACAGAAAGGCGCGTTGGCAGCGTGATCCCACTTTGCGCTGGGTCCGGGCGAACCCTCGCGGGCGGTCACGCACAAGACGGGCGAGGGCATATGGCCGCCAACGAATCAATCATATCCTTGACCCAATTTGCACAATTTGGCAGCAAACAATTAGCCGGAGATTCTGAGCAGTAGTTTACCCGCGACCTGGCGGCCCTCGATCTGACGGTGCAAATCGCGGACATTTTCCAATGCGATATTTTGCACGATTGGAATTTCCAGCCAGTTCTCCGCCAGGGCGTTCAGAACAAAATCCATGCCGCGCTGCCATAACAATGGATCGGGCATGACATGGCTGATCGAAAATCGTGTAAAAGCCGACGACGTCGGCAGCACGCGATCGCGAATATTGTTGAACGGCTTGCCCTGTGCTTCACCGATATTGATCACATGCCCCAGCATCTTTACGGCGTCAAAACTCCGATCAAGTGTCTCGGCGCCGAGTGAATCAATAACCACGTCGGCGCCTCGCCCATTGGTTATTTGCTTTACGACTGCAACGAAATCCTCTTGGTTTAGATTGACGATGCGTTCGGCACCGTATTGCAACGCCCTCTTTTCCTTGCCCGCCGTACCAACGGTGCCGATCACGCGCGCCCCCGCCTTGACCGCCATTTGAATAACCAAGAGACCGACACCGCCACCAGCCGCATGAACGAGAACCACGTCACCTTTTTTCAGATTGTAGACGGTGTACAGCAAGTGAAATGCAGTCAGCGCTTGGACCGGAAATGCCGCCCCGACGTCCAATCCGACAGCGTCCGGCAATTTTGTCACCAACGGCGCGTCAACGACGCATTTCTCGGCGTAGCCGCCCATATTTGGCAAAGCCGTCACCCGGTCACCGACCGCGATGTGATCCACACCGGCGCCGAGGCCAAGAACGGTGCCGGATACCTCCAGCCCAGGGATTACCGGAAAGGTATAGGCATGTGGGTAGGCGCCGCTACGAACTTGCGTATCGGCCCAATTGCAGCCGGCAAAGGCGACTTCTATCAATACCTGACCGTGGTCCGGCTTGGGGTCCGGCACTTCCTCTACCACCAAAGCGTCAATTCCACCCGGTGAATGAACAACTACTGCTCTCATATCCCCCTAACCTCGCGTCTGCCGCCATCGATCATTTCTACTGCATCTGCCTTTGCCCGGTCGCAGCAACATCGACGACAAGTTATCATCGATAATGAAGCGGGCGGCAACAATCGTGGAGCGTTCCGGCGATATTACGTCCTCGGACGGTTACCGCGTCTCTCCTTTTGAAGTGGAATGCGTCCCGGTGAAAAAAGCCATAGGTGGCGGAAGCGGCCGTTGTCGCCAACCGGGCGACCTGCGCGGTGAAATCGTTAAGGCCTTCATTTTCAGAATTCGATGCTAGACCCTGGCGTCGACGTGACCCTGATCCGCTTCCTGCGCCATCCTGAAAGCCATGATCTTGACTTCCGTCATCGGTGAAGGCAGCGTGGCACGCCAGCGCAATTTTCAGTTTATCGGAGCCGCTATCGCGGCTTAAATAATTGGTTCAATTGCGCCGTTCTTATGAGTCCGAGCATGTTTCGAGGAAACAGGCCCTAGGGTGTGACCGTCGTCACACTATGTAATTGACCCGGACCCTAACCAGCGAGAGGAGATCGCCGTGCGTATGTCTATTTTATTCCTTCTGAGTTTGCTGCTTCCGACGATGGCGATGGCGGCGCAACAGAATGCCGAGGCAAAGCTTACTTACACCGAACGCATGGGGCTTTATGCAGATTGGACAATTATTCTCCTCTTCATTCTGGCGGTCGTGGCATTTGCTAAATTCGTAATGAAGAAATAGGCCGGTCGGGCGCGAACCAGGCCAAGATTCGTTATGCGCTAATAAAACCTCGCCTGGCTTACAGTGACCTTTATCGCCGCGCTTCCGCGCCGCCGCTGGCGCGGGTCTTAAACCAGGATGCCTGGATTTTCCATGCGAAGTGGAGGTGCCATGAGCGATTTCGATACCATGCGGCTGCCTGCGGACAGGGATGTCGCCGCCCCGGACGGCGCCGACGTGCGGGTGCTGTTGGGACTTGAGAGAGGCGGCATGGCCCACTTTGCCCTGGCCCCGGGCGAAACCTCGCGTGCGGTCACGCACAAGACGGTCGAGGAGATCTGGTTTTTTCTGGACGGCCGGGGCGAGATGTGGCGCCGGCAGGGGGAACGGGAGGACGTGGTGGCGGTTGAACGGGGCGTGTGTCTGACCATTCCCTTGGGCACACATTTCCAGTTTCGCGCGGTCGGTGATCAGCCACTGGCGGCGGTCGCGGTGACCATGCCCCCCTGGCCCGACACCGAAGAAGCGCTGCAGGTCGAAGGCAAATGGCCGCCAACGGTCTGACCTAATTGGCGGCGTCGAACAACTTGTCGGCACCACCATTGCCCAGGCCAACCAAGGTACCCTTGTTCAACTCCACCTGCCGGGCCTGCCAGAAGGCAGCTTTCAGGCCGGTATAATAATCGATGGAGTTTTCACGCAATTCATCCAGCGGATCCAGCAGTTCCTCGCGCCTGACCACGGCGCGTGTTGCGGCGACGCCCAGATTTTGCCCGGTACTCAACAAATACGTCATGGGCTGGAAGAAGATATCCACCAACTTGCCAACACCGCCACGGGTGCTGGCCGGGCCCAACAGGGGTAGGACCAAATAGGGGCCGGCGCCTACGTCATGGCTGTGCAGGGTCTGGCCAAAGTCGGCATGATGGCGTTTCAAACCAAAGTCTGCCGCCGGGTCAAGCAGACCTAAAAAGCCGATGGTGGTGTTGATGCCAAAGCGGCCCAGGGCGACACCGGCATCGGCCAGGTCTCCCTGCAACAGATCGTTGACCGCGATGACCGGGGCATCCAGGTTCAAGGCGGCTCGCCGCACCGCCTCACGGGCCACGTCAGGCAAAATCCAGTTGTAACCTATGGCGATGGGGCGCAGCAGGATCAAATCGAGTGTGTCGTTGAACGCGAAGATGATCCGGTTCATCGGCTCCAACGGATCGTCGATCTCAATAGTATCGTCCTCGGCGACAGCTGGTTGCGCCGTCTCGACCGGGGCCGCGGGCGTTTTCCGCGCGGCGGTGTTTGGTGCCTTGGCTTGGTACGTTACGGGGGCCCGCGCCACCGGGGCCGGCGCTTCAGTAGGCCGCACGATCGGTTGCCGTTTTGCCGAATATTGCGCGGCGGCGCGGGATCTTTCCGGGGGCCGCATTTCGGGTGTTGATGTCAAAGGCGGGCGGGACACGGTGCGTGGCGCGGCGGCGGCCGCGGCGATTTGCGGCGCGAAGCCGGGATAGGCCGCCTGCGTGGCTGCGACAAGGTCCATCTCACCGCCTGGGGCCGCGGCAATGGCGCGGCTCATGATATCGTCCAACGCGCCTGGATTATCGGCGATGGCCGAGATCGCCCAGGCGGAGGTGCGGGCCGTATGTCCGTTGGCGCGCCGGACGGTAGGTTCGCTACGTGGGAAGGGCGTTGACCTCGCGGGCACAACGCTTGGCATCACCGCCATATGAGGTCTTTCCAGGCCGGCGGCATCCGCAATTTGTCCCGCAAAACCGGGAAACTCCGTCATGGCCTGTTCAGCGATTGCCGGGGCGACGTCCGGCGCGGCGGCGACCAGTGCGCCCATGATGGCGTCGATTTGCCCTGGTTGTTGCACAATAGCCAGCGTAACCAACGGCGACAGCGCCGCGACTATCCGGCGGCGGCGATTTTCGATGTTTTGGTTGCCGCTGTCGGCGGTACGGAC
Organism: Pseudomonadota bacterium; assembly: GCA_027623205.1. Taxonomy (GTDB): domain Bacteria; phylum Pseudomonadota; class Alphaproteobacteria. The sequence continues at coordinate 5,503 of JAQBYC010000005.1, read as the reverse complement.
CGCGGCTTCGAAATAATCGCGGAAGGTTGGCTTGGGACTAGCCGCGGCGGCTGCCCAGCCGTAACACAAAATACCAGCAATCAGCAGGGCCGCCGCCACTGAACCGCGTTTTGTCATTAATTCCGCCCCTTCAAGGCGAGCCTATAACGGCCTGGAAAACAGCCACGGGCCAATAGCGATACCATTAATTCGGACCCGTCTTTTTATCGCCGTTTCCTCAACCGTCCTCCTTGACGGGAACAAAATCAGCAACGCGCCGCATGCCTGCCGCCCGTTGCTCTGGCGTCAGGCGGGATTTCAATACACGTAGATTTTCCCGCGCCTGCAAATGCCCCTGGCGGGCGGCCAGACTCATCCATTTGAAGGCTTCCATCAAGTCCGTGTCGACCCCTTGGCCCCTGGCAAAACGGGTTGCCAGATGGCTTTGCGCCTTGGCATAGCCCTGTTCGGCGGCGCGGCGAAACCATTTGATGGAGAGGGCGTTATCCTGGGCAATGCCGTCGCCGTCACGATAGGCTTTGGCCAAATTGTATTGCGCCTTGTCCAAACCGGCATCCGCCGCCGATTGAAACAGCATCGCAGCCCGTTTTATATCCATCGGCACACCGAGACCGTATTGGTACAATTTGCCAAGCGAATAACTGGCGCGGTTCAAGCCCGCTTTAGACGCGCGTTCCAACCAATGCGCCGCATCCTTGTAGCTTTGCGCCACGCCGTCGCCGGCTATATAAGCATTGGCCAGATTGTGCTGGGCATCGCGAAAGCCGCCTTCCGCCGACCGCCGCCACCAACGTATGGCCTCCGTCGGATCCTGGGGCACGCCTTTACCCTGATCGAACAGGATCCCCAGGTTGTATTGCGCCTTGGCGTCCCCTTCCTCCGCCAGGGTCCGCCATATTTTCGCGGCAACGGCAAAATTGCCTTGTTGATAAGCCGCGGAGCCGGCTTTGAAGTCCGCCGCATTGGCGGTTGCCGCGGATCCGGCCAAAACGAATACCAGAAGCAGGCAGCTCCGGATCAGTTTCCCCGGCCATCGGGTAAGCTGCGTCCGTGCGGCACGGCAATGAAAGATCGGGTCATTTCTCATTTCAATTCCTCCCCGGCGCCGCTATGAAGCCACGCCGAGTTTTTCGGTGCGCGCGCGCAATGCCTGCAGCAGGCCCGGAATGCCCTGTTGCCCGACCACGGCGTTGAATTCAGAACGTTGGGTGACGGCCATCGAAACGCCTTCGACCATGATGTCAATAATCTTGTACTGGCCGTTTCGTGGCCGGACGCGCCAGTCCGCATTGATCGGCGGCCCGCCTGGCTGGTTGATGTGGGTCTTCACCATGACGTCCTTTTTGCCGGCAGGTCTGGCATCGGACACGGCAAAGGTTTCACCGGCATAGCCACCCATGCGGCGGCTGTAGGTTTTCAGAATGAACTCCTCGAACAGCGCCTGATAGTCCGCCCGCTGCTGCGGCGTTGCCTTACGCCAGTGTTTGCCCAAAGCAAAGCGGGCGATAAAAGGCATATCAAAACCGTTGGACAACAGGGTGTGAAATTGCGCTTCCCTTTGCTCCAAGTTCTTGCCGCTGGATTGCAGGATATCGATGGCCCGGCCCGCTAGGTCGGCAATGAAGGCTGACGAGCCCTCGATAGCCTGGCTCGTGACCTCCGCCAACAATGAACCCGGCACGGACAACGCTGCGCCAACGGCTGTACAGCCGAATAGAAATGACCGGCGTGACTGCAAATTTCTTCTCCTCGTGCTCATGCTAATCAATAATTACGTTGAAGCTTTAGACGCGCATACCGGTCCTCGGATTTCAAGGATAAATCAAAAGCGTAGGTGTCGCGCAGGACGGTCATGGATATGTCCACGCCGGCTGGGCCGGCGGACCATGCCTTGCGGTACAGATCGGCCATTGAGGCGATGGTTTCGCCATTCACCTTGACGATGATATCGCCGCTCTGGAGACCGGAACGTTCCGCCGGGCCATCCTGGGCCAGACCGATGACCTCAACCTGGCCCTCGACCTCCGCCGTGAACATACCCATCCAGGGCCGGCGCGATGCCGCCGTACGCCCCTCGCTCAACATTTCCTCGAAGACCGGCGGTAAAAGATCGATGGGGACGAACATGTTACCGCTAACCGGGTCCGGGCTGTTGGTTGCATCCTCTACATATAGCGAGCCAATGCCCAATAATTTGCCGTCCGGGCCAATCAGGGCCGCGCCGCCCCAATTCGGATGAGCCGGCGAGGTGAAGATGGCTTCGTCCAGCATATACTCCCAATAGCCGGCGAATCGCCGTTTACTCACGACCCGGGCCCCAATGGCGCCGTCGTGACCGCCGTGGCCGGCGATCAGAACCCCATTTCCCACCGCCAAGTCCGCTGAACGGCCCATGGCCAGGGCCGGCCGGCCCAAAGGTTCCAGCGCCCGCACCAGACCAAAGCCGGTATCATAATCATATGCGACGACTTCGGCCGCGATCATGCGCCCATCGGCCGCGTTGACGGCGATCGCCATGGCCTCGACGATCAAATAGCCGATGGTCAGGATCAGGCCGCGGTCATCGATGACCACGCCATTGCCGTCCCGCTCGGTGCCCAGGAAGGGCGCAGTATAACCGTCGGCCGGAATTTCGGCATGCAGCTGCACCACCGCCGAAAGCGCTGCGCCCACGTCAAAAGGAAGCTTTGCCGCTTCCGCCGGCGACGGCAATGCCGCGGCGAAAGCCATGGGCAGCAGCCCCTTGGGCTTGTGCCCGTTAACTTTTTCCAAGTCGCTCATGTTGCGTCCGCCATTCGCCACCCAACACTGAATATGTTAGCCGAGGCCAAAGGTTATACCAAGCGGCACTGATAGGGATCCATCCAGACGTTTTGCGGACGACCCGCGGCACGGGTTTCTCCGGACCCTACGTCGGGTAGCGCATGCCCGCCGCACAGCGGGGCATCGCCGGGTGCAGGTGCGCGCCACGCACCCGAAATCACCCGAAAGACGCCTCAATGAGTCCATGGATCAAAGACCATGGGAATTTTTTGGAATGTGGTGCCGCAAGATCAAATACAAAACGGATCCAACCCTGCCGTATCTATTTCGTGGTGGCGACAAAGACACCGTCCCAGCTGGGGTCAGGCGGATTTTCCATATAGAAATCGACGCGTTCTTCGTACATGTCATACAATTCGCCAAAGCTGCCATCGGCGGATCGGCATTCCTTGAGCAATTCATGGGCCTTGGCCCAATCCTGCTGACGGTAGGCGTCCAGCATAGCGACATGTTGTGCTTTCAGGGCGAGAAAGTCCTGCTGCTGTAACATTTCCTTCCGACCCAGGATCGTATGTATATGCACGGCTTCCGCTTTGCCTTTCACGGCGATCAGGTCCAATTCGAGGGTTGCAAAATCATCATTGATCATCGACTGCGTGTCCTCGCCAATGACGATGCCGACGCCGTAATTCTTGGACTGCCCTTCCAGACGGGCGGCCAGGTTCACGGCATCGCCCAGAACCGAATAGTCGAAGCGCTGCTCGGACCCCATATTACCGACCACGCAATCGCCGGTATTGATGCCGACTCCGACATTCAAGGGTTTATACTCTTCACCGTTTTCGAGGGCTTCCGTCTCAAGGTCCTGATTTAATTTTTCCAGTTCCTCAAACATCGCCAGCGCCGATTCACAGGCATGCTGGGGATGTTGCAGATCTTCCATGGGGGCGTTCCAAAAGGCCATGATGCAATCGCCCATATACTTATCGATGGTGCCCTGACGGGCCAGAATGGCGTCGGTCAGAGGGGTTAGGAAGCGGTTGATCAGGCGGGTCAAACCCTGCGGATTGCTTTTGAATGATTCAGAGATCGAAGTGAAGCCGCGTACATCGCAGAATAAAAAGCTCATGTTGCGGCTTTCACCACCCAGCCGCAGCCGGTCCGGCTCCCTGGCAAGTTGTTCAACCAGCGCCGGCGAAAGATATTGACTAAAGGCGCCGCGTACACGCTCCCGCTCAGCTTCGGTACGCAGATACATAATGGCCGAACTGGACAAATAGACAGCCAGAATGGCTATGCCCGGATAGATCGGATCCACCAGAAGCAACTTGTCGGTATAGAGATACCAACTCATCGCCACGGCTCCGATGGCCGTGCCCAGTGAGATGGCGGCGCCTGGCATGGCGCCAAAGCGTGGTGTCAGAATGATCAAGATCAGCCCCATCACCAGAATAAAGACCTTTTCCATGCCGTCAGCCCAATCGGGGCGCTCCATAAAATGCCCTGACAATATCTGTTCGACCGTTTGTACATGCACATCAACGCCGGCCGCCGCGGGATTCAAGGGAGTTGCGCGCAAATCCTTCAGGCCTGCAGCGGATGTGCCGAAAAACAGAATTTTCCCGGCGACCAGCGCCGGATCGAAGTCCTTCTCGAAAACCTTCCACAACGGGATCACCCGTTCCGATGTCGATTTGGCGAAATGCACCCAAAACCGCCCCTCGCCATCTACCGGTATCTCCAGGCGGCCCACCTTGATGTGGTTCAGGCCCGTTTTTTCGCCAAAATTTTCCTCTAGATTCGCGCCGGAAGACTTCAAGATATAGGTTGACGCGCCCTGGAAGACCCGCAGGGCTTCCAAGGACAGGCTCGGATAGATCTGCTTGTCGATGCGTACAAAAGTTGGCACCCGGCGGATGATACCGTCACTTTCCGGTGTCAGATTGAAACTGCCAATCCCAGAGGCAGCGGCTTCGATACTGGGTAGATTGACGACGGCACCGAAGTAATTGTTCAGGAAGGGCAACGGATCGTCACCGTTGACGGCATAACCCGCTTTTACCGCTGGCTTGTTCTTGCTGAGTTCGTTGGTCAAGACCACACCGGCAATCACGCCGTGGTCCTTTGCCGCATCGCGAATCTGGCCGATAATATCGGCAAATGCCTCATCGTGGTCGGGAATGGAATCGATGATTGGCTTCGAGAACGCCCTGGCCGCTGGTGACAGCTTTTCCATATCCAAACTTGGTTGGTTCAGCCAGATTGATAGAGCTTGCCGCGGTGATGTCCGATCCGGTTCGGCGAAGACGACGTCAAATGCCACGACCTTGGCGCCGGCATTGAACAATCGGGCCAGCATCTCGGCTAGTTTGCTTCTAGGCCAGGGCCATTGCAAGCCGCTGCGAGACAATGTTTCATCATCCAGATCAAGGGTTGCAACCGGCACGGGCTGATAGTCTCGAGGGTGCAGTTGGTTGTAAAGATCAAACAATTTCAACTGAAAAACCTGTAGAAACGGTGGGTTCTCCAATCGCAAGCCAAGAGACGCCATCAGCATCAAGACTGGTATGACATACACCATCTGGCGTTTTATAAAGCGAATTGAACGCATGGCCTGCTCGGAACCCAATTCAATATGACGTGTGCGAGAACAATTTCCAATGAACTAGAGGCACACTACACGACAGTATTGCCGAGAGGCCGGGATTCTGCTGGAGTGAGACGATTCTATTTTCGCGAA